>NZ_JBWQPU010000001.1:0-388590 GCF_056620325.1 Psychrobacillus sp. Z3-81
CAGCAAAGAATATTATGGTTGCTGACTATGTGTTTACTTTACCCAGTATTATCACTTTACTAATTTCTGGGTTTTTATTAGCGATAAAAAGTAATTATTCTCTTGATGAAATAAACTGGTTAACAGTTTCCTTAGCTTTATTTACAATTACAGGAGTGATATGGATTACTCTATTGTTACCCCTGCAAAGAAAAATGATTAAATATAGTGGAGAAGAATTCAATAAAATTGATTATAAAAAAGTCTCTAGAACTTGGGATGTTATTGGGATAATATCAACGATAATTCCCCTTCTTATTTTGTATTTAATGGTGGTCAAACCTTTTTAAAAATTTCACTAACGGGGGCTTTAGTGAAATAAGGATGAGGGGGATTTAAAATTGAAAGAATTTATTGGTGTATTTTTTGTTTGTATTGTTATCTGTTGGATTTTTGCTATTTTCTTCCTCAATCTCATCGTAGAAAATATATGGGCTTTAATTATTTTTATTGCATTTCTGTTAGCGGTGTTAATTACAATTTTCATAAAACTGGCAATTAAAATTGAAGAATTAGAAAAGAAAGTGGAAAAGTTATTAAATAACAAATAGGGTTAAGAGATTAAATTGCGTTAATAGTTGGAGTGCTTTTGTGAAACAACATACTTAAACAAACGGGTGCTTTACTACAATATCAAGGGCTGTGTGATCAGCTCTTTTTTGCTATGCTGCTAACGGGGCAGTTTAGTTTAAGAAGAAGGATTTTTTGCGATTGTATTGAATAAGTTAATATATGTAAATTCGTTGAACAAAAGGGGTGTTTTTTGTGGAAGAACTAGGTTCTTTTGGTATTGGTGATCTGTTATCTTATAAACGCTTATTAGGAGTGGTACATGAATGAATAAAAAAATATTCATAGGAATGCTTTTATTCACGTTACTGTTAATTTCAGGGTACTCTAATAAAGAATTAGTTCAGATTCATGCAGAAAAAGAACAATTAACTAGTGAGGTTTCACAATTGAATAAACTGCTCGCTGATAAAGATGAAGAAATAAGCAGTTTAGAGGAAGATTATTCAAATAAGATAACTGAGTTTGGCGAACTGACTAAGAATTTAGAAATGGTTCGATGGTCATCCATTGCCAGACTAGATGATTATAATAATTCATTCTATAATTTAGAAGAGGTTTATAAGATTCATTCGAATCATGTCATTAAAGATGATTGGTATGTGATTAATGATGAGTATTTTCAAATCGAATTATTAGATTATGAGAATGCTAAGAAAGTAGACTTCTATACATTAAGAATGGAGTCGGACGAAGGCAAAATTTTAGTATTTACTGATACTGATTCTAAGGATGGTTGGGTCTATACAAATGATACTATTAACAAAATCATAAATAAACATAAGATTTCTGGGAATTCTACGTTTAGACCATATTTCGTCATTTACACAGAAGTGACGCTTGAGGATGGGAATGTTATTAGGACATCAAGGTTACCGATATATTATAAATGAATTACCAAGATATACTTATTGAACTAACGGGGGCGTTAGTACAAGAAGATAAAAATGGCTTGGGTTGTAAACAACTCTAGAAAATAGAGTTTCGGAGAAGATGATATAGTGAATTTATACAGATTTAATTTAATATAGGCAAAGCAATAACAACTTAGATTGCTATTAAGAAGACACCTAAAAAACGCCCCCAAACTGCCCCCAAATTAACACATTTTAATAAACCTTAATGCGTATTTAATAATATTAAAAAAGCCTTACAAACCCTTTAATATCAGGGCTTGTAAGGCTTTTAATATCACTCTTTGCAGAGCAATTTAATTAACGAGAGTAGAACTCAACGATTAGAGCTTCGTTAATTTCAGCAGATAATTCGCTGCGCTCTGGAAGGCGTACGAATGTACCAACTTTTTTGTCAGCGTCGAAAGAAAGGTATTCAGGAACGAAGTTGTTCACTTCAATAGCTTCTCCAACTACTGCAAGGTTTTGAGATTTTTCACGAAGAGAGATCTCTTGACCTGGTTTTACGCTGTAAGATGGGATATCTACGCGTTTTCCGTCTACTAAAACGTGACCGTGGTTTACTAATTGACGAGCTCCACGACGAGTACGAGCAAGACCTAAACGGTAAACTAGGTTGTCAAGGCGAGTTTCAAGAAGGATCATGAAGTTTTCACCGTGTTTACCTTGCATTTTACCAGCTTTATCAAATAAGTTACGGAATTGACGTTCGTTTACACCATAAGTATGACGAAGTTTTTGTTTTTCTTGTAATTGTTGACCATATTCAGTCAATTTTTTACGTTGGTTAGGACCGTGTTGTCCTGGTGCGTATGGGCGTTTTTCTAATTCTTTACCAGTACCGCTTAGTGAGATACCAAGACGACGTGAAATTTTCCAAGATGGACCTGTATAGCGAGCCATGAATGACTCCTCCTTTTTATTGGTTTTATTTTGTTGTAAAATAAGACCAGATGTATTCAGTCTAGAAGCCATTTCATTTTCATGCATCATCGCCCTTGCAGCCAAAGGGTTACGGGATACACCATCTACGTGAGTAGAGGAACAAAATGAACAAACTAGTCCATACAACTGCTGCGTTTATTTTACACAAAGTCTATTGTATCTCTCGGTAATAGGAAAGTCAATAAATTTAAAAGGAGATTTCAAATAAACGGAGGAATTTTCTATAAGATTGGAAGTAAATGATTTCCTATGAATTAATAACTTCATATATTTGACAAAAAGTAAATTTTATAGTCAAATAGATATAACGAGGGAATAGGGATAAAAGCATCATTTCTTTTAAAAACTGAGGTGTCCACATGGAAAGCGATGTTAACTTGTTACTGTTAAAAAGCCGAATGTTTGACATTTGGAATGAATATTCATTTAGCCATGAATCAAGTGCTAAATGGTTTCAGGATTTAAGGGTTTTGCTCGCAGAGTTCTTCGATATACATGAAGCAAATTATTATATTAATGACACAAATACCTTTGTACAGGTTAATTGGAACAGCTCCTTCTTTCAGAAGAGAAACATCATACTTTTGAAAGAAATTGAGGGCTTCTTCTTTGAAAAGGACTATGCGGAAATTGCTTTTATTCATGTGGGGCAATCCTCTAGACCGACCGTTTCTGTTTTATTGCGAGAAAACGCAGAGGTACTAGGCTTGCTAACATTAGAAGTAACAGATAAGTGGATACAGTTTACAGAAACACCATATTTGAATGAATTCATTTCATTAGTAACTAAGTTAGTGAAGACAATCAGAACCTCTATCTATCTTTCTCAGCAGGAGCATCAGTATAGGAATTTGTTTAATATAACAAAGACTTTCTATTCAACTTTGGAAATAGGGGATATTTTGGAAGGGACATTATCTGCGGTGAAGGATGCCTTCCCAAATTTCCAATCAACGCTTATTTTATCAAATGATCAAGACAGAAAAACTTCTATTCCATACAAACTTTTTGATTTTACAATCGAGAGACCGGCTACTGTAGAAGCTTTCGTGTCTGGGGAAATCACTTCAGAGTTGGCAGAGGATTTAGTCGTCCGTCTTTTGAATGTCCCTATTAAAGGGAAACAAGGTATATACGGGGTCTTACGTGTTGCTACCCCTTTAGATTATCTGTTTTCCACTAGACAGAAGGACTTCATATCCATGCTCGCGAATACAGCAGGTAATGCTTTAGAGAATGCCAAGCTATATATTCAATCTCATCGTCTAGTAGCAGATTTACAGTTAATTAATGAAACATCTCAAAAGTTAAATATGAACCTATCTAAACAAGAAATGATTGAATTTCTAACAAACCAATTGATGAAATCCTTTCACCCAGAACAAGTATGTTTTGTTTTTATAGAGAACGAGGAATATCAAATTTTTAGCGGGTCGGAATATTTCTATACATTGGATGGGCAAAGGTATATACAGCATGTAGGGAATCATTTTAAAAAGCAGAAGGATTCTTTATTTATTGCTGACTTTAATAGAATCACAAGCATAGCTCAACGCTATCGTTCGTTAATAGCTATCCCCTTGCGTGAGCAAGATACAATTGTAGGCTTTAGTATTGTGATGCACAGTGAACCTTACTTTTTTTCTTTTGATAGCTTTAAATTAATGCAATCACTTATACAGCACTCGTCACTTGCCATTAGTAACGCTGCATTAAGAATGAAGCTTCAGGAGATGGTGGATCGAGATCATTTGACCAATTTGTATGCTCGAATATATTTGGACAAGTATGTAGAGCAATCCATTGGAAAGGACCAAAACGGAGTATTTGTGTTAATGGATATTGATAATTTTAAACAGATCAATGATACACATGGACATCAAACGGGAGATATAATCTTACAGCAAATTGCCACACTAATCCAACGAAAAGTCGAGAATATCGGTATCGGAGCTAGATGGGGAGGGGAAGAACTGGCTTTATATTTCCCAAACATGACACTGGAAGAAGGTATTAATAAATGCAAGGAGCTGCTTGAGGTTATTCCATTATATTCAGAACCAAGTGTCACAGTATCTATCGGATTGGCTAGCTGGTCAAAGGATACAGTTATCAATTATCATCATCTGTTCCATAATACAGATATTGCACTTTACGATGCTAAAAATAATGGAAAAAATCAGATGTGTATATTTGAAGGTGCTCGTCTTTAGGCGAGCTTCTTTTCTTTTTTCTGCTAAATGTGTAAACTGTATGTAAGCGTTTACAAAGGAGTGTATGTATGAAGAAACAAATAGTAGAAAAAGAGACAGTCATTATCCATGAAGGTTATGAAACAGCTAAACACTTAGATAGCTTAGCAGTTCCGTTGTACCAGACCTCTACCTATGCATTTGAAAATGCAGAACAAGGTGCAAAAAGATTTTCTGGAGAGGAAATGGGAGGAATATATTCAAGACTAGGAAATCCAACGGTCCAGGTATTAGAGGATAGAATGGCAGCGTTAGAGCACGGTGAAGGGGCACTGGCTTTTGGCTCTGGGATGGCCGCAGTTAGTACTATATTAGTTTACTTGACGAAGGCAGGAGATCATATCTTATGTACAAGAGGGATTTATGGCTGTACATTTGGTTTACTGAATATAATGGAGGAAAAGTATAATATTTCTCATGATTTAGCGGCGTTAAGTTCAAAAGAAGAAGTAGAAGCTGCAATCAAACCTAATACAGCTTGTATTTATATAGAAACACCGATAAATCCTACAATGGAAATTGTGGATATTGAAATGATTACCGAAATTGCAAAAAAGCATCATATCCCTGTGGTTGTAGATAACACGTTCTCTTCTCCATATCTTCAAAATCCTTTAGATTTAGGAGCAGATTTTGTATTACACAGTGCAACAAAATATATTAATGGTCATGGAGATGTCATTGCTGGTCTTTTGATAGGGAAAGACAAAGAGGAAATGGTAAAAATTAGATCAACTGTTCAAAAGGATTTTGGCGGGATTATTTCCCCATTTGATGCATGGCTTTTAATTAGAGGATTAAAAACCCTTCATATAAGAATGGACAGACATAGTGAGAATGCTGAAAAAGTTTTTCGATATCTAAGTGGTCAGGACAAGGTGGATAGTATCTTTTATCCGTTTGACCCTATGAGCCCACAATATGAGATTGCTAGGCGTCAAATGAAAAATGGGGGAGGATTAATATCTTTCAACATCAAGGGCGGGGTGGAGGTAGCCCAAAAGTTTATGAATAAGTTGAAGCTTATTAAAATAGCTGTAAGCTTAGGAGATGCTGAGACATTAATACAGCATCCTGCTACCATGACACATTCTGTCGTGCCTGAGAAGGAAAGAAACGCAATGGGCATCACAGACGGTATGTTAAGGTTGTCAGTTGGATTGGAAAATGTAAAGGATATTATAGACGACCTTGAAAATGCATTTTCTTCTATATAACAGGTAATAGAAAAGCTACTACCCAAGATCATGTAAATCCTTGTGTAGTAGCTTTTCCTTGTTATGGAGTTATAAGTGCTTAATCAGCACTTGAATAAATTGCCCCAGTCCTTTTGCATCTTCTTGGGAGAAACGATTTTTAATAGGGCTATCAATATCCAGGACCCCTATTAATTCCCCGTCTTTTACGATTGGTAAGACAATTTCTGATTGAGAAGCAGCGTCACATGCTATATGTCCAGGGAATTGGTGGACATCTGGAACTATGATTGTTTCCTGTGTTTCTGCAGAGGTCCCACATACCCCTTTTCCAAGCGGAATCCGAACGCAGGCAGGGAGGCCCTGGAATGGTCCAAGGACAAGCTCTCCATTTTCCACCAAATAAAAGCCTACCCAATTAATTTGATCAAAAAACTGATTGAGCAGTGCAGAAGCATTGCTTAAATTAGCAATGACATTTGGTTCGCCAGTTAAAAGTGCATCTAGCTGTTTTGCAAGCATTGTATAATTAGCGGATAAATCTTGTGAGTAAGTTGATTTTGTGAACATTGATACATCTCCATTCTAGTATAAGCATTCAAATTGCTTATAAAATTGATGTAAATCCTTAACTTGATGGGCGTCCGAACCAAATATGATAGGAATCCCAAGTGCTCGTGCCTCGTGGACGAAGGGAAGAGGAGGATAGCTCTCTCTACAATATGGCTTCGCAAGGCCGGCGCTATTTAGGTCGAGTTGTAGATTGCTATTTTTTAATTCTTGTAGGATTTCTCGAATATATTGCTCGTCGTTTATTTTCTCGGATAGTGCTAATTGGAATTTATGAACAAGTGTAATATGTCCAATCCTTTTCGGTTTATATTTTCCAAGTTCACTCTTTATTGAATCCATCACTGTTTTATAATACAATTTATAGACGGATAATGGTTCACTTGTAAGTTGAACAAACTCAAGGAAGGTTTCCTTCGAGTAATCAATACATACGTATTTTTGCTGATAATAAAGAAAATGAACCGATAGAATTGCATCATCCAAATATTTTCCATAAGTATCTAGAAATTTAGTAGTTTCCTCTTCGAAATTAGAAATATAATCCACCTCAAGACCGGTTGATATAACAATATCTTGTTTGTATTGCTTTTTCAACTGTTCTAAATCGGAGATGTAATTTTCTAATTGCTGGAGGTCCATGCCACTATCCTTTTGAGGGGTTGGATCAAGGAATCCTGCTGGCAGTGGGGCATGCTCTGTGAACGTGATTTCCTCAAATCCATGTTTAATTGCTTTTTCTATATATCGATGGAAGGTATCTAGTGTACCATGAGGACAATAGGGTGTATGAATATGCCCATCTTTTTTCATATATTGACCTCCTTTTGAGTATGAAGTATATTTTATGACAAATTTCATAGTTTTTATCATGTTTTATGAAACAATAACATAAAAAGCATGGTAAGATATAGAGTAAGATATTAAATAGTATTTTTTGATTTTGGAACAGGGGGCTTACGATGAAGTATATCATCCCAGCAGTCATTATACTTTTAGTAATTGCAGTAATTGCGTTTATTATAAGAAGAAAGCATACAACAGAGATCGCCAGGTTAGAGCATGAAAAACATCAAATTCAAAATAAACCCATTTTAGAAGAGATGACAAAGGTCAAGCAACTAAATATGAATGGGCAAACAGAAGAGATGTTTGAAAGATGGCGTAATACTTGGACGGAAGTTATGGATGTCCATATGTCTAAAATAGACGTCCTCTTGTTTGATGCAGAGGAATGTGTGGATAAGTTTATGTTTATGAAAGCCTCTAAGATAGAAAAAGAGCTCCATTTTCTAATTTCCACTTGTGATGATAAAATGAATGGAATTTTGAAAGAATTAGAAGAGCTTATCGGTAGTGAGGAAAAAAACAGGATAGAAATTGAACAGTTAAAAGAACAGCACCGTTCAGCAAGGAAAACTTTGCTAGCGCACCAATATTCTTTTGGAGAAGCTGCAAGACCATTAGAAGAAAAGCTCGAGTCCTTTATCCCTCTGTTTGAGCAATTTGATGAGTTAACTGACACAGGGAATTATTTAAAGGCTAGGGAAATCGTTATATCTATACAAGACGAGGCTCAAAGATTCTTCCATAAGATTCACCAAATTCCTACCCTTCTAACCGAGTTGCAACATAAAATTCCGGCTACTATTCATGAATTGCGTGTCGGGCAGAGAGAGATGGAAGAGAGCTCTTATTATCTGCAGCATCTGGAAATGACGAATAAGCTGGATTCTTTAGAGAAGGAGCTAATCGAGCTTAAGGCGGATATTGTCCAGTTAGAGGTAGCAAGGCCTTTGGCTAGAGTGGAAGAGATAAAGGATGAAATTGATACACTATATGACTTGCTTGAAAAAGAAGTGATAGCTAAGAAGTTTGTGGACGTTCATAAAGCTCAAACAGAAAGTCGTCTAAAAGAGGTGACGTCTGTCACTAGAGCAATAAGTGAAGAAGCGGCATATGTACAGCAAAGCTATCGACTTCCGGAGAAAGAGGCAGAAATCCCTCAAAGCTGCTTAAAGGAGTTAGAGGAGCTTGAGAAGCGTTTCTCTATTCTTTCATTACGAGTACAGGAAGAAAAATCTGCTTACTCCAGCTTGCAAGAAGAGCTACATGAGATTGCAGAGGAAATAGATCGTTTATATGAGGAGCAGGACCGATTTGCAAATCGTTTAAAAAACCTGCGAATTGATGAAAACAAGGCAAGAGAGAAGCTTGACGAGTTAAAGTTATTGCTTCATGAAACGGATCGAATGATTCAAAAGGCAAATCTTCCGGGGATTCCCGAAGAGATGGATGTTCGATTAGAAGAAGCAGAAGAGCATATTTATATTGCTATGCAAAGTCTTCAAGAGGTGCCTCTAAACATGACATTGGTGGATAGTTATTTAGTAAAAGCAGAAGCATGCATGGAAGAGGTTCATCAAAAAGCAAAAGAAATGCTAGAAAATGTAGAGTTAACAGAGAGAATTATTCAGTATGGTAATCGTTATAGAAAAACGAATCCTGAAGTTCACGCTCGTCTGCTCGAAGCAGAGGAAGCATTCAGACAATTGCGCTATGCAAAGGCATTAGAGGATGCTGCAACAGCAGTGGAGGAAGTAGAGCCAGGTGCCTTGAAGAAAATTGAAAAGCTGATAAAAGAGGCAGCTTGGCATACATAATACGACAGTGAAAAATGAACATGTTAACCGGAAAAATACCACCTCACATGGAAAAGTGAAGGTGGTTTTTTTCCGAGTCAAAATCCTCGTATGCCTTTTAAAGGTTCTATAATATTTGTTGAGGGTATTTATACAAATTATATGAAATAGCCCAAATCACATATTTTATATACCTGAATTGACTAGAAAGTAGTTATAGAAAGGTGATTTGTGCACTATCAAGCAAATGTATTTCTGAATTATGTATGCGGCAGACTCCAGCGGGAATAGCTCGTGCGGAAAATCAACTTTTATCGTGACATGGCACGATAAAAGTTAGTTGGAGCCGTGCCCGCGGAAAGCGATGCCTGTAATGGAGATCAACGGTACTTTATTAGGATAGGACACTACTCAACATTTGAATTATAACCTAAGAAGGAGTGAAAAAATGATTTATCTTGATAACAGTGCAACAACCAAGGCTTCCAAAGAAATATTGGAAACATATGTTGCGATAAATGAACAATATTGGGCCAATCCCTCTTCCATCCATTTATTTGGTCATAAAACAAATGAACTTTTAGAAACAGCTAGAGGCCAAGCGGCTACCATATTAAAGACTGCCAAAAATAAAATCTATTTTACCTCTGGTGGAACTGAATCAAATAACCTCGCTATTTTTGGCCTTGCAAATAAGTACCGATCTAGAGGTAGGCATATATTGGTCTCCGAAATTGAACATCCTTCGGTTTTAGAGGCTGCAAGAAGATTATCTACACTAGGCTTCGAGGTGGAATGGATTCCAGTTGGCGAGGATGGTGTGGTGGACATAGAGGCATTTGCTTCCTTGCTAAGAGAAGATACCGTTTTGGTTAGCGTAATGCATATAAACAATGAAACTGGGGCCGTACAACCAATTAAAAAAATTATTAGCCTAACAAGAGAGGCGAGTAGGGCGGTAATTCATGTAGATGCAGTTCAGAGCTTCGGAAAACTTCCTATAAACTTTAAGCTATATGATATAGATGCGCTTACTATTTCCTCTCATAAAATCCATGGACTAAAGGGGTCTGGCTTACTAGCGTTAGCTGAGAATAAAGAAGTAGAGCCTATAATCTTTGGGGGTGGACAGGAAAGTGGGATTAGAAGTGGAACCACTCCCGTTCCGTTAGCTGTTTGTACCGCAAAGGCAATGAGATTAGCGGATGAAGGATTGGAAGCAAATCAATTAAAAATGTGGAATATGACTAATTCGCTTATCCCATTTTTACAGAAATTTAAGGATGTAAAAATAATATCACCTGAGCAGAGAGCTCCTCACATCCTTACGTTGTCGGTAAGAAATATAAAGGGTGAGGTTCTAATCAATGCGCTGCAAGAAAAAGATGTGATAGTATCTACTAGTAGTGCTTGTTCCTCTAGACAAACAAAGACAAGTCATGTATTACAAGCGATGCATCTGTCCGATGAGTATATAAACGGAGTAATAAGACTAAGTGTCAGTCACGAAAATACAATGGATGAGATAGAGCAATTTAAACACATATTTAAAGAAGCGATGAGCGTCATCAAAGGAGACTAGAGATAGATGAAATGGGAAAAGATATTAGTTAGATATGGCGAGCTTTCTACAAAGGGAAGAAATAGAAAGCAGTTTATCAATCATTTAAGAAATAACATTAAATTTTCATTTGCAGACTTACCGAATTTAAAAATACAGGCAGAACGTGATCGTATGTTCTTAACTTCAACGGTGGAGGCCGAAATAGAAGAATTAATTAAACGATTACCAAATATATTTGGCATCCAATCCTTCAGTCCAGTGGCGTCTTGCGACAAAGAGTTAGACACGATCAAGCAGACAGCCCTTCAGATAATGGAGAACCTACCTACAGAGGGTCAAACGTTCCGAGTTACCGTGAAACGGACGGACAAGTCATTTCCTTTGGATACTTATGAGTTGCAAGCGAATATTGCTACTCATGTCTTAAGAGCGTATCCTTCTTTAAAGGTGAAGATGAAGCAGCCAGATATTGACCTAAGAATTGAAGTGTTAAGTGAGGCAGTGTATATGATGGCTCAAGTCATCCCGGGTGCTGGTGGTATGCCTTTAGGATCTAACGGTCGATCACTTCTCATGCTTTCTGGAGGAATAGATAGTCCGGTAGCAGGTTATATGTTAATGAAGCGAGGAGTAAGAATAGACGCAATTCATTTTCATAGCCCGCCATTTACTAGTGAACGTTCAAAGGAAAAAGTGATGGATTTAGCTAATATACTGAGTCAATTTGGTGCAACTGTTAGACTTCATATCATACCTTTTACAGAAATCCAGCAAAGTATACAAGCGCAGATTCCTGAAAATGTATCAATGACAACTACAAGAAGATTAATGCTGAAGATTGCGGATCAAGTGAGAGAAGAAATAGGAGCACTTGGAATAGTAACTGGAGAGAGCTTAGGCCAGGTAGCTAGTCAAACTTTAGAAAGCCTGACAGCTATTAATGCAGTTACCACAACGCCTGTCTTAAGACCGCTTATCAGCATGGACAAACTAGAGATTATTGATATTGCGCGTCATATTGGCACTTACGATACATCAATCCTTCCATATGAAGATTGCTGTACAATCTTTACTCCATCTTGTCCAAAAACGAAGCCTAAGCTTGAAAAGGTCGAATACTATGAGAGTTTTAGGGATTATGATGTGATGATAAAGGATGCAATAGAGAAACGAGAAATCATCTCGTTCCCTCAGAAAAAAGAAAAGGAATTTCACGATTTCCTTTAATCTTAACAAAAAATACCTCTCCTTCTTGTACATAAATTAGGGTCAAAAGACCATTCTAATCTCACAAGGAGGTGAGAAACATGCCAAACAACAATGAACTTCTAGTACCAGGAGTACAACAAGCAATTGATCAAATGAAATACGAAATTGCACAAGAATTTGGTGTTAACCTTGGTGGAGAAGCTACATCGCGTGCCAACGGATCCGTAGGCGGAGAAATTACTAAGCGATTAGTTCGTCAAGCACAACAACAAATGAGCGGTGGCTTTAAAGCTTAACCATTAAAGGAAAGCCGGTAGATTTATTCTACCGGCTTTTATGATGTTTTAAACAGAGAATATGAAAGCACCGATGAAGTGATAATCTTCATCGGTGCTGTTGTTCCTCTCCCAGCAAAATTTTTAAGAAACAAACCTGTTTACTGTACACTGAGAAAGTCATATAATTATTTTAATATTTCGTTTTTCAAAATAGTGAGGTGTTTAGATGGAGTCCGAAGAGCGGCATGGCATTTTAGCGGTTATTATCGCTTATTCATTATGGGGATTTATGCCTCTTTATTGGAAGGCTCTTTCCCACGTATCAAATGAAGAGATATTAGCCGGTCGCATCATCTGGTCATTTGTATTCACAATGGTTATCGTTTTGATTGGACGCAATTGGAGAGTACTTATACGTGATCTACAGGAGTTAAGGAAAAATAAGAAGTCGTTTTATAGCCTTTTTTTGGCCTCTTATTTAATTGCAGGAAACTGGTTTATCTATATATACGCTGTCAATGAGGAATATATTGTCCAAGCTAGCCTTGGCTACTATATCAACCCATTATTTTCTGTAGTTCTAGGAATATTATTTTTAAAAGAAACATTATCTCCGGCCCAGAAGCTTGCCGTTAGTATGGCGGGTCTGGGTGTTGTATTGCTTATTATTACATATAAAGAAATACCTTGGATTGCTCTCGCATTAGCAACAACCTTTGCTTTTTATGGTTTAATCAAAAAGCATATTGCAATCGACGCAATAAGGGGACTAACGCTCGAAACATTATTTGTCCTGCCTGTGGCATTGCTGTATTTTGGTTATCTGTTAATAAACAATGAGGCAGTATTCTTTACAAGTGATACAAAGACTATCTTATTAATAATTTTTACTGGTGCTGCTACAGCTATACCACTTATTCTCTTTGCCAAGGGAACAAAAACCATGCCTCTTTATATGTCTGGTTTTTTTCAGTATATAGCTCCAACTATTATGTTGTTAGTAGGTATCTTTTTATATAACGAGTCATTCAGTAAAATGGAGTTCTTTTCCTTTTCCCTTATATGGCTTTCTCTGATTGTTTTTACATTCTCGAAAGTATTGGAATATAGGAGGAAGAAGTTAATCCCTTTAGGAGATTTATAAGAATGATCGTTTGATCTTGTCCCAAAAGCTATTATTTTTTAGCTTCACAGTTTTCACTATAGCATCGCTTAGCTTAATAGAAACTGATTCTACACGCTGGATGCTTAATGCTTCATTATCAGTACTCATAGACGGAAAAGAATTTGTCTCTGGTGGTAGGTGTAAATCAAGTACACGATTGCCGCTTAGAATGAAAGAAGATCCTAATGTTCTAAATTCGTTATTATTTACAGAGGCAATCTCAGCAACCTGAATACATGGGATCAGTGGATCAACAATTGCTCCATTTAAAGATTTATTGTATCCAGAGCTACCGGTAGGTGTGGAAATAACCATTCCATCTCCACGGAATCTTTCAAATCTCTTTCCGTCTACATAAACATCCAAGTCGAAAGCTCTGACGATGTTGGAACGAATGGTAAATTCATTTAAACAAAGGAATTTAGGCTGCTTATCTACAGATACCTCTAGTACTGGATACTTTCTTACTTCAATGTTTTGATTTAAAAGTGCCTCAGCCATTTCTTCAATATTCTCTACGTAAAAATCGCAATACATATGAAGAGCATCTGTAAGAGAAATTCCTGCATAGAGACAATCTTGACGAAACTCTGTTTTTCTTACCGCTTGCAGGAATGTGGCATCTGTACCGATGCTAACGATAATAGAAGCATTTTTGTGGTCTTCTTCTACTTCGAATCCATATTGTTTGATTAAAGAAGTTACTTCTTTCTTCCTTTGAAGGGATTCTGTATCGTTTTTTGTGTAAAGATAGATTGTGTTTCTTGTTGACATATATTTTACTCCTTTATAAAAAGATATAATTTATTTTATCATTTATTGAAACATTTACTCACTATTTTCGTATGAAATAATGCAGGGAAAAGGAGGAAATTAAATGAATATGAAAAGATGGTTTGCCATACTAGGGGCATTCATATTATTAACCGTGTCAATTTTTGTTAATACGCTTTCAAGTGTCTTTTCCACAGACTGGGCAACTTTAATGGATGAAATGGCTGGTGCGAGTGCAACAGAGTTTTATGAGACAGTATTAGAACCGGGAAGTGGGTCCAATCGAATCGCATTGTTAACAGTAGATGGAACTATCCAAAATACAGGCAGTGCGGGCTTGTTTGCATCTGAAACATATAATCACGTATTTTTTATGCAACAGCTGGAGCAAGTGAAGGCAGATGACTCAGTTAGTGCAATTGTACTTTCCGTAAATACTCCAGGTGGAGGAGTTGTAGAATCCGCTGAAATTCATCGGAAGCTTGTAGAAATACAGCAAGAAACAGAAAAGCCTATTTATGTATCTATGGGAAGTATGGCTGCGTCAGGCGGATATTACATATCAGCTCCCGCTGACAAAATCTTTGTAACAAAGGAAACGTTGACGGGATCTATCGGCGTTATTATGCAAGGAGTCAATTATGGGGAGCTTGCAGAGAAATATGGTGTAGAGTTTGTAACGATTAAATCTGGTCAATATAAAGACATTATGAGCTCCACTAGAGACATGACAGAAACAGAAAGAGGAATGCTTCAAGAGATTATTGATGACTCTTACGAAGGATTTGTAGATGTCATAGAAGAAGGGCGGAATATGACGGAGCAAGAAGTAAAAAAGGTTGCGGATGGTCGTATTTTAAATGGAAGACAAGCTATTGAGGCAGGTCTAGCGGATGAATATGGCTTCCTTGAAGATACGGTGGCAGCGATAAAAGCAGACTATCAATTAGAGGATGCTGAAGTATTCCAATACGGATATTCCCCAAGCTTTAGTTCATTATTTGCTATGAAAGCTCAATCATTCTTAGGTGTTGATATTGAAACCCAAATGATTGCAAAGCTAATCACTGATAACAATGCACCAAAAATGATGTATCTTTATGGAAATGAATAGGAGGGATTAACATGACGGAAAACCATCATCCAGAGGTACAAGATAGTGAGCCTGTCAAACAGCAGGTGCTTGTACAACGAACGGAGAAATTTGAGCATAAGTTTGCTGGTTTCTGGATTCGCTTTTGGGCATATACTGTTGACCTCCTAATCTTATCAGCTGTCGGAATGCTGTTATTTAAACCAATTTTCCGACTGTTTTCTTGGGATATTGATAATCCTTTTTGGTATGCACCTTACACCTTGTTAACAGCAACTGTTTTTTATCTGTATTTTGTTATAATGACAAAATTATGGTCTCAAACAATAGGTAAGATTATTTTTGGTATAAAGGTAATTGCAAAGGACGGTTCGAAACCATCTTGGGGAACGGTTATTTTTAGAGAATGGATTGGACGACTAATATCTATCATTCCGATGAACCTTCCTTATCTAGTGGTAGCTTTTACGCCAAAAAAACAAGCATTACATGACTTTATTGCTGATACCCTCGTGGTGCATGAAGCAGTGTACGATAAAAAAGAGATTGTAACATATAAAAAGGTGCCTGTACTTGCAAATGAGTTGCAAGAGCCTAAAGAAGTTTAGTAAGATAAAGTTATTGAAAAGGAGGCTACAATCATGGCTCAAGTAACATTTAAAAATAACCCAGTAACCTTAGTAGGAGAAGAGGTTAAGGTAGGGCAAAAAGCACCTAACTTTACTGTGTTGGCAAATGATTTGTCACCTGTAACCCTAGATGATACAGCCGGAAAAATTCGTTTAATTAGTGTAGTTCCTTCCCTTGATACTGGAGTTTGCTCAACACAAACTAATAAGTTTAATGAAAGTGCTGCTAGTTTAAGTGACGATGTAGTAATTTTAACTATATCTGTTGACTTACCATTTGCACAAAAGCGCTGGTGTGGGGCAAATAATGTAGCTGCGGTTCAAACATTATCAGATCACAAGGATCTTTCCTTCGGTAAGGCTTACGGGGTTCTTATGGAAGAACTAAGATTACTTGCGCGTTCTGTGTTCGTAGTGGACAAAAATGATACGGTAACCTACGTGGAATACGTAAGTGAAGGTACTGAACATCCAGACTATGAAAAAGCAATTGAAGCTGTTAAATCATTAAGCTAATCAAACACATTAAAAGGAACCCACTCTTTGAGTGGGTTTTAATATGAGGGATAATAAATGACATCAAACGTAGAACAAATTTTTACTTTTATTGATCGAGAAAGTACTTTCATGGAAAATCAGGAATCTGCAACTTACCTGGAAGGAGTTGTATTTGCACTTGAATTATGGCTGGAAGGGAAAAGGTTGCCAGAAATAACATCACCTAAGAAAGAGGAAGTTCGTAAGGCAATTCAGCTTGCCATTTTAAAAGGTATGAACAAGTCCACTCAGCCAAATCATCAGATGACTCCGGATGCATTAGGTTTGTTGGTAAGTTACTTAGTAAACATCATGAATAAGGACAAAGAAAAAATTACTATTCTTGACCCTGCCTTAGGGACAGGAAATTTGCTTTATACCGTTATGAATATGCTTTCTCAACCAGCTAGTGCCTATGGAGTAGAAATTGATGAGTTATTAATACAGCTCGCTGCACAAACTGGGGAGCTTTTGGAACAAGACGTCCAGCTATTTAGACAAGATGGCCTTAGACCTTTATTTATCGATCCAGTTGACATAGTAATCAGTGACTTGCCAGTTGGATATTATCCAGATGATGAAGTATCAAAAGATTACCAATTGAAGGCGACTGAGGAAATGTCTTATGCTCACCATCTGTTTATAGAGCAATCTATGCGATATGTGAAAGAAGGTGGGTACTTATATTTCTTCGTGCCTGCTAGTCTTTTTGAGTCTAAGCAATCTGCTCAGCTGCATAAATTTATAAAGGAGCAGGGGTGGATAGAAGCAGTACTGCAGCTTCCAGATTCACTTTTTAAAACAAAAGGTCAAGAAAAAAGTCTGATAATATTGCAGAAGAAAAGCGATTCTTTGAGAGCTCCGAAGGACGTATTATTGGCAAAGGTTCCAAGTATGTCCAATAGAGAGGCAATGGTACTATTTTTGGAAAAAATTAATACGTGGCAAAAAGAGAAATCCTCTATGTAAAGTGTTGCTTGCTTCCTTTCTGCAAGGTACAATCATTGTACTTATTCAGAAAGGGGCGTTGTTAATGCCGAAAATATTAGCTGTAAACGCTGGCAGCTCTTCTTTAAAATTCCAATTATTTGAGATGCCACAAGAAACAGTCGTTGCAAAAGGATTAGTAGAACGTATAGGTCTATCAGATCCCTTTTTTACCATGACAACAGAAAATGAAAGAATTCAAATGACAGAAGTGATTGAAAATCATGAACAAGCTGTCGCTCTTTTGATCCGCATGCTGGTTGAAAAAGGAGTTATTGAGAAACTAGAGGATATTGAAGGTATTGGACACCGTGTGGTACATGGTGGTGAACAATTTAACCAGTCCGTGTTAGTCGATGAAAGGGTAATCGAGGTTATAGAAGACCTTGCGGATTTTGCTCCTTTACATAACCCAGCTAACGCAATAGGAATTCGTGAATTTAAGAAGGTTCTACCTAATGTACCGACTGTAGCTGTTTTTGATACTGCTTTCCATCAAACGATGCCTGAAAGCTCCTTCTTATATTCCATTCCTTATGAGTATTATGAAAAGTATGGAGTAAGAAAATATGGTTTCCATGGAACTTCTCATAAGTATGTTTCTCAACGTGCTGCAGAGATGTTAAAGAGACCGATTGAAAAGACACGCTTTATCTCCTGCCATTTAGGTAATGGAGCAAGTATTGCTGCGATTAAAGGCGGGGTATCCATTGATACATCTATGGGCTTTACACCATTAGCAGGTGTTACAATGGGAACTAGATCCGGAAACGTTGACCCTGCATTGATTCCTTACTTAATGGAGAAAACAGGAAAAAGTGCTGAAGGTATTCTAGATGTATTAAACAAAAAATCAGGTCTACTAGGAGTTTCAGGATTTTCTAGTGACTTGAGAGATATTGTTTCTGAAGCATCAAAAGGAAACGACAGAGCACAGCTTGCATTAGATGTATTTGGAAGTAAAATTCATAAATACATTGGATCTTATGCAGCTAAAATGGATGGTGTAGATGCAATCATCTTTACTGCTGGTATTGGTGAAAACAGTGATGTAGTACGTGCGAAGGTTCTTCAAGGACTACAATTCATGGGCGTTTATGTGGATCCAGATTTAAACAAGCTGAATGGAAAAGAAGGCTTTATTAACTTCCCTCATTCTCCAGTTAAAATCATGGTAATCCCAACAAACGAGGAGATTATGATCGCTCGTGACGTAATGGATCTTGCAGGATTGTAAGTCTCTGATAGCTTATAGAGAAGATAAAGTCCTTTAGAGGAAGTTACGCTAAAATAATACATGATCTTAGAAACGAGTATGTGAAAGTTTATCTATCACATACTCGTTTTTTTACTGATTGAATGGTATGAGATTAAAACGAAGCCTAAGTAATTAAGGGATATGCTTAGGATATTGTTTTGTTGGAAAAGGACAATAAAAAACGGATAGACGGCAGGGGAGCCTGCGTGTCTATCCGTTTTTATTTAAGATAAGAATTTATTTAGATGCTTCCTATCTTATTTTACATCATCAGTACGAACAACTAAAACATCACATTTTGATGAACGTACAATGTACTCAGATACACTTCCGATTAGGAATCTTTCCATTGCATTTAATCCAGTAGCTCCACAGATGATTAAATCTGCTTCTACTTTGCTTGCAATATCTTTAGAAATCATGATTTTTGGTGATCCGTATTCAACAATAACTTGAACATTTTCCACGCCAGCTTCTAAGGCTTCTTTTTTATAGCCTCCAAGTAGGTCCTCCGCAAAAGTTTGTGCTCTTTCAGCGATAGAACGGTCATAGGCTTCGATTGCCGCAAAAGAACGTGTATCAATGATGTTTACTAAATGTAGAGTTGCATTGTTTCTTTCAGCAATTGCAACCGCCTTTTTAAAGGCATATTCCGCCTCCTTAGAACCGTCTACAGCTACTAGAATGTGGTTGTACTTCATTTGAATTTCCTCCTTTTTATTTACACTATATAATTCGATAATATTCGTCAGATTCCTCCCAATTCTAAGAGTTTATTTAGGCAAATTTGTGAACGTAAAAGATAAATAATTGGGCATTTTGAAAATATTAATGATAAAATAAGACTTGTTAGTAACCAATGACTATTTTAAAAGGAGATATAGGGATGCGTATAGGAATTCCAAAAGAAACAAAAAACAACGAAAATCGTGTTGCCATGACACCAGCTGGAGTAGTTAGCTTAACATTAAACAATCATGAGGTGTTTATTGAGACAGGTGCTGGCCTTGGATCTAGTTTTACTGATGAGGATTATATTGCTGCAGGTGCAACGATTGTAAAAACTGCACAAGAGGCATGGGACCAGGAAATGGTTATGAAAGTAAAAGAACCAACGTCCGCTGAATATCATCTTATTCGTGAGGAATCTATTTTATTCACTTATTTGCATTTAGCACCAGAGGAAGCCTTGACTAAGGTTCTATTAGAGAAAAAAGTGACTGCTATTGCCTATGAGACAGTTCAGCTACCAAATAATAGCCTTCCACTTCTTTCGCCAATGAGTGAGGTTGCTGGAAGAATGTCAACGCAAATAGGAGCGCAATTCCTTGAACAAATTCATGGCGGAAAAGGTATTCTTCTTGGAGGAGTTCCTGGTGTGCCGAGAGCGAATGTTGCCATTATTGGTGGAGGTATCGCTGGGACGAATGCTGCGAAGGTTGCGATTGGTATGGGAGCTAAGGTGACAATAATCGACCTGAATGCAGATCGTTTACGTCAGCTAGAGGATTTATTTGGTTCGAACGTTCAAACTTTAATCTCTAATCCATATAATATTGGAGAAGCGGTAAAAGCAGCGGATTTAGTAATAGGCGCTGTATTGATCCCGGGTGCAAAGGCTCCTAAATTGGTTACAGAGGAAATGATTAAAGAAATGACACCAGGTTCTGTAGTCATTGATATTGCAATTGACCAAGGTGGAATCTTTGAAACATCTGATAGAATAACAACACATGATAACCCGACATATATTAAACACGGGGTAGTTCACTATGCAGTTGCAAATATGCCTGGTGCTGTTCCTAGAACGTCCACAATGGCTCTTACAAATGCTACGGTGCCATATGCGGTTCAGATAGCTAATAAAGGCTATAAACAAGCCTGCTTGGACAACCCTGCTCTATTAAAAGGTATTAACACCCTGGCGGGACATATTACGTTCGAGGCTGTAGCAGAAGCTCAAGGATTACCTTATACAAACGTAACAACTTTATTATAATCTTACGAGAATCACCCAGTCCCTTAGAGGATTGGGTGATTTTGTGTTTGTTAATTAATAAGTTTCTTATATCTTCAATCTTCGTTCATTGAATAATCCTCTTTCTAAAGGCTAGGATAGAAATGATAGTGTTTAATCGCAATTATAAATGATATTAGAAATGGGTGTAATGGGTGTTATATGTATATATCGGGTTAGCTGGTGCCCTTGGTGCAATTAGCCGCTATTCGTTAGGATTACTTTTATTCCCGACGTTCTCCTTTCCTTTTGGAACATTATTTATTAATATAGCTGGTTGTTATCTGTTAGCTACACTTCTTTCTAGAAGTAAAAAAATACCAGATAGTATGAAGACAGCAATTGGGACAGGCTTTCTTGGTTCCTTTACGACATTTTCTACTTTAAGTCTTGAGACCGTTAAACTGGTTGAAAGTGGACAAGAGGCTATGGCGTTTTTGTATATATTGTTTTCTGTGCTTGGTGGAATGGTAGCTAGTAAGCTAGGGTGGAGGAGAGAAGTATGCTGAATCAATTGATATTAATTGGATTAGGTGGGGCTTTAGGAGCTGTAAGCAGATTTTATATATCTGGAAAATTAAATTCCAAAGCTGACTTCCCGATCGGTACACTGCTTGTTAATCTAGCGGGTTCTTTTTTCTTGGGTTTTCTTTGGGGATGGTTGGAAGGTGAACCATTCTATTTATTTGCTGGAATAGGTTTTCTGGGAGCATTGACCACATATTCGACCTTACATGTAGAGCTGCAAAAATTAAGTAAAAAGAAAGGATTATGGATTATCTATTTGCTTTCTTCTTATCTTGGGGGCTTTCTTCTGGCTTATGCAGGCTACCTCTTGATATAAAAGGGGTTGCTAACCAGTGCAGGAGCAAGACTGCATAACAGACATTACAAAAGAAGGAAGAGGGTGGGAAAAACTTATTTCTATCTTGATGGGTTATATCCTTTTGGTAATTTATTAATCAGTATCTACCTTTAAGAATAAGAAAGCACTTATGATTCTCCATATACGAAAGAATCATAAGTGCTGCTCAATTGTTTTATCCCAATCTCTAGATTTCTAGAGGATTATCAATTCTTTCGGGAACTTGGTTAAAACCTCTACTCCGTCTTTTGTAACGACCACATCATCTTCGATACGAACTCCTGCAATGTCTGGGTGATAGATACCCGGTTCAATGGTAAAAACCATACCCTCTTGAAGCTGAAGCTCATTTACTCCAGTAATAGAAGGATATTCGTGGACGGAAATGCCCAACCCGTGTCCAAGTCTATGCGTAAAGTATTCGCCGTAGCCAGCCTCGGAAATAATATCACGAGCGATTTTATCTAGCTCCATTGCAGAGATGCCTGGCTTTACAGCTTGTACGGCACTTTCTTCTGCCTTTAAAACTGTATGATAAATCTCCTTCATTTCTTCTGTAGGCTCACCGTATGCTACGGTTCTTGTAATATCAGAGCAATAGCCGTTGTATACAACACCTAAATCGAAAAGGATAAAGTCTCCCTTTTGTATTCTTCTTTCTCCCGGTGTTCCGTGAGGGGAGGCTGTCTTTTTCCCGCTTAACACCATCGTGTCAAAGGACATTTGACTAGCACCCTTTTCTTTTACTGCTTTTTCAATTGTGTTAAGTATTTCTAATTCTGTTTTTCCTTCTGCGATTTCTTTTACTCCAACTTCAATCGCATAATCAGCAAGTTCAGCAGCTTTTCGCATATTTTCAAGCTCTTTTTCAGACTTGATGACACGAAGCTCGTTAATTTTTTCGTCTACACGACTAACTTGTAACTCAGGAAATCTTTCTGTGATTGCTTCTAATCTTTCCACTGTTACATGTGATTTTTCAATTGCTAGTGTATGTAAACTACCAACCTTTTCTTTAATGGAATCAGCTAAGATATCCCAAGCATTATCCGTATCCTGGTGACCTATTATATCGTCCTTCCAGCCTGTCTCCACCGCGTCTGGCATTTCCATTTTCGGACAAATCAATAACGGAGCTGCATCTCTGAAGATGACAACACCAAGTAATCTTTCATGTGGATTACTTTTAAATCCCGTGAAATAAAACACATTATCCGGTGTTGTAATAAAGGCAGCATCTAAGTTGCTTGATTGAAGAAAACCTTGTATTTTATCAATAGGAGTCATTTGAGCACCTCTTTCATCATGATAAAAATAGCATACCAGATTAAAGGATTTCAGGCATCTGCGTTGAATGAAACAAAGGAAAGAATTTTATCAAAGGGAGAGATATTAATGAAACTTAGTTATCATGGACATTCCGTTGTGAAAATTCAAACCAAACAGCATACAATTATTATTGATCCGTTCATCAATGGAAATGAGCTAACAGATTTAGTGGCCGATGACGTAAAGGTGGATGCAATTCTATTGACTCACGGTCACGACGATCATGTGGGAGATACAGTTGCCATTGCAAAGAAAAACGATGCATTGGTAGTCGCTCCATTTGAACTTGCAAATTATTTAGGCTCTAAGGGAGTAAAAGTTCATCCCATGGGGATAGGAGGAGAGTATGACTTCGAGTTCGGACGGGTAAAATTAACACAAGCCTTCCATAGCTCCTCTACAACACGTGAAGATGGGACTTCCATATATTTAGGGATGCCTACAGGTATTATTTTTACAGCTGATGATGTAACTATATACCATGCTGGAGATACTGGCCTGTTTGGAGATATGAAGCTTATTGGTGAGAGAAATGAGATTGATGTTGCTTTCCTGCCAATTGGAAGTAACTTTACAATGGGTCCAGAGGATGCTGCTTATGCGGCAGAATTGATAAAACCTAAAATTGTAGTGCCAATTCATTTCAATACTTTTCCACCGATAAAACAGGACCCACAGCGATTTAAAAATCTCGTGAAGGGTGTGCAGGTGCAAGTACTTTCAGCTGGTGAATATGTCCATTTAGAACTTCAATAGAAATCAACTAAAATGTGGTACAATAGGACGTATAACAATCGTTTGGATGTGACTACATGGTAACAAAACATGAGCAAATTTTAGCTTATATTGAAAACCTTCCTGTTGGAGATAAGATTTCTGTTAGGCAAATTGCTAAAGATCTTTCTGTCAGTGAGGGTACTGCATATAGAGCAATAAAGGAAGCAGAAAACAGAAGGCTTGTTAGTACGATTGAACGAGTAGGAACTATACGAATCGAATTAAAGAAGAAGGAACACTTTGAGCGTCTAACATTTGCGGAGGTAGTAAATATAGTAGATGGACAAGTGTTAGGTGGGAAGAGTGGCCTTTATAAAACATTAAACAAATTCGTGATTGGTGCGATGAAGCTTGAGGATATGATGAGGTATGTAGAGCCAAGCAATTTACTAATCGTAGGGAATCGATTTAAAGTTCATGAAGCTGCTCTATACGCTGGCGCAGCAGTATTAATCACTGGAGGCTTTGATGTGTTAGAAAGCACGAAAAAGCTGGCAGATGAATTAGAGCTCCCTATTATTTCAACAAGCTATGATACCTTTACCGTAGCCACGATGATCAACCGTGCAATAGATGATCAGCTCATCAAAAAGGATGTTCTGCTGATTGAGGATATTTATATTTCCTTGGAGGATACTCACTTTTTATATACAACAGATCACGTTAAGCAATACAGAGAGTTAAATGACGAAACCAGTCATGGAGGCTTCCCAGTAGTAGATAAATCAAACAAACTAGTGGGAATCGTTACTGCTAGAGACGTTATTGGAAGGACAAGTAATGAATTGATTGAAAAGGTAATGACTAAAAATCCAATCTCTATCACTACGAAGACAAGCGTTGCATCTGCTAGTCATCGAATGATATGGGAAGGAATCGATTTATTACCTGTCGTAAAGGATAGCAATTATTTGGTTGGCGTAGTTAGTAGGCAGGATGTGTTAAAGGCCTTGCAGGCAGCTGCTAGACAGCCTCAGAATGGAGAAACCATTGAGGATATTGTGAAGCAACAAATAAAAGTAGCATCGGCGGATGATTATGTATTTGAATTTGTTGTTACTCCTCAAATGACGGATCATTATGGGACAATGTCGAACGGAGCTTTAACTATCCTACTGACAGAAACGGGCGCTCAATCATTGAAAATCCGAAAACGTGGGGAAAGTGTTGTAGAAAATATGACCATCTATTTCACTAAGCCAATCCAATTAGAAAGCCTTCTGCGGATTCAGGTTCGTTTTTTAGAGCTGAGTAGAAAAGTTGCCAAAATGGATGTAGAAGTTTATAACGATAAGCAATTAGTCGGAAAAGCAATGATTACTTATCATTTACTGGAAAGGTAAGGGCAATAAAAAAAGTAGGCAGAATCGCTCTTTCGATTTTGCCTACTTAAGAGTTATTGGTTTAGCTCAAGCTCTTCTTGTACAAACTTTCCATAGTGTTTTGCAGCTTTCCAGTTGTGATACATAAAATATACACCTAGAATGATGAATATTGCCGATACAATTACAGTAATGCCCGATTGATAAATATATAGGAAGTTACCACCAAATAATGCGATAAAAGCGCCTAGACATACTGAGGATTTAGCTGCATACCATTTCTTCCGAATTGGCAAATAAGTCCGAATTTGTTTCGTTTTGAAATATAAATACCAAACGAAAGAAACTATTATTCCTACTACCAATATTCCATTTATAAACATAACGAACCTCCAATAAAGATTAGCTTCTATTATTGTAAAGGTAAATATTCAAAAAGGCGAATAGTTAATATCACCAAATGGAGGGAAAAGTCTTGAAAAGACAAATCATAGACACAATCGAAAGCTACGACAAAATTATTTTACATAGACATGTCCGTCCTGACCCGGATGCATATGGGTCACAGATTGGTTTAAAAGAGCTAATTGCCTACAACTATCCTGAAAAGCAAGTTTTTGCGACTGGGACGCATGATAGTACGTTAGATTTTCTGGCATATCCAGATACAGTAGAGGAAAAAGAATTTAAAGATGCTTTAATTATTGTGACAGATACTGCTAACACAGAAAGAATTGATGATCAGCGATATTCATTAGGCAGCTATCTCATTAAAATTGATCATCACCCAAATGATGATGCATATGGGGACTTACTATGGGTAGATACAGATGCTAGTTCTGTAAGTGAGATGATTTGTGAGCTATTCGATGAGGGGCAAGCCTATAAAGGCTGGAAGATGAATAGCTCGACTGCTAGACTACTTTATGCTGGAATAGTAGGGGATACCGGCCGTTTTATGTTTCAAAGCACAACAGAACAAACGATGATTCAAGCTGGCAAGCTACTACGTTATGGCTTTGACCGCTCTGAACTATTTAATGGTATGTATGAGGTGGAAAGTAACCTTCTTCAACTCAAGGGCTATATCTATGAGAATTTTTCAATGGAAGATGGCGGAGTTGGTCACATGAAGCTATCTAGAAACCTGTTACAGAAATATCAAGTTGGAGAATCCGAGGCATCTTTACTTGTCAGCAGCCTATCTGAGGTAAAGGGTATGAGATGCTGGGTATTCTTTATAGAAGATGAAAAGGAAATAAGAGTAAGATTCCGTTCTAAGGGCCCAGTCATTAATGGCATCGCTAAGAAATACGGTGGTGGAGGGCACCCTCTTGCAGCAGGAGCAGCCATACAAAGCTGGACGGAAGCGGATCAAGTAATAGAGGACTTAAAAAAGCTTTAAATTGAGGTGTTACCTATGAAAACAGTGTATCCACAAATTGTGACATCAGCGGATATGCTGAAAAGTACAATTCAATTGGAACAGCTTATGGAAAAATTGAAAAAGAATAATGCTAGGGCAGCTGCCATTACAAATAGTAGATTGTATGGTTTGTTGCCTTTTTGGCATGCAGCAAAGAAACATCAGATTCATCCGGTATTTGGTCTTAGCCTGAAGGTAGAACTAGTTGGAGAAGCTTCTGTCGTTTTGTATGCAAGAACGGATGTCGGCTATAAAAATTTGCTGAAAATTTCTAGTAGCATGGAAACAAGAGAAGCAACTCTATTGCCAAGAAAATGGCTGGAAGCATACAAGGAAGGGCTGTCCATTGTTTATAAAGGAAATGAGCAGTTCACCAAGGAAAATCTGCTTGCATTAAAGGATATCTTTTCAGAAGGCTATCTTTACCTAGGGATTGTAAGACCTAATGGTAACAGATTAACAGAGGAGCAGGAAATCGTAGAAACCGCCTCCCAAGCCTTCGTACCAATCACTGTTTATCATGAAAGTAGATATATTGATCCTAGTGATGCCTTTGCCTATGAAGTGCTTAATGCGATGGATCAGTCTGTCAAAATGTCTGACCCTCATAGGATTAAGCCTGCATTAGATGCCCATGTTCTTTCTGAAGCGGAATGGAACAACTGGTTTGCAGGTAATGAAGACTGGTTAGCAAATACCGAAGCTATGCTCGAATCCTGTCGAGTGGATGTGGGGAAGACGATTAGAATAATGCCCAAATTTCCATTACCTGATGGGATAACTGCAGGGGACTATCTAAGGAAACTTTGTGAAGATGGGCTTAATCAAAGATTATCACCTATACCGTCCCAATACTCTCAAAGGCTTACATATGAACTAGATGTCATAAAAACAATGAACTATGAGGATTACTTTTTAATCGTTCAAGACTTCATGAAATTTGCTAAGAATGCAGGAATATTAACAGGGCCCGGTAGAGGGTCCTCTGCCAGCTCCCTTGTTGCCTATTCTCTTGGGATTACGAATGTTGACCCATTAAAATACGGCTTACTATTTGAGCGTTTCTTAAATCCTGAGCGTATTTCTTTACCAGACATCGATATTGATTTCGCAGATTCTAGACGAATGGAGGTTGTCCATTACGTCGCCGAAAAATATGGGAAAAACTATGTCTCTCAAATTATTACATTTGGTACTTTATCCGCAAAATCTGCAGCGAGAGAAGTTGCGAGAGTCTTTGGATTTGAAAATACTACCCTCGAAGCTATCTCTTCGTTTATTCCTAACAAGCTAGGAATAACTCTGAAGGAAGCTTATCAAAGCTCACCAAAGCTACGAGAATTTATTGAGACCGAAGAAATAAGAAAGAAGTGGTTTCGGGTAGCCCTTGCAATAGAAGGTCTTCCAAGAAATGCTTCTACTCATGCAGCTGGTATAGTAATGTCCCCGATACCGATTGTAGAGATAGTTCCGATACAAAAAGGGCAGGAAGAGATCTATTTAACGCAATGGCCAATGAGGGAAGTAGAGGAAAAAGGTCTATTAAAGATGGACTTTTTAGGGCTTCGAAACTTGACTATTATCGAACGTATTTTAAAGACAATAAACTATCAGCGCTCTGTTAAGTTTACTTTAGAGGATATTCCATTAAACGATGAAAAAACCTTTGAAATGCTTCGGCAGGGTGATACAACGGGAGTATTCCAGCTTGAATCAGAAGGTATGCGGAATGCCTTAAGACAAATCAATCCAACAAAATTTGAAGATATTGTGGCAGTAAATGCTCTATTTAGGCCAGGACCTATGGAAAGCATACCTTTATATGCTGCTAGGAAAAGTGGTAAGGCAGCCATCACTTATGAGCATCCAGTGCTTGAGCCTATTTTAAAAGAAACCTATGGAATTATCGTGTATCAGGAGCAAATTATGCAGATTGCCTCTCAAATGGCAGGCTTCACGTTTGGTGAGGCAGATATACTAAGACGTGCTGTCAGTAAAAAGAATAGAGAAATACTAGAGAAGGAACGCAAACATTTTATGCAAAAGGCAATGGAAATGGGTCATACTTCAGAGGCGGCTGGCTCTGTGTATGATCTGATTGTTCGTTTTGCAGATTATGGGTTTCCAAAAAGCCATGCGGTAGCTTACAGTATCATCTCCTATCAGCTAGCTTATCTAAAGGCCAATTATCCTATTCACTTCTATGGAGCACTACTTACTTCGTCAATGGGGAACCAGGAAAAGATCAACCAGCTAGTGATGGAAATGAAGCACAAAAAAATTCCTGTTTTACCGCCATCCATTTTTAAAAGCTATGCATCTTTTACTATAGAAGATAACGCTGTTCGTTTTGGACTACAGGCTGTTAAGGGGGTTTCCTATCCTTTTACACAGAAACTCTTACAAAAGCGTTCGGAAAATAAAAAATGGGGAGATATATTTGATTTAGCAGCTGATTTATCAGCAGTCCATTTTTCAAGAAAAAATATAGAACCTTTAGTGAAGGCTGGTGCTCTAGATGAATTCGGCGAGGAAAGGTCCACCCTACTCGCTACAATTGATGCGGCTGTTAAATATGCGGAGCTTATTAATCCCAAGGACGAGGTAGACTTGTTTGAGGGAGATGCAAATCCCTTCGGAAAATCCAAATATGTTCGAAGGGAACCTATGCCATTATTAGACCAGCTTCAATTTGAAAAAGAAGTGCTTGGCCAGTATTTCTCAGAGCATCCTACTGCTTCATTGAAAAAAAATGCTCCGAATATCCAGGATATTTGGGATCTACAAAGAGTCTCAGGATTCATTTTTGGTAAGATTTTAGGAATTATTTTAGATATAAAAAAAATACGGACCAAAAAGGGAGAGGCCATGGCGTTTGCCACTATTCAGGACGATACCGGAACGCTCTCCATTACCTTATTCCCTGAGGAGTATACAAAATACAGCACGCTCTTAAAGGAGCGCAAGATTATCTATGTAGAGGGAAAATGTGAAAGAAGATTTGGCAAGGTGCAGATGGTGGCAAAAGTAATAAAAGAAATAAAAACTCTATAAGGCTTCTTTGGTAATAGAGTATCATATCTAGTAGAAGTAAAAACAAATAGGCCGAAAAGCCCTTATGATTCTTAATCTTGAAAAGAATCATAAGGGCTTTCTTACTTTTTGAAACTTAGTTCTCCGCTGCGTAGGACGCTTTCCGCGGGCCAACAGGATGTTGGTCAGGAAAAAGTTGTCACAGGATGTGACGTTCTTAGTTTTCCATCCCCAAAGGTAAGCCAGCACCCAACGCTTGCGCGTACGGCTGTGCTGTCTTACCTACCACCCTGCTCCCGCAGGAGTCGCCTACGCTGCTACGAACCAAAAGTTCTCCCACTAAACTCGAAAAGATATGATATTGACGACGCTATTATTCATTTCTTCTTACTTATTGTCGACGAACTAATTATTATTTACTACTAAAGTTAAAAATTTGATTAATAAATTTTATTAAAACCTATGACAAAAGGAATAGTTTTGTCTCAGCCTCTTTTCTCTATAATAAATCAGTCTCTCTCCATCCTAGCTACGGATAAATTCGCTAATTTTAAAGGATTTGCTGACTGCTCCTTCAAGTGCTTTCTTCCCTAACTTCTGGTGGTGAACCTAAATTTTTACACTATAACTCTTTACCTTTGTGAATTTTTTTTGTATTCTAATATTTAGAAGTGGTCAGACCACTTTGTAATTTATGGAAGAGTGATAGTTAGTGAACCCAAATAATAGTTCAAGAAAAATGTTTTTAGAGATTGTTAAACAGCTCAGACAGTTGATTGCAGATGAAAAAATTCCGGTTGGTGGAAAAATTCCTTCTGAAAGAGAGCTCGCTGAACGTCTACAAGTTGGTAGATCCACAGTAAGGGAAGCGCTGAGAAGCTTAGAGCTACTTGGCATTATAGAAACTAGAAGAGGAGAAGGAACCTTTCTATCCGATTACCGTAAGCATCAGCTTGTGGAATTATTATCTACCTTTATTCTTCAAGAAACGAAAGAAAAGGAAGATGTGCAGAAGACACGAGAAGCGATAGAAATTGATGCTATTCGTACGGTCTGTAGAAATGAAGAGCTACATAAGCTATTTATTTGGGATGCTTTTTTAGAAAAACTAAAAACGGAGGAAATTTTACAAGAAGATATTTTGCGTGAGATACTAATTATTTCTAACAATAGACTTGGATTGAAGATATGGTTTTTATTAAAGCAGTTTGCTGGTGAACCGTTTAAAAGTAACATGAGCAGTTTAGAAAAAGAGCTTTGGACAAAGCTACTCCTACATCTTAAGGAAGGCAACGTTCAGCAGGTAATAGATTTATATAGTGAATGGCTTCTGGTACTAAACAAGGGAGAGGTTTAAATGAGCATTCGAGATATATTTAAAAAAAATAATAAGAAAAAGTATGCAACTATTCCGAGTGAGAAAGCTAAAAATGATGTCCCAGAGGGTATTATGATTAAGTGTACGGAATGTCGTAAAAACGTCTTCACAAAGGATTTAATGAAAAATTTAAAGGTTTGTCCTTCTTGTGATCATCATATGAAAATGACTGCTCAAGAAAGAGTAGAAATTTTTTTAGACGAGGGGACATTTGCGTCTATGGATGACCATTTGGAAACTGTTAACCCTCTTGGCTTCCCAGGCTATATAGAGAAGGTGAAGGCAGATGCGAAGAAAACCTCCTTAAACGAAGCAGTCCTTACTGGTATAGGTACTTTGAAGGAACAGGTAGTAGTGGTGGCAATCATGGACTCTCATTTCCGCATGGGCTCAATGGGATCGGTTGTTGGAGAAAAGATCACTAGAGCGGTAGAAAAAGCAACGGAGCTTCGTGTTCCCTTTATCATTTTTACAGCGAGTGGTGGAGCTAGAATGCAGGAAGGGGTCTTATCCCTCATGCAGATGGCTAAAACCTCTGTGGCCCTTAGGAGACATAGTGACCATGGGCTTTTATATGTATCCATTATGACTCATCCGACTACGGGAGGTGTGTCTGCGTCCTTTGCATCGATAGGAGATATTAATTTAGCAGAGCCTAAGGCATTAATTGGCTTTGCAGGGCGAAGAGTAATCGAACAGACGGTACGCGAAAAACTTCCAGAGGACTTTCAAACGGCAGAGTTTTTGCTTGACCATGGGCAGTTAGATGCTGTAGTGCATCGGAAGAATATGAGAGATACTGTTGCAAATCTAGTGAAGCTTCATACTAGAAAGGAGGAAACAGTATGGTAAAGGCATTGCCTTTTGAAGAGCCTATCGTTCAATTAAAAAAGAAAATTAATGAGATTAAAGAATATACGACCAGTACTAATGTAGATATGAGCGAGGAAATTAGCAATCTAGAAGAAAGATTGAAAAAACTAGAAATAGAAATTTACGAAAATATGGAGCCCTGGGATAGAGTACAGGTTGCTCGTCATCCAAATAGACCAACTACGAGAGATTATGTAGAAAAGCTTTTCACCAATTTCTTAGAATTGCATGGAGATCGCTTGTATGGGGACGATGCTGCAATACTAGGAGGAATTGGTGAACTAGATGGAAATCCGGTTACGATTATAGGACATCAGCGCGGAGTAGATACGAAAGAAAACATTAAAAGAAACTTTGGGATGCCACATCCAGAAGGCTATAGAAAAGCTTTGCGTTTAATGAAGCAAGCTGAAAAATTTGATAGACCTATTCTTTGTTTTATTGATACAAAAGGTGCTTATCCAGGGAAAGCAGCTGAAGAACGTGGACAAAGTGAAGCAATAGCTAGAAACCTTGTAGAGATGGCCGGATTGAAGGTTCCTGTTATTAGTATTGTCATTGGGGAGGGAGGTAGTGGAGGCGCACTAGCGCTTGGTATCTCTAATCAGATTCTCATGTTAGAAAACTCTACTTATTCGGTGATTTCACCAGAGGGAGCAGCCTCCATTCTGTGGAAGGATGCTTCTCTCGCAAAACAGGCAGCGGAGGCAATGAAGATTACTGCACCTGATTTAAAAGAGATGAATATTGTGGACAAAATAATACCAGAGGTTCTAGGTGGAGCACACCAAAGCTTAGAAGAGCAAGCTGGATATATGAAAAAGGCGATCATAGCTTCTCTCCAAGAATTAAGTAAACTGTCAAAAGAAGAATTAATTCAACATAGGTATAATAAATTTAAAAATATTGGGGAATATAAAGAATAGCAGAAAAGATGCGTCTATTTTTGGACGCATTTTTTTTAAATCAATTTCATGATAAGCTAATAGCAAATACATATATTTTAGGTTAGGAGGTTTTGCAGATGAAACGTATTGGCGTTTTAACAAGCGGTGGAGATGCCCCAGGTATGAATGCTGCAATCCGCGCAGTGGTTCGGAAGGCTATTTTCGAAGGTTTAGAGGTATTTGGGATCTTACATGGTTACCAAGGGTTAATCGCAGGACAAATTGAACCGTTAGATTTAGGGTCTGTTGGTGATATTATACAACGTGGCGGTACAAAACTTTATTCTGCAAGAAGCGATGAGTTTCGAACAGAAGAAGGCCAACAGAAAGCGATTCAACAGCTTAAGAAACATCAAATTGACGGTTTAGTTATTATAGGCGGCGACGGTTCCTACAGAGGCTCCATGACCTTAACGAAAAGCGGCTTCCCATGCGTGGGTATTCCTGGAACTATTGATAATGATATACCAGGAACAGACTATACATTGGGCTTTGATACGGCGCTGAATACCGTAATAGAATGTATTGATAAAATAAGAGACACTGCAACATCTCATGATCGAACTTTTATTATCGAAGTAATGGGAAGGGATGCTGGTGATTTAGCACTTTGGGCTGGACTAGCAGGAGGTGCAGAGACCATTATCGTTCCTGAGATAGAGATGAATATAGAAGAAGTAGTAGATCGTCTAAAAAATGGAACAGCACGTGGAAAAAAACATAGTATTATAGTGGTTGCAGAGGGAGTAATGAGTGGAGAACAATTTGCAGCTAAGCTAAGGGATCATGCAAATATTGAAACACGAGTTTCTGTTCTTGGCCATATCCAACGTGGTGGATCTCCAACTGGAAGGGACCGTGTGTTAGCTAGCCAGTTTGGAGCGAAGGCAGTAGAGGTATTATTAGAAGGAAAGGGTGGTCGAGCAATTGGGATTCAAAATCACCAAGTGGTAGACTACGACATGACCGAGGCCTTTGAAAACAAAATAGTTTTTGATAATGCAATGTATCAATTATCAAAAGAATTGTCTATTTAATTAGGAAAGCTTTTCTCTTTGTAATTAATTCCTTCATTTTGGAAATGACTATTAAGAGTTGAAGGAGAAAAGATAACATATATTATGAATTCCTATAACTACAAAAGTTTAAAAAAGAAAGGACTATAATATGCGAAAAACAAAAATAGTTTGTACAATCGGACCAGCAAGTGAATCAGAAGAGGTATTGGAGAAGTTAATAAGAGCAGGCATGAATGTAGCTCGATTAAACTTTTCTCATGGTAGCCATGAGGAGCATGCAGCCCGTATTGAAAGAATCAGAGCAGTATCTAAAAAAGTTGGGAAAATTGTTGGTATCCTATTAGACACAAAGGGACCTGAAATCCGAACTCATAAAATGGAAAACGATGCAATCGATTTAGAAGTTGGCCAAACGATTGACATCTCCATGAAAGAGGTATTAGGAAATAAAGAGCGTTTTTCTATTACTTACGAAAAGCTTATTGAGGATGTAAAAGAAGGATCAATCATTTTATTAGATGACGGACTTATTGAATTAGTTGTAAAAAACGTAGACAAAGCAAACGGCCTTATTTCCACTTACGTTCAAAATGCTGGAACCTTAAAAAATAATAAAGGTGTTAATGTACCAGGAGTATCTGTTCAGTTACCAGGTATTACAGAAAAGGATGCAAAAGATATCCTTTTTGGAATTGAACAAGAAGTTGATTTCATCGCCGCTTCATTCGTAAGACGTGCAAAGGATGTACTTGAAATCCGTGAGCTTCTTGAAAAGAATAATGGTTCTCATATCCAAATCATCCCTAAAATTGAAAACCAAGAAGGCGTGGATAATATTGATGAAATTATCCAAGTATCAGATGGCCTAATGGTTGCACGTGGTGACCTCGGAGTAGAAATTCCAGCAGAAGAAGTACCACTTGTTCAAAAGATATTAATTCAAAAGTTAAACGATGCTGGAAAGCCAGTTATCACTGCAACACAAATGTTAGATTCCATGCAGCGTAATCCTAGACCAACAAGAGCAGAGGCAAGTGACGTTGCGAATGCGATCTTAGATGGAACTGATGCAATTATGTTATCAGGTGAAACTGCAGCAGGATTGTATCCGGTAGAAGCTGTGAAAACAATGGATAAAATTGCTCGTAGAACAGAGAATGCGGTTGATTACCGTGCAAACGTTAATAAGCTAAGTAAGGGAAGAGAAGTAAACTTAACAGATGCTATTGGTCAAGCTGTTGCCCACACTGCTATTAACTTGAAAGTAAAAGCTGTTATTGCTCCTACAGAGAGTGGATATACTGCAAAAATGATCTCGAAATTTAGACCAGGTGTGCCGATTATTGCCGTTACATCAACTAGTAAGCCATCAAGAAAATTAACGCTTGTTTGGGGTGTCTATCCGATTGTTGGGAAGAAGGCGCATTCTACAGATGAAATCTTAGAAATTTCGGTTGAGGAGAGCATTCTTCATCACTATGTAACACATGGAGATCTAGTTATTATCACTGCGGGTGTTCCAGTTGGTGAAGCAGGAACAACAAATCTCATGAAGGTTCATGTAATTGGAGATATGGTAGCCAAAGGACAAGGTATTGGTAAATTGACTGCTGTTGGTAAAGCGACTGTGGTTCATTCTGCAGATGACCTTAAAGGGAAAGATACTAGCGACAGCATCATCGTGACTATTGGATCTGATAAAGACATGATTCCAGCTATTGAAAAATGTCGTGGATTGATCACAGAAGAGGGAGGCTTAACTAGCCATGCAGCTGTGGTAGGGTTAAGCTTAGGTATTCCTGTCATTGTTGGTGTGGAAAATGCAACCAATATCATTTCAGACGGTCAAGAGCTTACACTTGATGCTGAAACAGGTGTCATCTACAATGGGCATGCAAGAATAATCTAACCAAGTCAAAGTTCTGTTGATCATACTTATCTAATTATATGTATTAGCAAAAGCACTCTTGGTTTAGAGTAAGACGAGTCCGGACAAACTCCGCTAAAATGTCCGACAAAGTGGAGAACTAAGTATATTAGATAAGGAAGCACTTACGTTTTTTACAATAGGTAAAAAATCGTAAGTGCTTTTCGTTTTTTATTCTCGGTCTTTGTTTCTTTTTAAGCAAGTCAACCGACTAAAGTAAAGAAGATGCTTTATAATAAATATAGGGGGGTTACCTATGAAATGGATCATTGGTTTATTTGTTTTGTTACCAGCAGTAGAATTATATATCCTGCTATTAGCGGGAAAGACCTTTGGTGCCCTTAATGCACTTCTATTAATCATCCTAACGGGTGTTGGTGGGGCAATCATTGCGAGAAGACAAGGGTTGAAAGCATACAAAGAGTTTTCAGAAAGCATGAGAAATTTTCAAGCTCCTGGAGATGCAGCGATTAACGGGCTTTTCGTCCTAGCCGGTGCAATCTTTGTTATTCTTCCAGGGTTTATAACGGATATTACTGGTTTACTGTTTTTATTTGCACCTACCAGAAAGCTTTTCAAACCAATTCTATATAAATGGATTCGAAAGAAGATGAAAAATGGACAAGTTATTGTAATGAAGTCTTCCTAGTGGCTTCCCATTTGTTTGCAAACAAATAAATAAAGGGACTAAATAAAATTCCTATAAAACCAAACATTAAAAACGCTGCTGCACTTAGAAAAAATACATGAACGGCTCTCATTTTCATCGATTTTGACCAGAGCATAGAATCGGCAATATATCGGGTTATCTGAACAAATATGTATAACAATAAGATAATGATCCCAAATAATTTGTCACCTAATAAAAAGAAGTAAATACTTAGTGGAATCAACACTATGCCGGTTCCTAAAAAGGGAATACTATCTACCAATGAAATAAGAAATGCATGCTTAATGGGATTATGCATTCCGAGTACGCTAAAGCCTATCGCCAATAAAGTAAATGTAAGGAATATGAGACGTACTTCCACACCTAGAAAATTATTTACAATAACATTAATTTTCACAAGTGCCTTTTCAAAGAAAAGTCGGACTCTATCCGGAAAGAATATTAAGAACCATAGGCGATCCTTTGTTGATTCCATTAAGGAAAAAAATAACCCTATACTAAACAACAGCACCTCAAAAAAATAGGAGGGAAGATGGGTTACTTTATTTAATAGATTCGTTAGAATCTCATTTAGTACATCTTGGAACTTACCTTCAAACATCACAAAGACTGGATGCTTTTGTAATTGGTCAATAGGGAGCAACATGATATGTTCATGAATTAATGGGATTAAGGTAATAAGTGATTGGATAATAAAGAAGACGAATAAGAGAAAAATAGAGAGAATGAGAACTTCCGTAAGAACTACGCTGACAAAGATAGGTAATTTTAGTTTTCTATGTAAGAAGCTTGTAAGTGGATAAAGGAAATAACCAAATAGGATGGATAATGTAAGTGGATATGCTATTAATAGGATGAGAGTAATGATTCCAATCGGTAACCAGTATGTAAGGAAATCTCTCTTATTTAATTGAAAACTTATGTTATTCATCCATTCTTTTCAAAATATGGTTTATTTAAAAGTTATTTTTTAATAATTTTAAGCGTTTTCATTCACAAATTATCCAAAATTGATTATAATACTTGAGTAAGCATTTTAGGTACATACAAATACAGGTAAACTTATTCTATAGATTCATAGAATGGAAGATGCTTGTAAAAGAAGGGGAGATTTAAATGACATCAACTCGTGGTTTAGAAGGAGTAGTTGCTACTCAATCTGCTATCAGTTCCATTATTGATGACACACTTACTTATGTTGGATATGATATTGATGATCTAACAACTAATGCGAGCTTTGAAGAGGTAGTATATTTACTTTGGCACAAGCGTTTACCAAATGTATCTGAGTTAGCAGAGCTTAAACAACAATTAGCTGACAATATGGCGGTACCTCAAGAGGTATTAAACCAATTCAAGGTATATCCTATTGATAAGGTACACCCAATGACTGCACTAAGAACAGCAGTTTCCATGCTAGCATTATATGATGATGCTGCAGAAGATATGTCAGACGAGGCTAACTACCTGAAAGCTATCAAGTTACAAGCAAAGCTTGCAACTCTAGTTACAGCATTCTCTCGTGTTCGAAAAGGATTAGAGCCAGTTGCTCCAAAATCGGATCTAGGTTATGCTGCAAACTTCTTGTACATGCTACATGGAGAGCTTCCAGCAGATATCGAAGTAGAAGCTTTTGACAAAGCATTAGTATTACATGCAGATCATGAATTAAATGCATCTACTTTTACTGCTCGTGTATGTGTAGCAACACTTTCTGATATTTACTCTGGAGTAGTATCAGCAATTGGTGCTCTGAAAGGGCCACTTCACGGTGGAGCTAATGAGCAAGTAATGAAAATGTTAACTGAAATTGGTTCACTTGATAAAGTGGACGAGTATATTAACAACAAGCTTGAAAATAAAGAAAAAATCATGGGATTCGGTCATCGTGTATATCGAAAAGGCGATCCTCGTGCTAAACATCTGCGCGAAATGTCAAGAAAATTAACAACACTTCGTGGAGAGTCTAAGCTTTATGATATGTCTACTCGTATTGAAGAAATTGTAACTGGTCAGAAAAATCTTCCACCAAACGTTGATTTCTACTCTGCATCCGTGTATCATTCTTTAAATATCGAGCATGACCTATTCACACCAATCTTTGCAGTATCTCGTGTTTCTGGTTGGACTGCTCATATCCTTGAGCAATACGCTAACAACCGCTTAATCCGTCCTCGTGCTGAGTACGTAGGTCCAGGAATGCAAAAGTATATTCCTATCGAGGAAAGATAAGATTGTTTGTACACAGATTAGGGCTTAAACACATCGTGTTTATGGCCCTATGATTATGATAGTAGGAGGAAAAAGCAATGACATCTGGAAAAATTACAGTAGAAAACGGTGTACTTAACGTACCAAACGAACCAGTAATCCCATTCATCGAAGGTGACGGAACAGGTCCTGATATTTGGGCTGCAGCATCTCGCGTGCTAGAAGCATCAGTTGAAAAAGCATACAACGGTGAAAAGAAAATTCAGTGGAAAGAAGTACTAGCTGGTCAAAAAGCATTTGATCAAACAGGTGAGTGGTTACCACAAGAAACTTTAGACGTAATCTCTGAATACCTAATCGCTATTAAAGGACCTCTTACAACTCCAATCGGTGGTGGTATCCGTTCTCTAAACGTAGCGTTACGTCAAGAGTTAGACCTATACACTTGCTTACGTCCAGTACGTTACTTCACAGGTGTTCCATCTCCAGTAAAACGCCCAGAAGACACTGATATGGTTATTTTCCGTGAAAACACAGAGGATATCTATGCTGGTATCGAGTATGCAAAAGGTACAGAAAATGCGAAAAAGTTAATCGACTTTTTACAATCTGAATTTGGTGTGAAGAATATTCGTTTCCCAGAAACTTCTGGTATCGGTATCAAGCCAATTTCTGAAGAAGGTACAAAACGTTTAGTTCGCGCTGCTCTAAACTACATCATTAAAGAAGGTCGTACTTCTTTAACATTGGTACACAAAGGAAACATCATGAAGTTTACTGAAGGAGCTTTCAAAAACTGGGGCTACGAAGTTGCTGAACAAGAATTTGGTGACAAAGTATTCACTTGGAACCAATACGATAAAATCAAAGAAGAACAAGGTACAGAAGCTGCTGACAAAGCACAAGCTGATGCACTTGCAGCAGGTAAAATCTTAGTAAAAGATTCTATTGCTGATATCTTCTTACAACAAATCTTAACTCGTCCAAAAGAGTTTGATGTAGTTGCTACAATGAACTTAAACGGAGACTATATCTCAGATGCATTAGCTGCACAAGTTGGTGGTATCGGTATTGCTCCAGGAGCAAACATCAACTATGTAACAGGTCATGCAATCTTTGAAGCTACTCACGGTACGGCTCCAAAATATGCTGGTCTTGATAAAGTAAACCCATCTTCTGTAATCCTTTCAGGTGTGTTAATGCTTGAACACCTTGGCTGGAACGAAGCTGCTAAACTTATCATGGATTCAATGGAGAAAACAATTGAATCTAAAGTAGTTACTTATGATTTCGCTCGTCTAATGGATGGCGCTACAGAAGTAAAATGTTCAGAGTTCGCTGACGAATTAATTAAAAACATGTAATTTAAAAAATTTGGAATTATATTTTGAAAGGCTGTCAAGAAAAGTCATGTGTTTGACTTTTCTGGCAGCCTTTTTAGTTTCTGTAATATTTGTAAGGGTATTCCTAAGAAATATAACTGGTAAGCGAGGTGATGGACGCTATCAGAATCTTAATTAGGAAATGTAATCACATGAGTTGTCGACCTTACTTTTCCTTCCTCTATGCTCTCTCTTTCTAAGAGTGGTAGTGTTTCCGTCTCAATACTAACTAATCAAAATCCACTTTTTACCAATAAAGGTGACTCCGTATTCTTCTATGCATAATCAGTAATACAGTAAAAACTTGGAGTCATTTATATTTACTTGTACATTACGTATAATAATGGAAGATATGTATTCATACTCTCAAAAGCATGCAGCATGTTATTGGATATTTATGTTCAAGTATAATGAATGAAAACTTATTCTATAAAAGCAAGGAGAAAGTCTGGAGGAAGGTAAAATGAAATATTTTTATCAAGTAGAAAACCCACAGCAACCTTTTCAGTTGTTTCAGCACGAGAAATATTATGAAATACCTCTAAAGGATATTTTGCTTATTAAAAAACATCTAACGGAATCTGTAAAATATGCCCTCTATATGGAAGAAGAAATTGTCTATTTGCTTACGAATGTATCTATCAAAGATAACTGTATCTTCGGTTATGGCAGCTATAGTAAGCCGTATTGCAAACGCGAAGATCTGAATAGTTTGTCTCTAGAAATCTTAGATAAAGATGCATATAACTGGTATATGACGCAAGCAAGGTAATGGAGGTTCACCAAAATTTCTAACCGAGTTATAATAGGGAATAGGATGACCGTTAGACTGACCTATAAATAGAGAGTATGTGTATGGAGGTCATGGTCTAAGAATGCTTGTCCAAAAAAGGAGAGTATATCAGATGACATTAAAACGTAAAAAAATTTCTGTTATTGGCAGTGGTTTTACAGGCGCAACTACTGCATTCTTGGTAGCTCAGAAAGAGCTTGGGGATGTTGTGCTAGTCGATATCCCGCAAGCTGAAAATCCTACAAAGGGAAAGGCTTTAGACATGGCTGAAGCTGCTCCTGTATTAGGCTATGATGTAAACATCACTGGTACGTCTAATTATGAAGACACCAAAGGCTCGGATTTAGTGATTATTACAGCTGGTGTTGCCAGAAAACCAGGAATGAGTCGTGACGACCTGGTCCAAACAAATCAAAAAGTAATGAAGGCAGTGACAAGGGAGATAGTAACATATTCTCCAAACACCACCATACTCGTATTAACAAATCCTGTGGACGCAATGACATACACGGTATACAAAGAATCAGGATTTCCAAAGGAACGGGTAATAGGTCAGTCAGGTGTATTAGATACTGCTCGTTTTCGGACGTTTATTGCTCAAGAGTTAAACCTGTCAGTAAAAGATATTACGGGCTTTGTTTTAGGAGGCCATGGTGATGACATGGTGCCTCTCATCAGATATTCTTATGCTGGTGGAATTCCATTGGAAAAGCTGCTAGATGCTAAGCGTTTAGAGGAAATTGTGGAAAGAACACGTAAGGGTGGTGCAGAGATTGTGAACCTTTTAGGAAATGGTTCTGCATACTACGCACCTTCTGCCTCATTAGTAGAAATGGCAGAGGCCATTTTAAAGGATCAAAAGCGAGTGCTACCTTCCATTGCGTACTTAGAAGGCGAATATGGGTTGGATGGTATTTATTTAGGTGTACCTACAGTACTGGGTGCAGGAGGAATAGAAAAAGTTATAGAGCTAGATTTAACGGAGGAAGAATTAGCTCTTTTAAACAAATCAGCGGATTCCGTAAAGGCAGTTATGAAAATGTTAAGCTAAGCTTTAGTGCTGAAGGGTAGGTAGGGTGAGATCCCTATCTATCTTTTTTTATGTCTGTTTAGGGATGTTATATACAAAACAATTCTGAGAATAGTTTTAGCGGAAGAATGTTTTGACTTTATCATCAGTTGCGAAGGACGGGGAATTATTGTTAAGATGAAAGTAGCTAACAGATTGGAGGAATAGTTTTTGCTATTAGGGAAAAAGCATAAAATCGGTCGCGGTATGGAGGAGCTTACAGTAGGAGAAAAACTAGTTCTTACTGAAAAAATCGAAGACAAAGATTTACTGCTCTACTTAGGTTTGACGAATGACAATAACCCTTTGTACATACAACATGATTTTACGATAAATACGATCTATTCTAAACCTATTGTTCCACCTATTATGCTAACGGGGATTGTGACTTCCTCGATATCTAAGTATTTACCAGGACCAGGTTCTCACGTTGTTAGACAGGAGGTAGCCTATCCGAAGCCAACCTTTCATTATGCTTTATTAACATTTACCTTAGAAGTGAAAGAAAAAGATGTACATAAAAATGAAATCACGGTTCATGCGATAGCGAAGGATGAACAAGAAGAGGTAGTTCTGGAAGGACTATTTACTGTTCTCCCACCAAAAGTACTGTAATCAGATGTTTTAAGTGATTTGGAAAGATATTTCCAAATTATAATTTGGAGGAAAATAATGCATACTGTATTAGTTGTAGATGATGAAAGCTCAATTGTTACGCTACTTACATATAATTTAGTGGAAGCGGGATTTACTGTTATAACCGCTAATGACGGTGCAGAGGGTTTTCAATTAGCGATGGAGGAGCAACCGGATGTAATTGTATTAGATTGGATGTTGCCCAAAATGGATGGAATGGAGGTTTGCAAGAAGCTTCGTCTCCAAGGAATCCATATTCCAATCATTATGCTCACTGCCAAAGGAGAAGAGTTTGATAAGGTACTGGGTCTAGAGCTTGGTGCAGATGATTATATGACCAAGCCATTCAGCCCGAGAGAGGTGATAGCTAGGGTAAAGGCCATGATAAGAAGAACAGGTCTTAGTGCGAATCCGGTAAAGGAAAAAACCGATGATTCGTATGTTTTTGGCCCTTTAGAAGTTTATCCAGAACGTTTTGAGGTTTTTTTGAATAAGGAGCAGCTCTTTTTTACGCCAAAGGAATTTGAGTTACTTATTTATTTAATTGAGAATAAAAACAAAGTCCTGACTCGTGACCAGCTTTTAAGTGCTGTATGGAATTATGATTTTGCAGGAGATACTCGAATAGTGGATGTTCATGTCAGCCATTTGCGAGAAAAAATAGAGGAAAATAGCCGAAGACCAATGTTCATCAAAACAATAAGAGGGCTAGGCTACAAGTTTGAGGAGCCAAAGTCTCTATGACATTTCATACTCAAATATTCCGTACCTTCGCTGTTCTATTAGGAGTTGTCATGCTTGGAATCGGAATCATTCTCGGGCAGATATTCCCCTTTTTAGTTCAACAAGCAGTAGATACAAATATTGACACGAAGCTAAAAGAGGCTTCTGTGTATATGGAGGAATATGAACTTACTGCAGAAGAACAATTTCTTTTAAGAGAAGCTTTACAAGCTGAATTTATTGAACGAGATATTCGAAAGGAAAAAGAATCTCTTTGGCTTTTTCTGTTCTTTGTCCTTTTATTTGTCTACTTACTATCCCTCTTTATCGGATTTAAGTTCTGTAAGAAATTTACCCAGCCTGTTGAACATGTAACAGAAACTGCAATGGAGTTAGCCAAAGGACATTATCATGTAAGAGCTTATGAGAACAATGACTTAGGAATGTCGAAACTAACAAACTCCATTAATATTCTAGCAAGGAACCTACAAGAGATTTCTGTAATTCGAGAAACAGAGCAAGAGCGACTAAAAACCTTAATAGAGAACATGGTGAGTGGTCTTATTATGATTGACAGAGATGGAAAAGTGACGATTGTCAATCGAGCATTCTTAGCACAGCTTGATATGTCGGCTGGGGATGTTACAAATAAGCAATTTAAATCAATTGGGCTTCCTGATAAAATAGAGGAGTTTATAGACCATCTTTTTTTGACGGAGACCTCTCATAAGCAGCAAATAAATATTCAAAGAAGTCCCCATAATTATAGTGTTGTTGCCTATGGAGCTCCAGTTATAGGGGAGCATGGGAAATGGCTGGGGATTGTGGTAGTGATTCATGACATCACAGAGATAGTGAAGCTAGAGCAGATTCGAAAGGATTTTGTTGCAAATGTTTCGCATGAGTTGAAAACACCCATTACTTCTATAAAAGGATTTGCCGAGACGCTCCTATTAGGAGCATATAAAAAGGAAGAAAATCTCCTCTCCTTCTTGGAGATTATCTATAAGGAAAGTAATCGTCTTCAAATGCTCATTAATGACCTATTAGACTTATCAAAGATTGAACAAGAAGGATATACAATGAATATTACCAAAGTAAGGCTCTATGATGTGGTTGTTAGTTGTTTGGAGATGACAAATCATTTATTAGAAGAAAAAGAGATGGAAATTGACTTAAATGTAAATGAAACAATCTACGTGAAGGGCGACTATCATCGTATTATTCAAATTATGATGAATCTATTAACCAATGCTATTTCTTATTCTGGAAATCATACTACGATTCATATAAGCGTTGGGCAAAAAGGTTCATATGGCTATTTACAAATAAGAGATGAAGGTATTGGAATCAAGCTAGAGGAGCAGGAGCGCATCTTTGAAAGGTTTTATCGAGTAGACAGAGCGCGCAGTCGAGAATCAGGTGGGACTGGTTTAGGGCTGGCTATTGTCAAGCATTTGGTAGAGACCCATCATGGATATATAGAATTAGAAAGTGAAGTAGGGAAGGGAACACAGTTCACTGTGTATATTCCTCAACCCTAGCAACGGAGGTAAAGATGAACAAACAACCATTTATTCCAATTATCGTTGGAACGGATATAAACGCCTATAATATGGCTATATCCTTTCATGAAGAATACAATATTAAACCTATCCTAGTCGGAAAAGAAGAAATGTCCTTTACTAAGTGGAGTAACGTAATTGATCATATTGAAATTCATCCTAACTTATGGGATAAGCAAGCATTTGTAGCTGTATTGTCTGAGGTGGCAGACAAATATCAATCACCGGACAAGCAGTTACTTTTGGTTGGAACAAATGACTTTTATGTTCGATTGATCATAGAAAATGCAGATGTTCTTCGAGAAAAGTTTGTTTTTAACTATATGTCTGAGGAATTGATGAATAACCTGTTAGTAAAATCTAATTTCTACAAGCTTTGTGAAGAACATGGCATTGACACACCTAAAACATATTTTTATTCCTGTGCAAAGAAAGAGCCGTTTACAGAGGAAGTCCTTTTTCCATTGATTATAAAACCAAGCAATGGGGTCGAATATTATAAGCATAAGTTTCAAGGGCAGCAAAAGGTTTATCGAGTAGAGAATCAGCAGCAGCTTCAAGAGGTCATCAGTAAAGTAAATGCGAGTGGATATCAAGAGGATTTGATTATTCAAGATTACATACCTGGTGATGATACTTATATGTGGGATTCTGTTTTCTATATGAGCTCGAAAGGAAAGGCCCAGCTTAGCACGCTTGCTCAAGTTGTGCTTCAAGAGCATACTGTGACAGCGATAGGAAATTACACAGCTTTGATTACGAGATATAACGAAGATCTAATGAAAAAGCTTCAGCATTTCCTAGAGGCAGTCGGCTATGTAGGCTTCGCCAACTTTGATTTGAAATATGACGAACGTGACGGCAAATTTAAAGTATTTGAAGTGAATATTCGTCAGGGAAGATCAAGTTATTATACTACTGCGCTTGGCCATAACATGGCTAGATATTTTGTGGATGATATTATTTACCATAAAGACAAGGAGCTAACCTTGTTGAATGAGCATTACTTGTTCACTGTAGTACCGAAAATTGTGTTGAAAAAATTTGTGGATAATAAAGAAATACAGCAAGAAATTCGTACACTGCTTCGTCAAGGAAAATGGGGTAACCCGTTATTTTATAAAAATGACCGAAATCTTACGCGTAAGCTTTATTTGATGGCACGTCAATTAAATTACTATAAAAAATATAAAAATAATTCTTGGTAAAAATAGAGGGCATTGAAAAAGTCTATTAGTATTAGAAGCGAGTATGTGGAGGAGAATCTTTCGCATTACTCGCTTTTTAAATTGTTGATTACCATTGTGGTAGACGCTTTTCACGGAGCCCAACAGGATGTTGGTTAGGAATACGTTGTCACACGATGTGACGTCTTGGTTTTCCCTCCTTTAGCCTCCCTCGCTTTGCTCAGTACAGGTGCTTTTCTGAAAAAACCGATGGGCTGGGAAAAAAGTGAATTCTTAAATAAAAGAGAAGGACAAAACAATTTTTTATGATTTGTTACACATTTTTTTACAAGATTCTTATCAAGATTTATTTATTAGAAGGTAGCACCAATGGTTCGAAACAGCGTCGGTGACTCCTGTGGGAACGCAAATTTATTAGCGACGAAAGAGGAGTCCCAAAGGAACAAAGGCAAAAAAACGTCACATCGTGTGACAATGCCTTTGTGACCAACATCCTGTTGGCCTCCGGCGCAGTGAAGAACCATACGTTTTAAAAGTAAGAAAGCACTTACGATTTCTTCAAAAGTATAAATCGCAAGCGCTGTTCTATTGTTTTGTCCCAGGCTTTCGTTCTTTTTTTATACGCTTAATTATTTGCGTGCCTACAGCTAGTCGGAAGAGTAACATCCTTTTCGTAATAGGCATATCATTTACCACTGAACTTTTTCGTAAGGGGCTTGTCAAAGAAAGAGAACTGATCACAAACAAAACTTGTTTTTTCGAGTTATTCATACTTATTAAAAATATATTGAAACCAATTGGATATCCTTTCCGTATAAGACCTATAGATAGAGAAAGGGGAAAGAAAATGAGTACAAAGAGAGTGTTATCGATCATAGCTATATCAGTCGTTGGTATCGTTTTATTATCTGCTTTGTTAACTTCTTGGTATACAGTGGATGAATCTGAACAGGCAATTGTTATAACCTTCGGTGAAGCAAGTGATCCAATTGTAGAGCCTGGCTTAAAGTTCAAAATGCCTTGGCCGATCCAAAAGGTAGAAAAGTTATCGAAGGAAACGTTCGGTCTTCAATTTGGTTATAGCCAATCGGAGGACGGTGAGATTACCTCCTTTGACAAGGACACCAAAATGATTACAGGCGATGATAATATCGTTCTTGCAGATCTAGTTGTTCAATATAAAATTACTGATCCTAAAAGATATTTATTTAACTCGGAAAATCCTCAAGAAATTCTTCATGATGCAACATCTGCATCTATTAGATCTGTAATCGGTAACTCGAAGATTGACGCAGCATTAACAAATGGAAAAGCGGAAATCGAGGCTGCTACAAACGAAATGCTTCAAGGCTTAATAGAGAAATATGATATTGGTATTACGGTGTTAACAGTGAAGCTTCAGGACGTGGAGTTGCCAAACGCCGAGGTTCGTGCAGCATTCACTGCCGTGACAGACGCAGAGGAAACGAAAAACACGAAAAGAAATCAGGCTGAAAAATACAAAAACCAAATGGTAAGTGAAGCGGTTGGGGAAAAGGATGCAATTATCTCCAATGCAGAAGCTTATAAATTTGAGCGTATTGCTCAGGCAAATGGTGACGTGGCAATATTTAACGAGCTTTATGAGGAATATCGTAACAACCAAGAAATTACTAAACAGCGATTAATCTTAGAAACGTTAGATTCTGTTCTTCCAGGTGCACAAATCTATATTATGAATGATGAAGGCGGCACGATGAAGTACTTGCCGATTCAGCCGGTAGATAGTAAGCAAGCGACAACTCCTAAGGCAGAGACAGAAGCAAAGACAGAAGCAAAAACAGAAGCAACTAAAACAGAAGGGAGTGGGCAATAATGGCTGACAATCATAACCCTTTTGAAAACCTAGAAAATAAATATAAAACGGTGAAAAACAAACCGAAGAAGGAAAAGACACCTTTTGACTTTAAAAAGCATTCCAAATCATTTATCGCTATTCTCCTTATATTTGTTGTAGCGATTATTGCGGTTGTAAACATCTATGTTGTAAAAGAAGGCGAATATAAAGTAGTCCGTCAGTTTGGTGAAATTAAAGACATTAAGAGTGAGCCAGGTCTTCATATGAAAATCCCTTTCCTTCAAAGTGTGTCTACAATTCCTAAGTACCAAATGAATTATAAGCTTTCTGAAAGAGAAATAAATACAGCTGATAAGCGTCGTATTATTGTAGATAATTATGCTGTTTGGAAGGTAACCAATCCAAAGCAAATGATATCTAGTGCGGGAAGTCTGGATGGAGCCGGCGCTCGGATGGAGGAGTTTATCTATTCTGTCGTACGTACAGAGCTTGGGCAACTAAAGTATAGCGATATTATTAATGATGAAAATTCAGAGCGTGGAAGTCTAAATGATAAAATTACTGCACATGTAAATGAGCTTCTTGCAAAAGAATATGGTATAGAAGTAGTAGATGTGCGTATTAAACGAATTGATTTACCGCAGGAAAATGAACAATCCGTATTTAATGAAATGATTTCAGAGCGTCAAAGTATTGCCCAAGAATTCCTTTCTACAGGTGATGCAGATAAGAGACGTATCGAAGCAGAAACAGATCGTACGGTAAAAGAGATGCTAGCAACAGCTAATGAACAAGCAGCTGAAATAAGAGCAGCTGGAGATGCAGAGGCTGCTAAAATCTATAACACAAGCTTTTCGAAGGATCCAGAGTTTTATTCCATATACAGAACGCTAGAATCCTATAAGAAAACAATTGGAGAAGACACTATGATTATCATTCCTTCTGATTCTCCATATGCACGAATTCTTTCTGGGTATCTAGAATAGTATATAAATCGTCATTCCCCTTACTCTCATGGTAAGATATAAGGAATGACGATTTTTTTTTGCGTAAATAACGCGTAATTATTTAATTTCAAGGAGTGAAGGATTATGTCATCTGAAAAAATCCTGTTGCTAGATGGAAACAGCTTAGCATACCGAGCATTTTTTGCGTTACCACTTTTAACAAATGAACATGGCATACATACCAATGCGGTTTATGGGTTTACCATGATGCTACAAAAAATAATGGAAGAGGAAAATCCTACGCATATGCTCGTAGCGTTTGACGCTGGAAAAACTACTTTCCGCCACGCTACATTTGGTGAATACAAAGGTGGAAGACAAAAAACTCCGCCAGAGCTTTCAGAACAATTTCCTTATTTACGAAAATTGATCGACGCCTATGGAATCAAACGATATGAACAAGAGATGTATGAAGCAGATGATATTATCGGCACCTTGAGTAAACAAGCAGAAGCTAAAGGTCGGCAAGTGGTCATCGTTTCAGGGGATAAAGACTTAACACAGCTTGCTACAGACAATACAACCGTATATATCACTCGAAAAGGGATTACCGATATTGAAAAATACACACCTTCCCATGTGCAAGAAAAATATGGACTGACTCCTATCCAAATTATCGATATGAAGGGACTAATGGGAGATTCGTCTGATAATATCCCAGGAGTACCTGGAGTTGGAGAAAAAACTGCGATTAAGCTGTTGAAGGAGCATGGATCCGTTGAAAAGCTATATGAAGCAATAGACTCTGTGAGCGGGGCAAAGCTGAAAGAAAAGCTTGTTGCCAATGAAGAGCAAGCGAAGATGAGTAAGGTGCTTGCTACAATTGAAACAAATGCGCCAATTCAAGTGAGTCTTGAAGATATTTCCTATAGTGGACCTAATATGGATGAGGTCATTAAGGTATGGAAAGAACTTTCCTTTAAGACCTTACTAGAAAAGACAGAATATGTCGTGGAGGACCACGAAACTACTGAAACGAACTTTGAGGTGTTGGACAAGCTAAACCCAGCTATTTTGACGGATGAAATGGCTGTTCTATTAGAGATGTTTGATGAACAATACCATACTGCTCAACTATTGGGAGTAGCACTTTCAGATGGAGGAAAATCTTACTTCATTGAAGGTAGTGAGGCATTTCAATCAAATGAATTTTGCACATGGCTAGCAGATGAAAGCAAAACAAAATATGTAGCAGACTCTAAAGCTACACAAGCAGTGTGTAGAAAGCACGGTGTCACAATTACCGGTGTAGAGTTTGACCTTTTACTTGCAGCATATATTGACAATCCAGCTATCTCTTCAGAGGACGTTGCTTCCATCGCCAAAGAATATGGATACTATAATCTTTTCACTGATGAAAGTGTATACGGGAAAGGTGCGAAGAAGGCAACTCCAGAATTACAAAGGTTAGCAGAGCATGCAACTAGAAAAGCGCTTGGGATTTGGCACTTAAAGCCTATCGTAGAGAAAAAGCTGAAGGAAAACGAACAGTTTGAACTATATAAAGAACTAGAGCTACCACTTGCCTCTATTCTTGGTTCAATGGAATCGGATGGAGTAAGTGTGGACAGACAGGTCTTAGAAGACATGGGCAAGGACTTAGAAAGCAAGCTTCAGGACATCGAAAAGAAAATTCATGAGCTTGCCGGAGAATCCTTCAATATTAATTCTCCTAAGCAGCTAGGAGTAATTCTTTTCGAAAAGCTAGGTCTCCCTCCAATTAAGAAAACAAAAACTGGTTATTCTACAGCCGCTGACGTACTAGAAAAGCTAGCAAGCGAGCATCAAATCATTCAAGAGATATTATTATACCGACAGTTAGGAAAGTTAAACTCTACTTATATTGAAGGCCTTCTAAAGGAAATACATGTAGAGGATGGAAAAATTCATACTCGCTATCAGCAGGCATTAACTTCCACAGGAAGACTAAGCTCCATCAATCCTAACCTTCAAAATATACCAATTCGTTTGGAAGAAGGAAGAAAGATTCGAAAGGCTTTTGTACCGTCCAGACCTGGCTGGGTTATGTTTGCTGCTGACTATTCTCAGATTGAGTTACGAGTACTAGCCCATATGTCTGGAGATCAGAACCTAATAGAAGCGTTTATTCACGATATGGATGTTCATACAAAAACTGCGATGGACGTTTTTCAAGTTACTCAAGAGAATGTGACCTCGGAAATGCGCCGAGCAGCTAAGGCGGTTAATTTCGGGATTGTCTATGGAATCAGTGATTATGGACTTTCACAAAGCTTAAACATTACAAGAAAAGAAGCAGCAAATTTCATCGAGCAGTATTTGAACAGCTTCCCTGGCGTAAAGGAATATATGGATGAAACCATAGCAAAAGCCAAGCAGAAGGGTTATGTCACGACTATTTTAAATAGAAGAAGATATCTTCCTGATATTACAAGCTCGAACTTTAATTTAAGAAGCTTTGCAGAGAGAACTGCTATGAACACCCCTATTCAAGGCAGTGCGGCAGATATTATTAAAAAAGCGATGATTGATATGGCTGAAAGATTATCAAATGAAAAACTACAAACAAGAATGCTGCTCCAAGTGCATGATGAGCTTATTTTCGAAGCACCACAGGAGGAAATAGCAATACTAGAAAAAATTGTGCCAGAGGTCATGGAATCTGCCATTAAGCTGATTGTTCCCTTAAAGGTAGACTATGCATATGGTCCTTCTTGGTATGAAGCAAAGTAAGGAGTAATAGAAATGCCGGAATTACCAGAAGTAGAGGGGGTTGTAAGAGGCCTCCAGCCAGTAGTTACTGGAAAAACGATTAAGTCTGTCGATGTTTCAGAAACAATCCTTACCTCCAAGATGAAGGGGAAGGAAGCCATTATTAAAGGGAGCAGCGTAGAAGATTTTCAAAGGCTGCTAGTCGGAAAACAAATTACAAGCATTCAAAGAAGATCCAAATATATTTATTTTCATCTTCAACAAGATAAAAAGGAACAGCTCCTCGTATCCCACTTAGGGATGTCGGGGGCCTGGTTCTATGTACGGAGCATACTCGATATATTGGAAGAGAAATTTAGGAAACATGCGCACGTTACCTTACACTTTGAAGAAGGTGACATGCTTGTATATGCCGATATTAGAAGATTTGGTGAACTGCGATTTTTAGAAAAAGAGGCTGATCACCCTCCCTTACTATTAATGGCACCTGAGCCGTTTGATGAAAATGCCCTTGATCATTTCTTAGAGCTAAGTAAGCTCCCTAAATATGAAAATAAAGCGATTAAGGAATTTATCATGGATGGGCATGTCGTTTCAGGATGTGGGAATATCTACGCAACTGAGGCGCTTTTTCGGATGAAAATACACCCTGCTAGAAAGGTAAAAAGGATTAGCAGAGAGAGAAAGATTCAGCTTTTCCAAGAAATTGTGATTGTTCTACTTGATAGCATCGAAAACGGAGGAAGTACTATTTCTGATTACCGTTCCATTAATGGTGGTGCGGGGAATATGCAACACAGGCTCCAAATGTATGGAAAAAAGGAATGTGGCGCTTGTGGCAGTAAAACGAAACAGCAAACAATTGGTGGTCGAACATCAACGTATTGTGGAAAATGTCAAAGGTAATGGGGGAACAAGATGATTATTGGATTAACAGGTAGTATTGCAAGTGGGAAGAGCACTGTTTCTAATATGCTGAAGTCTATGGGCTATCCCGTCATAGATGCTGACCTTGTAGCGAGAGTAGTGGTGGAAAAGGGGACAGAAACATTACAAGCAATTCAGTTTGCTTTTGGTGATGAAATATTAACGGAGGATGGGTCCTTAAATAGAGAAAAATTAGGATCCATCATCTTTCATTCTCCTGCTAAACGGAAACAGCTAAATGACATTATACATCCTGCAATCAGAGCAGAAATGCTCAGACAGAAAGAGGAGCTAATACAAGCCGGTCATCAAACAATTATTATGGATATACCCTTGCTCTTTGAAAGCAAGCTACAATCCTTTGTAGATAAAATCATTGTAGTGACCGTTACAGAGGAGACGCAGCTTCAAAGACTAATGAAAAGAAATAATTATACTTTAGAAGAGGCAAAAGCACGGATACACTCCCAATTGCCTCTCTCCATCAAAGAAAAGGGTGCAGATGCTGTCATATATAACAACGGTACGGTTCAATCGGCGGAAGAGCAATTAAAAAAAATATTGCTGTCATGGAATATATAATTGTTCGAATACTCCGAATATAATATACTGTCGTTTTAAGGCTGCGTATTCATAAAAATGTGTTATACTAATTACGAGTAAAAAACAAAAAAGTATCACACGTTATAGGAGGATATAAAATGTCAGCTTCGGTAGCAATTAATGGTTTTGGTCGTATAGGTCGTATGGTATTTCGTCAGGCAATTTTTCAAGAGGATTTAAGAATAGTAGCAATTAATGCAAGATATTCACTAGAGACGCTTGCTCATCTGATTAAATATGATTCAACACACGGTACCTTTACTGGAGAAATTGAAATTACAGACAATGCTTTAGTAGTGAACGGTCAAAGAGTAGAAATTGTTAACGAGCGTGAACCAGAAAATCTTCCTTGGAAAGAATTGAACGTTGATATCGTGATTGAGTCAACAGGAAAGTTCAATGATGGAGAAAAAGCTTCTGGACATCTGAAAGCAGGAGCAAAAAAAGTCGTTATTACTGCACCTGCTAAAAATGAGGATGCAACAATAGTGATTGGAGTAAACGATGATCAATTAGATGTTGCAACACAAAATATCATCTCTAATGCAAGCTGTACAACAAACTGCTTAGCTCCAGTAGTAAAAGTGTTAAATGATTCATTCGGAATTGAAAATGGGTTAATGACAACTGTTCATGCCTATACAAACGATCAAAATAACTTGGATAACCCACATAAGGACTTAAGACGTGCTCGTTCTTGTGGGCAATCAATTATTCCTACTTCTACGGGAGCAGCTAAAGCGCTTTCACTAGTTCTTCCGGAACTAAAAGGGAAAATCCATGGTATGGCGCTTCGAGTTCCAACTCCAAACGTATCTTTAGTAGATTTAGTAGTGGATGTCAAACAACCAGTTACAGCAGAACAAGTCAATGAAGCATTTGTGAAGGCTGCGGAAGGTCCGATGAAAGGAATCCTTGGAATTTCAATGGAGCCACTTGTTTCTATTGACTATAACACTACTACTCAATCTAGTACTATTGATGGCTTAACTACTATGGTAATGGGAGATACAAAGGTGAAGGTTTTAGCTTGGTATGATAACGAGTGGGGCTATTCTGCTAGAGTAGTAGACTTAACAAAAAAAGTGGCTAATGCGCTACAAGTTGAGGATAACTTTGTAAGAAATAGCTGATTGAAGTGTCGTCTGGCCATTTATTAAATGGTCAACAACCTATATTTTAAAATTTTTTCCATCCTCTTTCTAAATTTCTAGAAAGAGGATTTTTTTTATTGCCAAACGAATATATATATTCTATAATTGGAATCGTGTACTTCTAGTACATGGACTACTTAAAGGGTTAGGACCTCTTTGGACTAACTTTCCCCCGTGGTAGTCAACTTTGATAAAAATTAAACTAATCAAAGGGGGAAACGGACATTGGAGACAATGGGACGTCACATTATTGCAGAACTATGGGAGTGCGATTTTGACAAGCTTAACGATATGCAATTTATCGAGCAAACTTTTGTTGATGCTGCACTCAAATCTGGTGCAGAGGTTAGAGAAGTTGCATTCCACAAATTTGCACCTCAAGGTGTGAGTGGAGTCGTTATTATTTCTGAATCGCATTTAACGATTCACAGCTTTCCAGAGCACGGATACGCTAGCATCGATGTCTACACATGTGGAGATTTAGATCCGACAATCGCTGCTAACTATATTGCAGACGCTCTTAATGCTGGAACGCGCGAAACGCTCGAAATGCCTCGTGGTATGGGGCCAGTTAATGCACCAAAAGCACGTGTGTCAGTTCAAGCGTAAGAAAAACATGACTATAATGAGTGAGCAGAGGAAGAGATTCCTCTGCTTTTTCGATTTTATTGAAAAAAATTGTTATAATAGATATACAAAAATTTAATGTATGATTTAGGAGAGGTATATATGAGGTGCCCAGCATGCCAATTTAACGGTACGAAGGTAGTTGATTCACGCCCAGTGGATGACAACAAGGCTATAAGAAGAAGAAGGGAATGCGAAGACTGTGGTTTTCGATTTACCACTTTTGAAAAGGTAGAGGAAACGCCTTTAATTGTAGTGAAAAAGGATGGGTCTCGAGAGGAATTTAGTCGCGAAAAGGTATTGCGAGGTCTTATTCGAGCTTGTGAGAAAAGACCGGTGGCTTTAAGTCAGCTTGAAGATGTTGTTTATTTTATTGAGAAAGAGCTAAGAAGAACGGGGAATTCTGAAATTAAATCGGAAGAGGTCGGAGAAAAAGTGATGGACAAGCTTGCGGAAATAGATGAGGTAGCTTACGTTCGCTTTGCTTCCGTTTATCGACAATTCAAAGACATCAATGTATTTATTGAGGAACTAAAAGAGATATTAAAGAAAAACCCTTCGTTATAAAAGGAAAGAGATGGTGAATGAAGTATGTTATATAAAGAGCTGAATGCTACTGATTCATATAAAATTCGCTTGCCATATTCTTTTTCGGACTATGATCGTCAACTATTGACTTTGTTTTATCAGCCGATCGTTGGTGCTGAGGGAATAAGTCTTTATTTAACCTTATGGGCAGATGGAGAATTAAAAGATGAGCATGAGTGGCCCCATTATCATTTAATGAATGTGCTGGGTGTGTCCCTAGGTAAGGTTTTTCAAGCAAGAATATCGTTAGAGGCAATTGGTCTGCTAAAAACCTGGCAAAAGTCTGAGGATAGCGGTAGAATGTTTTACTATGAATTAGAGGCGCCGCTTGACCCCGAATCTTTTTTGAAGGATCCATTGCTCTCGATGTTCTTATTTAATAAAATTGGAGAGCATGCATACAAGCAGCTGCGTAGCAGGTACATACAAAATGCTGACTGGAACGAAGGGTATAAAGAAGTATCTCGTACTTTTTTAGATGTGTTCAAACCATCAACTAGAGGAAAAGCATCATTGTCTGTTGAAGAAGAATATGAATCTAGGGGAGAGCGTGGGAAAATCCCATTTTTTTATGACAGCTTTGATTTTGGTCTATTACAGGAGGGATTATCAGAGCAGCTTGTCCCTAAATCTGCTTTAACCTTTGAAGCAAAGGAATTAATCGCCAAGCTTGCTTACCTCTATAATTTAAGTCCAATTGAAATGCAGAAGGTAGTTATTCTAGCATTGGACGAGGAGCTTCGCTTGACGGAAGCCAGATTGACGAAAGCCTGTGCAGAATATTACAAGCTGACAGTCTCTAAAACAGCTCCTGTCATAGAAAAGATAGAGCCAAAAGTATCTACTCCTGCACCAATTAGGTCCATGTCTAAAGAGGAAGAGCTTCTCTATTATTTAGAAAATACTCCTCCGGTTGACGTACTAAGAGATATTGCGAACGGGAAAGAGCCGATTTTAGCGGATGTTCAACTGGCTAATCATTTTGTGACGTATTTCAAAATGCCAATTGGTGTGGTTAACGTATTGCTGCAATATGTTTTGTTGCGAACTGATATGAAGCTAACAAAAAACTATGCAGAAAAAATAGCTTCCCATTGGAATCGTAAGGGTGTCAAAACAGCCAAGGAAGCAATGGAGCTTGCAAGAAAAGAGCATGAGCAATACCTAAAATGGAAGACAGAGGGCTCCAGCGCAAAAACTTATACGAAAAAGCCTACCAGAGAAGAAAAGGTGCCAGACTGGTTCTATAAAAAAGATGGTAAGTTGAAACAATCAGGAAATGTAACGAACGGTATTCAAGACATTGATGCAGAGCGCCAAAAACTGATGGAAGAACTCGGAATAAAGAGGTAGGTGAAAAGAAATGGAACGAGTAAACGAAACATTAAAGAGAGTCATTTCCCCGGAAATATCTTCAAAATTAAGTGAACTACAGCAAGAGGTATTAGAGGATGCGGAAGTTCAAAAATTTATGGAACAGAATGCAGAAGTGATTACGAAAGAAATGGTAAGAAAGAGTTTAAACAAGCTTTATGAATTTAAATCTCAGTCACACCAATGCGAGGACTGTCCTTCCTTGGGTGAATGTGTTAACCTCATGAAGGGCTATGAGCCAAAGCTTTATATTGACCGTAACTTGATCGATACAGAGTATATTCGCTGTCGGCGTGGGGTAATGGAGGATGAGAGACGGAAGGTAACTTCTATGATTGATAGCATGCATATGCCGAAAGAAGTTATGGAAGCCAGCCTATCTAATATAGATCTGGAGGATGGAAGCAGGGTTGTTGCTGTTCGTGCTGCAAAGGATTTCTTAAATGAATGGGAGCAGACAAATGAACTGCCATCCAAAGGGCTCTATATATATGGGGAGTTTGGTGTAGGGAAGTCGTATTTGCTAGGAGCATTGGCAAACGAATTAGCAGCAAGACATATCCATTCCGTTGTTATCTATGTGCCTGAGTTCTTAAGAGAAATGAAGCAGGCTATTCAGGACCATACGTTGTCTCAAAAAATCGACTTTGTGAAAAAGGCTCCAGTACTCATGCTTGACGATATTGGTGCAGAGGCAATGACAAGCTGGACACGTGATGAGATATTAGGTACCATTTTACATTATCGAATGTCTGAGCGTTTACCTACTTTTATTACCTCTAATTTTAATTACAATGAGTTAGAGCATCACCTTTCAGTTACACAGAGAGGGGAAAAGGAAGTAGTAAAGGCAGGGCGTATTATGGAGCGTATACGTACCTTGACAGTGCCAATTATGCTACAGGGCAAAAACTGGCGTAATACGTAAAATCAAGGAGAAAATTGTTTAAATAACAACTTGCAAACAAACTTTTCCTAACGTATAATCAAGTTCATATAAGGATAACTAAATGCCTTGATGAGGACAATAATCAGTTTGTACGACTTTTTAGAGAGAGAAGCCTTGGCTGTAAGCTTCTTAAGTACCGGCAATCGATTTACCACCTCGGAGCAGTAGCTGTGAATAGCTGTAGCAGCTTACCGGTCACCGGCCCGTTAGCCGATGTAGAGCTTCGTCTATTTCTAATAGACTGAAGAAGGGTGGAACCACGAATCGTACCTCGTCCCTTTTATAGGGAGGAGGTTTTTTGTTGTATAAAAAACCTTTAGGTACCATGTAATTATTAAACGAAGGAGTGTCACAAATGGCAGAAATGATTAAATTAACATTCCCTGATGGGGCTGTGAAGGAATTCCCTGCGGGAACTTCTACTGAAGATGTAGCACAATCTATTAGTCCAGGTCTTCGTAAAAAGGCATTAGCAGGTAAACTAAGTGGACGTCTTATTGATTTAAAGACACCAATTACAGAGGACGGGGAAATTGCAATTATTACTCCGGAATCAGAGGAAGCATTAGAAATCCTTCGTCATAGCACTGCGCATTTACTTGCACAGGCAGTAAAACGCCTTTTCAAGGATGTAAAGCTTGGTGTTGGACCGGTAATTGAAGGGGGCTTCTACTATGACGTGGATTCTCCAGAGCCGATTACAGCGGACGACTTAGTTTTAATTGAAAAAGAAATGAAAAAGATTATTAATGAAAATATCGAGATTGTCCGTCATGACGTATCTCGTCAAGAGGCTTATAATCGCTTCAAGGAAATTGACGATGAATATAAGCTGGAGCTATTAGAAGCAATTCCGGAGGATGAGCAGGTTTCTATCTACGAGCAAGGTGATTTCTTTGATCTTTGCCGCGGAGTCCATGTTCCTTCTACAGGGAAATTAAGGGAATTCAAACTATTGAGCATTGCAGGTGCATACTGGCGCGGAAATAGTGACAATAAAATGCTTCAACGTATCTACGGGACTGCTTTCTTCAAAAAAGAAGACCTTCAAGAGCATCTTCGTCTGTTAGAGGAAGCAAAAGAACGTGATCACCGTAAAATCGGGAAAGAGCTAGATCTTTTCATGAATTCTCAAAAGGTTGGTCAAGGTCTTCCTTTATGGCTTCCAAATGGAGCTACGATTCGTCGTGTAATTGAGCGCTACATCGTGGATAAGGAGCTAAAGCTTGGTTACAAGCACGTGTATACACCAGTACTAGGGTCCAAGGAGCTTTACGAAACATCTGGTCACTGGGAGCACTACCAAGATTCCATGTTCCCACCAATGGAGATGGATAATGAGACACTTGTACTTCGTCCGATGAACTGTCCACACCACATGATGGTTTTTAAAAACGGAATGCATTCTTATCGTAACCTTCCATTACGTATTGCAGAGCTTGGAACAATGCACCGCTACGAAATGTCTGGAGCTGTTTCGGGATTGCAACGCGTACGTGGAATGACATTGAACGATGCTCATATTTTTGTGCGTCCTGATCAAATCAAAGAGGAATTTAAAAAGGTAGTAGAGCTTATTGTTTCTGTCTACAAAGACTTTAAGTTAGAAGACTACTCCTTCCGTCTTTCTTATAGAGATCCAGAGGATAAAGAGAAATATTTTGATGACGATGACATGTGGGAAAAAGCACAAAGCATGCTGAAGGAAGCAATGGATGAACTAGGCTTTGACTACTTTGAAGCAGATGGAGAAGCTGCTTTCTACGGTCCAAAGCTTGATGTCCAAGTGAAGACAGCTATTGGTAAAGAGGAAACGCTATCCACAGTTCAACTTGATTTCCTATTACCAGAGCGCTTTGACTTAACGTATGTTGGAGAAAACGGTAAGCAGCATCGCCCTGTTGTTATCCACCGTGGCGTAGTGTCTACAATGGAACGCTTTGTAGCATTCTTAATTGAGGAATATAAAGGTGCTTTCCCAACATGGTTAGCTCCTGTTCAAGTGGAAGTTATCCCAGTTTCTAACGAAGTACACTTCGAATATGCAAAAGATGTAGAAGAAAAATTAGTTGCTGCAGGCTTACGTGTAGAAATGGATGATAGAGAAGAAAAGCTTGGCTATAAAATTCGTGAGGCACAAATGCAAAAAATCCCATACATGCTTGTTTTGGGAGATAAAGAGTTAGAAGCAGGGACAGTAAATGTACGTAAATACGGAGAACAAAAATCAGAAAGCATTCCTTTTGATGAGTTCTTAGCTCGAATAAAAGAAGAAGTTTCACATAACAGTTGACATGTTACCTAGTAGATGATATAGTTAATAAGGTTATTGAATACAAGTTTGTGGTATAAGAAGAGGCTGCCCGCTTCTCACCTGTTTGACACATTTGTTGACTGGTAAGCACACGATCGACTGTAACATGCGTTGCATGTTCTCATATCGGCGGGCAGACATTTATGTCTGTTCGCTTTTTTAATGGATCGAAAACGGCGTAACTAATTCGTTTCTACGGAATGTATGCCCAAACCATGTATTCGCGACACTATCTGGAGGTGGATTGTTATTAGCAAAGACATGTATGTAAACGATGGCATTCGAGCACGCGAACTACGCGTTATTGACCAAAATGGAGAACAATTAGGTTTAAAAACTCGTAATGAAGCACTTGAAATTGCAGGTCGTGTAAATTTGGATCTTGTCCTTGTGGCTCCTCAAGCCAAGCCGCCGGTCGCTCGTATCATGGACTATGGTAAATTCAAATTTGAGCAGCAAAAGAAAGACCGCGAAGTTCGTAAAAATCAAAAAGTCATCGTTATAAAAGAGGTTCGTTTGAGCCCAACAATAGATGAGCACGATTTCCAAACGAAATTAAAAAACGCGATCAAGTTCCTTGAAAAAGGAGACAAAGTGAAAGCATCTATTCGCTTTAAAGGACGTGCGATTACTCATAAAGAGATTGGTCAACGTGTATTAGATAGATTCGCTGAAGCTTGTGCGGAAGTATCCACTATCGAAGCAAAACCGAAAATGGATGGCCGCAGCATGTTCTTGGTGCTAGCGCCAAAGAACGAAAAACAGTAATAGAGTACAATTGTTTAGGAGGAATTCGACATGCCGAAAATGAAAACTCACCGTGGAGCTGCGAAGCGTTTCAAAAAAACAGGTACTGGTAAATTAAAACGTGACCGCGCTTACGGAAGCCACTTATTCGCTAACAAATCTACTAAAGCTAAACGTCATTTACGTAAAGCAAAAATGGTAACTTCAGGCGATTACAAACGTATCAAAACTTTACTTACTTACATGAAATAATAAGAGAAACTTACACATTCGATAGAATAAGCAGGAGGTAATGAATATGCCACGCGTAAAAGGCGGAACAGTGACGCGCCAGCGTCGTAAAAAGGTATTAAAATTAGCTAAAGGTTATTACGGTTCTAAACATACATTATATAAAGTAGCAAACCAACAGGTTATGAAATCTTTAATGTATGCATACCGTGACCGTCGTCAAAAGAAACGTGATTTCCGTAAATTATGGATCACTCGTATTAATGCAGCAGCACGTATGAACGGTCTTTCTTATAGCCGTTTAATGCACGGTTTAAAGCTTGCTAACATCGACGTTAACCGTAAAATGCTTGCAGACTTAGCAGTAACTGATGCAGCAGCATTCGCTCAATTAGCAGATGCAGCTAAAAAAGCAATCAATAAATAAGTAGTACTTACGAAAAGCTGATAGAGGAATTCTATCAGCTTTTTTTAATAGGAATGAGAGTTTGTTGATGTAGTATTGCATTTTTATGGGGGAATTTTGATGATAAATGTGGTTCTTATTTTTATTTTGTTGATGTCCATTTCAGCGTTTTGCTTGATGGGGTATGATAAGGCTCAGGCAAGGAAAAGTGGGCAGCGAATTCCGGAGAGAACGTTATGGACGTTTGCTATTTTTGGTGGGGGAATCGGTGCTTACTTGGGTATGCGAGTTTTTCATCATAAGACGAAGCATACGAATTTTCGGGTTGGCTTTTTGATGCTCTTGCTTATGTATATGTTTTTGATATTCTGGCTGCTGTCGGATAATGAAGTGATAGTTTTTTAAGTGGACTGCTGTATGCTTAATAAGATATTAGTGGACCTCATTATAAGGAGTTCCTCCTAGTTGTTGATGTCCGCTTTAGGCGTACGCTTGGAGTGGAGGCCAACAGGATGTTGGTCAGGAAAACGTTGGCACACGATGTGACGTTCTTAGTTTTCCCTCCAGAAGATAAGCCATCACCGAACGCTAACGCGTGCCGTTGTGATGTCTTATCTGTCTCACTCATCCCACTGGAGTCGACGCCTACGCTCCCATCAACCAGATGGCTTTATAATTAATAGTACCAAACCATGGAACTCCTCGTTGTTAAGGTCCGCTTTTCGTAGAAACCAACAGAATCGTTTGCTCTTATCAACTACATACTCCACATATAGCGAAATGCTTCCTCGTGAAACTCCTTTCTCCCTCATCTTAGAGAAATTTTTAATAATCTCTTAATCATATACCACCTGCTAGTAGTGTGCTTAGAAAGCAGAGCTGCTTGCCGATTGTTCTAGTTGCTACATAAGTAAAGGAGGATAAAAAATAGTTTTCTCACAAAATACATAGCATTTAAATTCTAATCGTTTAATAACACTTATTCAGGATGTCCTTTCTGTAGAAACTTTTGTCAGCCTTTTAAATCCCACGCGAAACTATCTGGAATGGATTTGCCTAACCAATCATTCTACATATTTATTTAAAGAAAAATTATTTCTTCTAATCACCATCTTCCGTTTTGCAAGTATCTTCAACAATAGGGCCTGATTGTTGTATAACGAATATCATTAGTTATATGCGTTCTCAAGGTTATATACTATAAAATTCCCTAACAACGCTTTGGGGATTTTTTTGTGAAATAAAAACTCTCTTTATTGGAACTTTTTGCAATATAATTCCGTTAAAATTATAAGTGATTACTTAAATCAGAATAGGAGTGGTAGACGTGAGATTAGAAGAGATTATTCAGATGTTACAACGAAATATAGTGTTGGCACTAAGTGCGACAATTATTATTTGTTTAATTGTTTTTATACTATATCGATTTATTTATTTGAAAAAGTTTGCTGGTGATAAGCGATTGAAAGGTAAACAAGTAGTTGTTTCTGTATCGTTTATATTATATATCATATCAGTATGTGCGCTAACGCTACTGAACCGTGGGGCAAATTATGAAGGTAACGTCAATTTAGCACTGTTTAGCTCGTTTCGAGAAGCTTGGTATGATTTTAGTGTGCGTGATTGGCAATATATTTATTTTAACATTGCAATGTTTGTGCCCTTTGGCATTTTCCTGCCACTATTATTTAAACGATTTTCCTCACTAGTCTGGACGTCACTTGCTGCGGTATTATTTACTGGATTTATTGAAGCTGTACAATACATAACAGGTGTAGGCATTTTTGAATTAGATGATTTATTTAATAATGTAGTAGGAGCACTCATAGGTTTTGGTTTAGTGAAGGTTTTCATAGTGAAACGATGGTCTTTACGAGCTTTATCTTTAACGCCATTACTACTTGTCATTGGATTATCACTAGGAATGTTTACATATTATGAGCAAAAAGAGTTTGGGAATTTAGCTATCGTTCCCGCGGTTAAGGCGAATATGGGAGATGCGAGGGTATCAACGATGATAACTTTCAATGACGAAAACCCTACGGCAACAGTTTACAAGGCACCAAGTTTAACGAAGAACGAAGCGCAACAAAAGGCTTATGAAATATTTGAAAAAATCAATGTAGATACATCTTCAATAGAAATTATTGATTATCAAAATGAAGCAAATTACCGCTATCATGGGGAGCCTTCGTATTTTATATGGCTTCACTTTTTAGATGGATCCTATGAAATTACCGATTTTTCAAGTTTTAATGTGGAACCTGCTGATACAGATGAACAAACATTAGCATTTTCTCTCCAAGAAATGGGGATAACCATTCCGGAAACTGCACAATTTGAAAGAATGGATGTAGGTCGGTATGAATGGAAAATCAATCAATTTGAAACAAATAACCAGTTAATTGATGGAACATTGAAAGTAGCTTATTATCAGGATAAAACGATTAAAAGTGTATTAAATAACATAGTTGAATATAAAAGGGTAAGAGAAATTAAGTTAAAAAGCGAACAACAAGCCTATAATGAATTGTTAGATGGTAAGTTTAAGGTATATGATAAAAATATTAAGGAAATGCAAATTCAACAAGTAAAGCAAGCATATGAACTGGATTCTAAAGGATTTTATCAACCTATTTATGTATTTAGTGGCACAATTAACGGGGAAAAGAGCGTTATCTATATACCTGGGATAGAATAAAAAGTGAATATTAAAATTTTTATTTAACTCTAATCATAAAGAAACTGAGATATGATTTAAATTGAACTATACAAATTGAAGGTACGAATGTTGTTAAATCAACGTTTGTGCCTTTTTGCTTGTACTATTGATTATACAGTTTTTTATAAAAATTGCACAAACAGTTGAACAGAAAGTATTTGCTTGAGGATTCTGCATTTGAGGAGCTTTCTTCTATTGAGCTAGCGGCACTAATTTACAAGGAGCAATATGGGGCAAGCAGTATAGATGAATTTGGTATTGATTTATATCAAAAGCCTTTAACAAAATTATTATGTTTGAATACAAACGAAGCTTTTTGACAATCAAGCATTTAGTGGAAGAAAAAGGTGGAGGAGACCCACTTGTACTATTTAACGAGTATCACAAGTGGCATAAGGAAGACAGACAGAAATCTCTTGCCGACTATATCCAAAATGAAGGAGAATCCAAACTTCTGTAGAATGCTGAAGTAAGGGGGGATTTTATATGGGTAAACCAAAAGTGATGATATTGGGGACATTTCATATGGGGCAGACTGGTGATTTAATTCAGACAGAGGTAGATCAACTGTTGTCTGCTAAAAGACAAGAGGAAATAAAAATAGTAGTAGAGAAAGTGAAGGCTTTTAAACCTACAAAGGTAGCTGTCGAGGTGGAAAAGAGCAAAAATAACCAGATAAATGAAGAGTATAAAAACTACCTAAATGGTAGCTATTCGTTAGGATTAAATGAAGTTGATCAGATTGGTTATCGCATTGCTGCAGAATGTAATCATCCAGAGGTTTATTGTATTGATTGGATGGAAAAGGGAGTGGCAATAAAGAGTGCTGGAGAGGTCTATCAATGGGCGAAGACAAATGAACCGGAGCTGTTCCGATTTATATATGGGGAAATGGAAGCTATGCTTGAAGAAAAGTCTGGATATCAAAGTATATTAGAGATGTACCAAGAAATAAATAATCCTGAAATGATAAAGAAGCATCAGAAAATGTACATCAATTCTGCTAGATTAAAAAATGCCGATCAATATATTGGTCTGGATTGGCTGCTATGGTGGTACCAGCGAAACTTGATTATATTTACGAATTTAACAGAGTTAATTGAAGCCAGTCATGAAAGAATATTATTAATTATCGGTGGTGCACATGTAGAAATGTTAAATAACTTTTTAAGAGAAAGCGACCTCGTAGAAGTAGTATTGGCGGATGATTACTTATCTTAATTATTTTTGGAAATTATTGTAAAATAAGGGGAGGGGGGACTTTTATGAAACATATTTATGCGTTTGAAAAGCCAGAGGATGCGATACAGTATATGAAAAGAATTGAAAGCTTTCAGGAAAGACTTTCAGAATTTCAACAGCTTTTGCAAGAAAAATTTGAGTTAAGAGAGAAGCCGAAAGGATATGTATGGACCTCGGAGCCACTTGCAACAAGTTTCTTCTCTGAGCTGCCAATTCCAGCCTTTACAAATAAGGATCTTGTTTATATAACACCAGATTTGGACGCTTGGAGAAGCTTTTTCTTAAGAGTATATAAGGATATAAAAGACGAAAAAGTGACGAACTATTATCAAAATCTAAGTGATGAAATCATTTTAACTATTGCAGGACATGAGCTAGTACATCATATAGACTTATTTGTAGATGAATTCGAGGAAGATTACTTAGAATCCATCTGGTTTGAGGAAGGAATGTGTGATTATCTAAGTAGAAGGTATTTGTTAGGAGATTCAGCATTTGAGGAGCTTTCTTCTACTGAGCTAGCGGCACTAAACTTTTACAAAGAACAATATGGGGTGAACAGTATAGATGAATTTGGTACTAGTACATATCAAAAGCCTCTAACAAACATTATGTTTGAATACAAGCGAAGCTTTTTGACAATCAAGCATTTAGTGGAAGAAAGAGCTGGAGGAGACCCACTTGTACTATTTAACGAGTATCACAAGTGGCATAAGGAGGGCAGACAGAAATCCCTTGCAGATTATTTCCAAGTGAATCATTTGTTTCGTGCGAAGGAGACAGTTGAATGAATCGCTTCGTCATTATGACAGTAGGAAAAACGCATAGCGGGAAAACCACCTTTGCACATAAATTAGAAAAGGAACTTGCAAATTCGGTAGTAATCGATCAAGATAATCATGCCCAGTTTCTAAAAGACTATTACCCGACTTTATTTCACCAAAAAGGACCGAATAAGATAAAGTATACTTTGACTCAAACAATGGTAGATTATGTGGTACACGAAACAAACCATCATATAATCCTCTGTAATTCTAATTATAATAAGCTTGGTCGAGAAAAGCTGTTAACTTATTATAAGCAAAATGGTTTTACAACGATTCTTATATTTTTTGATCTCCCGGATGAAGTGCTCTACAAACGAGTGAAGAACAGTAGTAGAAATACGGATATGTTAAGGACTGCTAAAAGCTTTTTAGAGGTATTGGATCGTCAGCAATCAGATATGGAGAAGGAAGAGGTTTGTGCTCCAACCGAAGGGGAAGCGGATTATTTCTTTACAATTCAAATGGAAAAAGATGTGCAAGAGGTAGTGAATCATCTGGTTGCTAATTTCGAAGATAGATAGGCATTTATAACAGGCACGCACTTCCGATTTTATCTGGAAGCTGCGTGCTTGTTCATTTAGAGAATTCAAGTAGTCACTAAAAATTCCGTTAGCTTTTCTTTTAACGAAATTGGGTTATCAATGCATGGATATTGTCCTGCTTGGGGAATCAGGCAAAAAGGACTCTTTGGTATAGATGAGGACAGCTCCTTTACGAATTTAACCGGTCGGGGGTCTGTTTCCCCGTGTATAAATAGAGACGGAACATGCATATTGGCCAGTATTTGTTTCCATTCCTTTTTCTCGAAATAGGAGGGAATTTGAGAACCGATTTGTTCATTAACCTCATTGTTTATATATGGCGCTTCTACTTTAGGGAGCTTGTGAAAATTTGCTTGATCATATAAATCAGTTTTTAGGCTATGCTCTCCCTTTCTGCTTTTGAAAAATAAAAACAGACTAAAGAAGTAATAGTCTGTTTGAGATGTATAGTTGGGTATGGTCTTATGCTTCTTCCTTCATTAGCTGCTCGATTGGGCTTTTCCAATTGATATGAGCAGATGGGTAATTCATTTTAATCTCTTGTTGAAGGAAGTAAAAATCTTCTTTGGTGAAGCCGTGTAATTTTGATGGTTCCTTTGCCCATACAAAAATGGAGACTACCTCAAAAGCTTGGTCTGTAGTCCCTAAATATTTTTCTCCTTCAAACATAACTCCCTTATAGGTGATAAAGAAATTTTTACGAACATTTTTAATGTCATCATAGAAATAGTAGCTTTCCTTTTCATGTGCCTCATCAAGCTTTCTTTTTGGGTCAAATAAGTAACGCAAAATTTTATAAAAAATATATATTATAAGTACAATGATAAGCAATCGTAAAATATGGACCAAGAGAATGTCCTCCTTGTATAATGCAGTATAACTGCTATACGATAGAAGAAGTAGTTTGGTTTCAAAATATCTCAAAAAATTTTTTAGGAGGAAATATGAAGTTACAACAATTATTTCAAATGCAGAAGACGTTAGATCAATACATAGAAAAAAATATGAACATACAAGAAGATGTGTTTCAAAAGAAAGGACTCGCACTGTTAATAGAGCTGTCTGAGCTTGCAAATGAAACTCGATGCTTTAAATTCTGGAGTAAAAAGGGTCCTTCTGAACGAGCAATTATACTAGAGGAATATGTAGACTCTATTCATTTTCTGTTATCTCTAGGGATTGCACGTGACTTAGAAGATTTAGAAGAATGGCCAGCTGCAAAGGTGGAGGGAGAGTTAACAGCACTATTTCTTGAAACAAGTAACGCTATTCTTCTCTTCTTAAAGAATCCTACAAAAGAAGCTTATCAAAAAGTGTGGATATTATATGGGGCTATTGCGGAAAAGTTAGGCTTCACAAACGAGGATGTTTTAGAGGCTTATATTGAAAAGAATAAAACAAACTATGAAAGACAAAAAAATGGCTACTAAGTTAGCGTGTCGTGTGACTAGGTAAATCATGAGAGTGAGATTTCCAAAATAATGAAACCAACAAGTAAGGCAGCTCGTAAAGAAGCGAGAGGTTGATTTAGGGGGTGTCTTATGAAAAAAGCAATCATTTCTATCATTCTTTTACCCATCACTTTGTTCTTTTTTTCTAGCTATGCAGAGGCAAAATCCTTTGAAATTGAACGGATACATATAAAATCTTGGATACAGCCCAATGGGGATTTATTAGTCAACGAAGTCTATACTTATCAATTTGATGGGAAGTTTTCTAGGCTTACACGTGAATTTCCAAGCAAATATAATGGGAAAGTAGAAGATTTTTATGCTTATGAAATTACGGAGCCGGACGCAGAGCCAGGATTTATAAGTGGAGACTCCTTAAGGCAGTTAGAAGTAAAATTTGATGAGCATATGTTTAAAAGCTCTATCAATAAATCGAGTGAACGTGCATCCTTTCTATATGCCTATACATTAAAGGATGCAGTTCTCACTTATAACAATTATAGTGAGCTAAAGGTTACCTATTTTGAGAACGGTTCCTCTCATGATACGGATTATCAAAATGTAACAATTGATTTTATTCTCCCAGAAACTGTTTCTACAGACAATTTTGGCGGCTTTTTATTTGATCGTCATGCCTTAGAGGCAGAAAAAAGTGAATATGGGATTCGTTTTCATACTCCCGTTTCCAGGGCCTTCTCTACTACAAAGGCAAGCTTTTATTTTCCTTCTCATGTAATGAAAGAGATGGTCAAAAGGAATAGTGGATATTCCTTAAATGAAGTACTGGCACTAGAACAGGAAGAATGGAAAGATATGAAGGAGCGCCTAGATGCTATCGAAGTGTTGAAAAATAAAATTCCTTATTTTTCATACGGAATTCTATTGCTTGCCTTCCTATCTTTTATTCTTTTGCCACAAAGGCATTTCTGGCGAAGGGGAGCAATAGAGGATGTTATGACGGCTGATGTATTGTATTTGTACTTTGTGGATAAGAATGGGAAGGCAAAGACAAATAGTTTTTTAGCAGGGCTTTTTTCTTTAGTAGAGAGAGGCTTTGTGAAAGTATCTAATGCTAAACCGGCTTTCCGATTTAAAGGTGATGAGGAATCACCAAAGGAAACATTGGAATTTGACCTATTAAAGAAAGAGGCATCTTATTTTCCTTATGAACAAACAATGGTTGACTGGTTGTTCCGTGATAAGAAAAGATTCAATTTACATCAAGCTGCTGGAGTAGGAAAGAAGGATAAGAAAACAGAAGCTTCTGGTTTTTTTCATGGTCAGGTGAGGATATTTCGTACAAAGAAAAGAGATTGGGAGCAAGAGGTCTTTAAAGCCCTTAAAGAGGCAGGAACCTTTCATAATAAAATCCAATTAATCCTCCTTAGCATTGTTGTATTCTTATTGATGCTAATCACCTCCTATTCATTCTATTTGGACTTGCAAGGTATGATTATGATAGGATTGATCATCTTTATCTCGGTTATATTTATAGGAACTACTCTGTCTAAAGGAAGGTCTTATAAGGAGCTGACACTATATAGTGTCATCATGTTTTTTATTATTGTTCAAATAGTAGACGAGGAATTATTAAATATGCTGCTTGGGATGCTGTTTTCTATAATTGTTCTTTCTGTTGCCCTTCCAACCTATATACTTTCTCCCAGTGCAGTTCAAGTGAAGGATGCTATCCGCTCTTTCAAAGAAAGTCTTAAAAATAAACAAGAAGTAGAGCTTTACCAGCATAATCACAATTGGGTTGTCAGAGCATATTTATTAAAGCGGAGTAAACAAAAAATCCCGATATTATCTACTAATGTTCCAATTGCAACGATTTTAATGGCAGAAGAGGATCCAATTTCTTATGTAGAGAAGACATGGTTATGGACGAACACACCAATATCCGGTAGTTCATCTGGCGGAGACTCAGGTAGTTATTATGGATCGAGTGGAGGGTCTTCTGGTGGGGGCGGAGGGGCTGGAGCGGATTAACAGATAGTAGTCTGCTTCTCCTATCATCTGTCCACTGTAAATGAAAAATTATTTTGAAAATGCCGTCAATTTATCATATAATTGGATGGTGAGATTATTTAGGAGGCCGAAGTAATGACAAAATTAGATGAAACATTAACAATGCTAAAAGAATTAACAGATGCAAGAGGGATACCAGGCAATGAACGTGAACCTCGTCTTGTGATGGAAAAGTATATTGCTCCTTATGCAGACAAAATTGAGTATGACAACCTAGGCAGCTTAATAGCTGAAAAAGTTGGGGACGCAAACGGACCGAAAATCATGGTAGCTGGACACCTTGATGAAGTAGGCTTTATGGTATCGAAAATCGATGATAAAGGGTTTATTAGCTTCCAAACAGTTGGTGGCTGGTGGTCCCAAGTGATGCTTGCACAGCGAGTTTCCATTGTGACACGTAAAGGGGAAACAATTACTGGAGTAATCGGCTCAAAGCCACCTCATATCTTGCCTCCTGAGGCTCGTAACAAGCCAGTTGATATTAAAGATATGTTTATCGATATTGGCGCTTCCTCGAAGGAAGAAGCAATGGAATGGGGAGTACTTCCTGGGGATATGGTAGTACCTTATTTTGAGTTCTCTGTTATGAACAATGAAAAGCTTCTTTTAGCAAAAGCTTGGGACAATCGTATTGGTTGTGCTATTGCAATCGATGTATTAAAAGGGCTCCAAAATGAAAAGCACCCTAACATCGTGTATGGTGTAGGAAATGTGCAAGAAGAGGTTGGTCTCCGTGGGGCAAAAACTTCTACGATGAAGGTACAGCCAGACATCGGTTTTGCTGTTGACGTAGGTATCGCAGGAGATACTCCAGGTATTACTCCAAAGGAATCTACAAGCAAAATGGGAGCAGGACCACAAATTATCCTTTACGATGCTTCGATGGTTTCTCACAAAGGGCTTCGTGAATTTGTAATCGATACAGCGGATGAAAACAATATTCCTTACCAATTTGAAACAATTGCAGGTGGAGGAACTGATGCAGGATCTATTCACATTACAATGAACGGTGTGCCGGCATTAGCTATCGGTATCGCTACTCGTTATATACATTCACATGCAGGAATTTTACATCGTGATGATTATGAAAATGCAGTAAAATTGATTGTAGAAGTAATTAAAAAGCTTGACCGTGATGCATTAGACACGATTAAATTTAGTTAAAACATAGACAACTAAAGGGTTCATACCCTTTAGTTGTTTTTTTATATTTTTTGTATATAAATACACTTGACATTATAAATATACCTAAACTATAATTGTTAATACATAAATATACATGAAAAGGAGTTATTATAAATATGAAGCTGCTTGAATGGGTTAATTTAAAGGTGGTTGATAGTCTGAAAGGAAAAGATTTATTAACACTTTTAGATTATTCAAGGGAGGAGATAGAGGATTTAATTCAGCTTTCCATAGACTTGAAAAAGCTGACGAAGCTTGGTAAGTGCCCCCCTTTGTTGGAAGGAAAAACATTAGGGATGATTTTTGAAAAGCATTCTACCAGAACAAGGATCTCCTTTGAAGTTGGAATGAAGCAGCTTGGTGGAAATGGTATGTTTATGAATGCACGAGATCTTCAAATAGGTCGAGGCGAATCTGTATACGACACTGCGCATGTCCTTTCTGGTTACTTAGATGGGATTATGATTCGTGCCAATTCCCACGAAATGGTAAAGGAGCTTGCGGAGCATGCAAGTATTCCGGTGATTAATGGACTAACTGATTTGTATCATCCGTGCCAAGCATTAGCAGATATTTTAACTATACAAGAAGTAAAAGGGTATACGAAGGGCTTGAAGCTTGCGTATGTGGGTGATGGGAACAATGTAGCCCATTCCTTAGTGATAGCGGCCGCTAATATGGGCATGCACATTTCCGTTGCAACTCCTCCAGGATATGAGCCGAAGCCCGAAATCATTCAAAAGGCTAGAGAAATTGCTTTAAGTAACGGAGGTTCCTTGTTTGTCTCTAACGATCCAGTGGAAGCTGTTGTGAACGCTGATGTTATTTATACAGATGTTTGGACGTCCATGGGTCAAGAAGAGGAAACCATTAAACGTTTAGCAGATTTTAAATCTTTCCAGATAAATGACGCATTGGTATCCAATGCGAAAGCAGATTATATCTTCTTACACTGTCTTCCTGCACATAGGGAGGAAGAGGTGACGGCTTCTGTCATAGATGGCCCACATTCTTATATTTTTCAGCAAGCTGAGAATCGTTTGCACGCACAAAAAGCACTATTGGCTTCCGTGCTTGCCTAATAAATGAATAACTAAATATGCTGGCAGGATGGCTAGCTGTTTAGTGCTCGATGTTGTCTGTCTAGAAGGACGGCCTCATCGATACATAGTGAGAGTGGTTTGGGAGACGCCAAATCACTCTTTTTTTCTTTTTGAAATTTTTCCTGTTTTATCATCATTTTCTAATAAATAGTATTTATAATGAGAGCAATGACTATTAGCAAGGGAGCTTTCATCATGGTACATACATACCGTATATCATTATTTTTAAGCATATTTCTATCCTTCATTTGTTTAACTGTTTCAGCAGAAGAAGCTGATTCTAATGAAGTAAGTATAGATGCTCGTTTCACAGATATTTCAAACAAATATTGGGCGAAAAATCAAATCATGCATCTGGTGGAGCTTGGGATATTGACGGGCGACCGCGATTTACAGTTCAGACCTAACGCGCTAGTAACTGTTAAAGAAGCCAATCAGGTATTATCCAAAGCTTTTCAAACAAAAGCAATCGTCAAAGGAAGTCAGATAGGATATTTAACGGAAGGAAGACTGAAAGCATTTTTGGGAACAGTGGATTCTGAAAGTGAACAGTTAAAATTAGTCCCTAAAGAGAAAATACAAGATACGTTGAGTGACGATGGTTTTCTAACAAGAGCCACTTTTGCTGCTTTGCTTCATGAGGCGCTTGTAGAAAAGGAATATATCCGAGAGGGAAAGAACTACACTATTACGAATTTGGCAGTCTCAGAAAATTACTCGCTTATAGAGGAAAATGTCAAACTAGTAAAAGTGTCTTTTGATGAGCACCCTATCTACTTGAGATCTTTAGAAAACATCTCTTTTATTAAGCATGAAAGAATTGATAATGGTTTTTCAAGAGATAATATTTATACCTATAGGGTGGGCGAAAAGGGAGCAACTATTGAATTGACAGTTCGTTCCTTTGATAATGGAGATTATTTTTTATTCTCTAAAATGAATAATCCAACGAATACGCCACTTACAGTAGATGTGATTCAAAAGGAAAATTTTGTTGCGTCCATCGAGCTATATCGTTATGATCGCTATGAAATTAAGCGAAGTGGAGAAGATGTATTTGGGCAGGATATCACTTCCTATCCAACAGGCTTATTGCGATTTGTAAAAGAGGATGGAGTGTTAGAGGAGAGAATGGTAGGGCAATCCTATCAATCTAAGCAGCTGTATATGGATTACCCAGATGGTGGAGAGAGCTTTATGCGTGAGCTGTTAAATGAGTATGAGGCACTTTCTTATGCCCAAGTAGGAACTACCATTCAATCTGTCCATTCTCTGCATTCTGATGGAGAGGATATAGTAGAGCAATGGTATATGGATGCGGTGAACCCACTATTTCTTACAGACGAGCATCGGGAGAATTGGATGCTAGAATCCTCTCAGTATTATAAAAAACGAAATAAGTGGTACACTGCCGATGGTCAGTATAACAAAATGGCTACTACTACTGAGCCAATGCCTGAATCTGGATTAGGGTATGGCAGAATTCTTCTCCTGCAAAAAGAGGACCGTGCCCTTGTGCTGTATAAGGAACAAAAGGATCGATATTTTGAGAACCTTATCTATAATTCCTTTGTAAACCTTAAGAACTTTAAAGGAGAAAAGGAATACTGGGAAACTGAGGTCACAAGTACGTATTTAAAGGACTTATATAATATTACTGCCCCATTCATTGATACTAGGTTTAACGAGCAAATTGCCTTGTTTTATTATAATAGCGCGGATGATTTTGGGATTGACAACGGGAACGAGCCTCTTCGAAATTATGCGGATTTACTGGTAGCCCAGAAGGAAAAAGGAAATGTCATTTGGGTGGATGACAAATCTTATTACATCTCCGATTATTTCCCAATTATACAGGATGTAACGACACATGCGTCTATGAATCATGTATTAGGTGGGATGAACATTCTATTAATGGCCTATGAAACATTCGGGGAGCAAAAGTACCTCGATGCTGCGTTGGCAGTACAGACGGCAATTGAAAAAGATAAAAAGAGTTGGATCCGGGAGAACGGAGATATTTGGTATCGAATTAATGCTGAGGGTGAATATAAGGGGGATGATTATAAGCATCTAACCTTAGAGGATTTAATCATCTCTTATAAGCTCTGGAGCGGTATAGATTCAAAGCAATTACCGTTGCTAGAGGAAATGATTGCTTCGAAAGCAGCCTATTTGTCTAGTGAAAAGCTCGGTTACACAACGAAAATAAAAAATGGTCTACAGGAAATAGGGATGCTTCAGTATTTGCCTAAGGGAAATGAACGTACGGATGCACTATAAAAAGAGCTGCTGAAAATGGTTTATACCTTGTTTCAGCAGCTTTTCCTATGCTTGATCTACATGCCCCTTGTCTCTTGGTCTTTTAGCAGTTGGCACAGGAGAAACAAGGGGGAGTATGTAGGCTTGCAAGTTCATTGTTGGAGGAAATACCTTTGGTGTAAACTCAGTTACTTAGCAAAGGCAGCGGAAAGCTTGTTTAACACTGTTTGCTTACTAGCGTCATCTGCACTTTTCCACCATTTTTCAAAGAACACGCCTAAACCTGGCAGTAAATGCTCCTCGCCTCGTTGAATGGCATCCTCCACAACACCTTTGATTTGTGCTGGAGAGTAATTGGCCATATTTGCTGAAATTGCCTCTCTAATTTGAAAATCCATTATCATCACTCCTTGCTTTTATTTTTCCCAGTGCTTCACATGATATACATATTTTTTGATACACTTATGAAGTAGAATGAAATATAATGCAAGCATGACAAAAATTAAATTTGAGGCGGTTATAGAATGAAGAGAATTGAATCCCCACAAAATGCGTTGGTCAAGCATTGGAAAAAGCTTGTAAACGTTAGAAAAGAACGAGATAAAACAGGAGAATTTATAGTAGAAGGCTATCATTTAGTTGAAGAGGCAATCAAGCAAAAGAAAAATGTCCTGTCGATCATCATTAGCGATTCTAGCCATATTCCTGCTAACTGGGATGTGGAAGGTATACAAGTAGTAGAAATTCACGATGATATTAAGGATGAGCTTGCAGAAACGGAGCATACACAAGGAATATTTGCACACTGTAAACAGCAAGCTAATAATCAAGACATTACTTCTTGGAAGAAGGTTCTTTTAGTAGATGCTGTTCAAGACCCAGGGAATGTCGGAACGATGATTCGCACAGCAGATGCAGCAGGTATTGATGCAATTGTTCTTGGGAAAGGCTCAGCAGATGCTTATAATCCAAAGACACTTCGCTCCGCTCAAGGCTCTCATTTCCATATTCCGATTGTAAAGGGAGACCTGAACTGGTGGATTGAAAAGCTAAAGGAGCAGGGGATTCAGATTTATGGAACTGCTTTACAAGACTCTACTCCATATAATGAGGTCACTGGTGGTGACAGCTTTGCGCTTATTGTTGGCAATGAAGGAAGCGGGATTAAAGAGGAGTTTTTAAGACAAACAGATCGAAATATCTTGGTTCCACTTTTAGGACAAGCAGAATCCTTAAATGTTGCGGTGGCGACTGGTATTCTGTTATATGGCCTTACTTTAAAATAATTGTGCTTGAACATCTTGTCATAAATCCGTATAATATACAGTAATTTGATAAATTGAAAAGCTGTAATCGGGAAAAGTATGTATGTAGTTTCAAAATAGGGATTTTACACCGTGACTGGAAGTGTAAATTGCGAAAAACATATAGAAGTTCACCCCGCTAGCTGCCACCGGGACCAGTCGATACTGTAAAGGTGAGCCGGTGAAGAGCCGTTAATCAAATCAAGAGATTGCAGAGGAATCTGCAATAATCAGGGTGGTACCGCGAATAGAACCTCGTCCCTTTTTTGGGAGGAGGTTTTTTATTTTGGAAGAAAAGAGGGAGTCCTGTAAAAAGGTATCTGCCTAGCTTCAGCGTCTTGCCACCCGAGGTCAGATGTGCAAAGGCTGTGGGGCAGAGCCCCCTCGCCTTTTCCCATTTGCTTTTCTGGGCATACCAGGAGCTTCAGCATTTCTTGATGTCCAGCTTCAGCGCCTTGCCCCTCGAGGTCAAATGTGCAAAGGCTGTGGTGGCAGAGCCTCCTCGCCTTTTCCCATTTGCTTGTCGGGGCAGACATAGGCGCTTCAGCATTTCTTACTTATTAGGAGGGTTATTATGGAAGCACAACTTCAGCAGTTGAAGGAGGAAGCAATCCAAAAGATTGCCGAATCGCAAAATGTTAAAGAGTTAAATGATGTGCGTGTCGCATATCTAGGAAAAAAAGGTCCTATTACAGATTTATTAAAAGGAATGGGCAAGCTCCCAGCAGAAGAAAGACCAAAAATGGGCGCACTAGTAAATGTTGTTCGTGAAGAGGTAACAGCTGTTTTAGAGGAAAGAATGACTCTTCTGCAAGAGAAAGCGATTCAAGAGCAGCTAGAAAAAGAATCAATCGATGTAACACTACCTGGTCGTCCAGTTAAGACAGGTAATCATCATCCATTAACACGTGTAGTAGAGGAAATTGAAGACCTTTTCATTAGCATGGGCTATGAAATCGCAGAAGGACCAGAGGTGGAGAAGGATTACTATAACTTCGAAGCACTAAACCTTCCGAAGGGTCACCCAGCACGTGACATGCAAGATTCTTTCTATATCTCAGAGGATATCTTGCTACGTACGCACACTTCTCCTGTTCAAGCTCGAACAATGGAAGCAAAAGAAGGGCAGCCAATTAAAGTTATTTGCCCGGGTAAGGTGTACCGTCGTGATAATGATGATGCGACACACTCACACCAGTTTACTCAAATCGAAGGTCTTGTAATTGGCGAGAATATTCGCATGAGTGACCTAAAAGGTACGCTTTCGGTATTTGCGAAGAAAATGTTTGGTGAGGACCGTGAGATTCGCCTTCGCCCAAGCTTCTTCCCGTTCACAGAGCCTTCTGTTGAGATGGATATCTCTTGCTTCAAGTGTGGTGGTAGCGGCTGTAACGTATGTAAGAAGACAGGCTGGATTGAGATTCTAGGTGCAGGTATGGTTCATCCAAATGTGTTAGAAATGGCTGGCTATGATTCGAAAAAGCTTTCAGGCTTCGCATTTGGAATGGGACCAGAGCGTATCGCAATGTTGAAATATGGTGTGGAAGATATTCGTCATTTCTATACAAATGATGTGCGTTTCTTATCACAATTCCACCGCTCAGAAGTGTAAGGAGGAAATGACATGTTAGTATCGACTAAATGGTTATCAGAATATGTAAATACACAAGGATTAGACCCAAAAGAGCTTGGAGAGAAAATTACTCGCTCAGGTATTGAGGTAGATGCAGTAATTGATCGCTCTCAAGGAATGACGAATGTTGTGGTTGGTCATGTAAAGGAATGTGTAAAGCATCTCGAAGCAGATAAGTTAAATATTTGTCAGGTAGATGTAGGTGAGGAAACTACTCAAATTATTTGTGGTGCTCCAAACGTTGCTGCTGGACAAAAAGTAATCGTTGCACGTCCTGGTGCAGTATTACCAGGTGGAATAAAAATTAAAAAAGCGAAGCTACGTGGGGAAGAGTCAAACGGAATGATTTGCTCTCTACAAGAGCTTGGAATCGAAGGCCGTGTAGTGGCTAAAAAATATGCAGAAGGTATTTATGTGCTTCCTGAGACAGCAGTTCCTGGAGAAAGTGCTCTTCCTTTATTAGGTCTAGATGACATAGTTCTAGAGCTTGGGCTAACGCCGAACCGTTCAGATGCGCTAAGCATGCTTGGAGTTGCATATGAGGTAGGTGCTATCCTTTCAGAGGATATGAAATATCCAGAAGCTAGCTATACGGAAAGTAATGAAAAAGCAGAGGATTATGTGAAGCTTCATATTGAAGCGAAAGAAGAAAATCCGATGTATGTTGCAAAGGTAGTAAAAAATGTGCAAGTGAAGGAATCTCCACTTTGGCTACAAAACCGTTTAATGGCTGCAGGAGTTCGTCCACATAACAACGTAGTAGACATTACGAACTACGTGTTGATGGAATACGGTCAACCGCTACATGCTTTTGACTACGACCGAATTGCGACAAAAGAAATCGTTGTTCGTCTTGCAAATGAAGGCGAAAAAATTACAACGCTCGATGATCAAGAGCGTACACTTAAAGCAAATAACCTTGTCATTACAAATGGTCAAGAGCCAATTGCCATTGCAGGTGTTATGGGTGGTGCAAACTCTGAGGTTCATGATGGAACAACTACGGTTGTTATTGAATCTGCTTACTTCACAGGTGGATCAGTACGTCAAACGTCTAAGGATCATAGCTTACGAAGCGATGCTAGTGCACGTTTCGAAAAAGGGGTTGACCCTAACCGAGTGATAGCAGCTGCTGAGCGTGCTGCAAGTCTGCTTGCAGAGCTTGCAGGGGGAGAAGTACTTGCTGGTTCTGTAGTTGTAGATGAGCTAGATAAAACGCCGGCAGAGGTTGTAGTATCACCTGACTTTATTAACAGCCGTTTAGGTATGAAGATTTCATTAGAAGATATGACTTCTATTCTGACTCGCTTAAAATTTGACTTTGAAGCAGCCAATGGTTACTTATATATCAAAGCACCAACTCGTCGTCAGGATATTAAAATTCCAGAAGATATCGTAGAAGAAATTGCGCGTATGTATGGATATGATGAAATTCCAATGACTCTTCCAGTAGAAGAATCAAAACCAGGTGGCTTAACTCCTTACCAGGCTAAACGCCGTTTAGTTCGTCAATATCTAGAAGGCGCTGGGTTATATCAAGCAATTACTTATTCCTTAACCTCAAAAGAGGCAGCACAAAAATTTGCTTTAGAGACTGCTCCAGTGACTGAGCTACTTATGCCAATGAGTGAGGAACGCAGTACGTTAAGACAAAGCCTTATCCCTCATTTATTAGAGGCAGTTACGTATAACACTGCTCGCCAAGCAGATACAGTGGCACTTTATGAAGTAGGATCTGTATTCTTAGGAGAAACAGAATCAGGTCTACCGCACGAAGAAGAGCATTTAGCTGCAGTAATCGCAGGTAAATGGGGGGAGCACAGCTGGCAAGGCGAGAAAAAAGCAGTAGATTTCTTTGTCTTAAAAGGAATTGTGGAAGGCCTAATAGAAAAGCTTGGTCTTGCTGCAGAGCTAACATTTGAAAAAGCAGCAGTAGAGGGCTTACACCCAGGACGTACAGCTTCCATTAAGCTAGCGGGTGAGCAAGTAGGAATAATCGGACAGCTGCATCCTGCTGAACAAAAGGCACGAGACTTAAAAGATACGTACGTAGTAGAGTTGAATCTGGTGAAAATCTTACAACAGCCTGTTGACGCATTGTACTATGCACCAGTTTCTAAGTTCCCATCTATTACACGTGATATCGCTCTAGTGGTAGACCGTGACAAAACAGCCGGTGAGCTGCAAGCGGTTATCCAAATGTCTGGCGGCAGACTGTTAAAAGGTGTTCATTTATTTGACCTTTACGAAGGAGAAAAAATGGAAGCAGGCAAGAAATCCATTGCCTTCTCTCTAACTTATTTTGATCCTGAGCGTACTCTTACAGACGAAGAAGTTGTAAATGCTCATAATAAAGTACTAAAAGCACTAGCAGAACAAGCTGGCGCAGAATTACGCGGATAATAAATAGTGTGGACTGCATTCACTCTTGGCGAGTGAATGCAGTTTTTTTATTGGTGAGTAGGAAACGGAAATGCATTTTTACAAAAGAAGAAGCACCAGCCAAGCGGTCGCACGCTGAGTGAGAGTAAATCTGCTCTATCCGAGAGTAAACCTGGCCCAATCGAGAATAAATGCCCTGAATGAGAGTAAGCAAGCGCTATCCGAGAATAAAATCTATCTATCCGAGAGTAAACCTGTCCCGACCGAGAGTAAATAGAAGCTAACCGAGAATAAAGCGGAATAGGCTATCCAAGCCTATGTTTTTTCTTGTTTGTGGTTTAATCTACCTGAAAATGGGTACTGGAGTATTAGCAAAATTTTATCAATAACATAATTTAATTGATAAAATTTTCAATACATAGGGAAATGGGGAGTTGGATGGACTTAGGTTTTTGGACGTGGACAATCACGATTGTTTTATCACTTATTTTCATTGGAATGTCATTTTTATTTAAGAAGAAAGCGGATGAAAGCTTTGCTCATTATGCGATAGCTGGTGGGACATTGCCTTTCTTTTTATTACTCTTCACAGATATTGCCACGATTATGGGAGTTGGAAATTTTGTTGGGCATTCTTCAAAGGGTTATGAAATTGGGATAGCTAATATCCCGTTTGTGATAGGGGAACAAGGCGGGAAGATTTTATTCGCATTAGTATTTGCAGGTTTTGCAGCGAAATTTACATATAATACGGTAGCAGAAATGATGGATGATTTAATTGTACGAGACAAAATTTTTCGAAGTATGGTGGCTATTTTAATCTCGGCAATTATGATTGCCTGGGTGAGTGGTCAAGCGATGGGGATGGGCGCTCTCTTTTCAACTTTTACTGGAATAGATCCTGTTCCTATGATACTCGTATTTTCTGCTGTCTTTATTATTTATACTGCGGTTGGAGGGATGTATTCTGTAGTATGGACGGATCTCGTGCAGGGTGGAATCCTAATAGGAATGGCTGTGTGGTTTTACTTTCAAGTTTTTAAGAAAATTGATTTCAGTTATTCTAATTTAAAGGTTGGGCTGGAGGAAGCGGGAGCAATTGAGCTAGCCCAGATGAATCTTTCCGTTATGGAAATTATCTCTTTGGTTGTCACGGGGACTTTAGGGATGTTGGTTGCACAGGTTTACTGGCAAAGATGCTTTGCTTCTAAAAATCCCAAATCTGCCTCTCGAGCAATGTTAATCAGTGGTGTTGTTGCTATCATTTTTACTATCTTTGCGACGTTGAGTGGACTAGTAGTTAAGATGATAAATCCTAATCTTGATTCTAATAATGCGATTTCCTGGTTAATACTTGACCAAATGACGGAAGTTGCTGCACTTGCCTTTTTTACGATGATTTTCTTGGCGGCAATTTCAAGTGCCTCTTCTCTTCTTCATTCGGCAGCAGTAGTGATTGTTAATGACCTCGTAATACCTAATATGAAGCCAAAGTCCGATTCCTTTTATCTCAAGCTTACCCGTTGGTGTGTCGTCGGTTTTGGGATATTTACAATCGTGACAGCGATATGGGCCGACTCTATTATCGATCTCTTTTCTCTAGCATATACGATGGCTGGAGGAGGGGTTGTACCGGTATTAATTGTTGGGCTCCTCTGGAAACGAAATAAAGACAAAGCGTTTGCGATGGGCTCCAGTAATAGTAATGTCTCTATTTGGGGAGCTAGAATTGGAATAGTCGTTGGTTCAGTTGCTTCTTTAACTTTAGGGGTACTTTGGGGACTTTTGCTTTCTGCATTAGTGATTATTACTCTTTCTAAAATGATTCCGTCAAAGAATCCTCAAACAACGCTATAGTATATTCGTGTAGATAAAGTTGGATGGCCGACTTTGTCTACATTTTTTTATGCAAGCTCGTCGGATTGGCATAAAGGAATACTTCCGATAAAATAAAAGAGAATAGAAAGATAAATAGGTGATAGAATGCCAGCATTAACATTTGATCAAGAGTTTTTATTAAATGAACATCGAATTTACACAACGAAACCACTTCGCACGCTGTTTACATTGGAAAGATTAAGTAAAGAATTTTTTCAAGAAGAGTTTGGGAAGCTCATGCAAGGGATAACAGATGCAGAGAATCCTGTAGCGGCTGTGTCACACTTCAGTAAGCGATATGGAATGTTTTTTGCCACACAATTTTATATGTTAGCTGCTTATGATATGGTTTGGGATGGGAAGCACACAGAGTTACATTTTGATGTGACAAAGGAATTTGGTACTTACACAGTGGCAATGTTTATTAACCCAAATGATTTCCGATATGTGAAGGCTGATGAAAGAGAAAAAGTTATCGAAAAAATATTGTATCAGCAAGGTTATGAAATTGTTCAGTTTTTGAGACAAACGACTAGTATTTCACCTTTAACAATATGGGAAAATTTCTTTGTTCATTTGGTGAATCAATACGAGAGATTACTTGGAGATCCCGCATTTGCTACGCAAGCAATGGATGACATAGACATTTTAGAGGATGCAAAGGTATGGAGTCGTTTTTCGAATAAATCCCTCTATTACCAATACACTGAGGGACGAAATCCTGCTAACCTTGTTAATCAGCCGATTCGCAAGACCTGTTGCTTATCTAAGGATATTCCAGGGCAAGCTGCATGTGGGTATTGCCCATTAACGACAGATGAAAAACTTCTATCCAAATAAGAAGGATAGAAGTTTTCTTTGTATGGATCGTTCATCAAGTATCTCTATGATCAATCCACCAATCAATGTGGTCTAAATTAAATACCACTAGGTTATTAAGTGGCTTGAGGTGTGGTATTTCTTTCCGATATAAATAATATTCTACTTGCTCTTCTGTTAATGGGCGCCCGATAGATTGTAAATAAGCCACCAAGTTAGTAACCCCATAAACCTTTCTCAAGATACCACCCCCCGTAAGATTTAAGATTGAGACAATGTTAAAAGGATATATATATGCTATACCCGATTATCAGAAAATAAATCTTTGTTATACTAAAGAGAAGAGGTGAGTATATGGATAGAGTAGATGTGGTATATGCTCTTATCATAGATAAGGAGCGAGAAAATGTATTGATGGTACATAATGTCGGTGCAAGTTGGACATTGCCGGGTGGCACGGTTGAGCTTGGAGAAACATTAGAAGAAGCAATTGTTCGGGAGGTTCAAGAAGAAACGGGATTGACGGCTAGAATAGAAGGCATTGCTTCTGTAAATGAAGCATTTTTCCCTCAGCGAGATAGTCATGTTTTATTTGTCACTTTTGTAATGAGTGTGGATCATGATAATTTTTCTATTCAGCTGCCAGAGGAAATTTCTGAAATAAAATGGGTCCCTATAGAGGAAGCAAATAGGCTTATGCCATATCATCCAAATGGAGTACAATCACTATTAAAGGGAAAAGCTACCTATATTTATCAAGGGTAATGTTTTATATTATACTATGGTATTTTATGTAATATAAACGATAGTTTAGAGTATAATTTGAATTAATAGATTGGAGAGATCCAGTGACTTGGGGGGAAATGGGTGCTTAAAAAACGATTCGCAAATAGACCTGATTGGAAGCGAGTTAGTGAACGGAGATTCGCAATAATGGAAGCTTGTGAAAAAGATTTTGAAGGCACTGTTACTCTATTAAAATGGAAAAAGTAACAGAGCCTTTATTTGTCCGTTATGAGGAGCACGAGTTATGTATCGTGGATCATGGCTACTCCTGGCTTCAGCATTTCCCTATTGGTAAGCCATATACACTGACTACTGTGTTTAATGAAATGGGAGAAATTGTCCAGTGGTATATGGATATCTGTCAAAATAATGAGAGAAATGAAGAAATCCCGTACTGGGTGGATATGTTCCTGGATATCGTCGTTCTTCCCTCAGGGGAGATTTTTTTATTGGATGAAGAAGAGTTAGAGGAAGCGTTCGATGAACAAGTGATCTCACAGATACAATATGATTTTGTAAAACAAAAAGCAGTAAAACTAATGGAACTAATTAAGGAAGAGAAATTTCCACTCCTTTTTATTGCTCACAAACATAAAAAAGATCTGGAAGTCCTGCTTGAGGAGGTAATAACGTGAGAAGGGTTGAAGTAGTTCCTTACAACGAAGAATGGCCAAAGCTATTCCAGCTTGAAGCTGTCTTGATTAGACAAGTGCTTGAACCAGAAATAATAGATATTCATCATATTGGTAGCACCTCAGTACCTGGTCTACATGCAAAGCCCATTATTGACATGATTCCCGTAGTAAGGAGTATCAGCAATGTAGATAACTATACAAAAAGTATGGAAGACATAGGATATGAAGCGCTTGGCGAAAATGGACTTCCTGGACGGAGGTATTTCCGAAAGGGAGGAGACGAGCGCACTCATCATATCCATGTCTATGAAGAAGGACATCCTGATATAGAAAGGCATCTTGCTTTTAGAGATTATGTAAGAAGTCACCCAGAGGACCTGCATGCTTACGGACAATTAAAACTAGCGCTTGCTGCTCAATTTCCTACTAATATGGATGCTTATATTGAGGGGAAGGATCAATTAGTAAAAGAAATAGAAAATAAGGCAATTGCCTGGAGAAAAATGAGTATATGAATTTTCACAGGCCATTTGGTGTATATGGGATTTTAGTAGATGAAGGAAAGCTAATGGTTATTCATAAAGGGGGAGGCCCATACAAGAATCGATGGGATCTTCCTGGGGGCAACTTAGAAGAAAGGGAAACTCTTTTGGAAGCCTTACATAGAGAGTTTATGGAAGAAAGGGTCTACAAATAGAAGTGCTATCTCAGGTTGGGGCATTTGATTTTCTCTTAGAAACAGATTGGCGCCAGGGCACGCTCGTTCATCATATTGCTATCTTGTATTTGGTGAAGGCTGTCGGTGGGTCTATCTGTATACCAGAAAAATTCGATGGACAGGATTCTTTAGGGGCTTCGTGGGTTGGTTTAGAAGATATAGTAGAAGGAAATGCTTCTCCATTAGTGTTAAAAGCAAAAGAGTATCTTTCTTCACATACGGATAATCTGGAGGTAATTACCTATCGTGATTGGAAAGTGAAACTTTAACTGGAGTGATGGCCATGTTACGAAACAATTGGACGGATAGATTAAAGGTAAGCACACCTATTATTCAAGCGCCCATGGCTGGTGGGATAACGATAACGAAGCTTGTGACAGAGGTATCTTTATACGGAGGTCTCGGGATGATTGGTGCTGGCTATATGACTGCAGAACGGCTAGAGGAGCAGATAAAGGAAGTAAAACAGCATATGACTCACCCATTTGGAGTGAATTTGTTTGTTCCCAGTAGTTTTCAGGCTGATGAGGAAAAAATACGGGATACACAGCTCCTTCTTCAGAAGTACGAGAGTTCACTAGGAATGGAGCCTCAAAAGTTACGACTGCCTACCTTTGAGGAAACAAACAAGGAATTTGAAAATCAAGTGGAAACCATCCTGTCAAACCGTGTGCCTATTTGTTCTTTTACTTTTGGCTTACCTTCGAGAGAGGTAATCCAAGAGCTTAAGAAAAAGGGGATTCTTCTCATTGGAACGGCAACTACAGTAGATGAGGCAATGGCCAATGAGGAAGTTGAAATGGATGCTGTAGTAGTGCAAGGCTACGAGGCTGGAGGGCACCGTGGAAACTTCCTTAGTACGCATGAGGAAGGGAATATTGGTCTTATGTCTTTTATTCCCCAGGCCGTGGAGAAGGTTCGTATTCCAGTGATTGCAGCGGGAGGTATCATGGATGGAAGGGGAGTCGTAGCAGCTCTTTCATTAGGTGCGCAAGCAGTGCAGATGGGTACTGCATTCCTTGTATGCAAGGAGAGTGGAGCATCTTCTATTCATAAGCAGTCTGTTTTACAAGCAAGACCAGAAGAGATACAGCTAACTAGAGCCTTTTCTGGAAAGTGGGCAAGAGGCATAGAAAATAAGTTTATGCGAGAAATGAACGAAAGAGAAACCATAATACCTGACTTTCCGATACAGCATACATTAACACAGCCAATCAGGAAAGCTGCAACCGAGCAGAACAAATCGGACTACATGTCTCTATGGGCTGGTCAAAGTCCTATGCTCTCGAAGGATCAAACAGTAAAAATGTTAATGGATTGTTTATGGAAAGAGGTTGAGCTAGTTAAAAAATCAATTCTCATGTAAATGGAGGAAAAGACAGTGGAAAAGTTTGTTTTTATCTTTGGTCCGCAAGCTGTTGGGAAAATGACAGTAGGCCAGGAGTTAGCGAAAAGTACTGGGCTCAAACTATTTCATAATCATATGACCATAGATTTATTAGAGCCACTTTATGGATTTAGCCCTGAAATGTGGAGGCTGGCAAAGCTATTTCGGAAAGAGATCTTTCAATCCTTTGCAAATAGTGAGGAATACGGTTTAATTTTTACAAAGGTTTGGTATTTTGATCAACAAGAGGATTGGGAAGATATTGAACAGATTTGCCAAATTTTTAGAAGCAAAGGGGTAGAAATTTATTTTGTGGAGCTTGAAGCAGATGTAGAGGAAAGACTGGTTCGTAATAAAACCCCTCATCGTTTAGAGCATAAGCCGACCAAAAGGAATACGAAACAGTCAGAGGAGAATTTGTTATCCTCTTATAAGGACAAAAGAATGAATTCACTTGTTGGAGAAATAAAAGAAAAAAATTACTTGCGAATCAATAATACATACCTAAAGCCATGTGAAGTCGCTTCCTTGATAAAAAAGGAATTTAGCTTATAACGAGCAGGTATTTTATAATGGTTAGAACTCATTAATCAAAGAGAGTTGGACAAATCGAAAGAGAAGCACTTATGATACTAACTAATAAAAGAATCATAAGTGCTGTCTTAATTTGGTTTATTTTCATAATGGGTTATATTCTTTTGGGGAATTTAATGATTAAATTATAATTTTATAAGGAAACTTTAATGGTTCGTAGCAGCGACGGCGACTCCAGTGGGAGTAAGGTGTCAGGCAAGACGGCACAACCGCACGCGCGAGCGTTGGGTGCTGGCTTGCCGCGCCCCCATGGAAAGCGTCCGACGCAGCGGAGAACCTAGAATAGCTTTGTCTCAGTCTCTTTACTCTATTCAGTCTAGTTTCTCTTTATCTACCAGCCAGAACGGAAATCAACCTATCTTTGTGAAGGATTATGCAAATACATGAACACAAAAGCTCTACTTCTTCAACCTCATTTCATAGTATGGCTCTTCTTGCTCGGTATCCTCAAACCATTTGAGGCCTTTGTATTCAAAACCGATCTTTTCTAATATTTTCAGCGATTGGGCATTCGCTGGACTAGCGGAAGCGACAATTCGCTCCACCTGTCCATGCTTTTTTGCCAGCTCTATACTAGCAACAGCCGCCTCGGTTGCGTAGCCTTTTCCCCATGACTGTTTATTGAAATGATAAATCAGCTCTATTTCTTGCAAATCCGCTGTTATGTTAAAGCCAGCTGCACCGATGACTTCTCCTAATTTTTTCTCAAACAAACCATATACAGATAATCCATGTCTTCTATGACAAGCTTGATAAGCTTCTATGACCTGTGGGAGAATCTCGAGGGAGGTTGCTCCATTACACTGCTCCATGACTTCCTCATCGCCCCAGAACTTCATCATATCTGATAAAAAGCTTTCTTCTAGTACTACCCCTATTAAACGTTCTGTTTCAAACACAGCTTCCATTTTAATTCTCCCTTAGGTAAATCGTTTTTTATTTACTAGTGCAATAGCCTTTTGGGTATTGGCAAAATGCCATTTCGTGATGGCCTTCAAAAAACCTTCCCCGTGCTTCATATAAATTTTTGCTGCTACCTCATCCACTTTCGAGCTTGCCCCTTTCGGAATAGTCGTTTGAGCAATTTCTGTTAAACGATCCATTTCCTTTAAAAAAGCATATCTTGCAATAATGGAAGCAGCGGCGACTGAAACATGTAGTTGCTCAGCCTTCGTTGAGAAAAGCACATTTTCACGAATGATTTCTTTTTCGTTTTTAATGTGATTATAATAGATTCCCCGTTCAGCAAATTGGTCGATTAAGATGTAGTCCGGTCTAGCTGGTTCTATTTTTTTCAATACATGCTTTAGCGCCTGGTTATGTAAGAGGGCTTTTATTTTGCCTTGTGACCAGCCTTTTGCTTGTATCTCATTATATTTTACATTCTTTAATACCAAAACGCAATAAGTGATGGCAGACATAATGTCTGGAGCCATTTTACGCATTGCCTCATCCGTTAGCATCTTTGAATCCTTTACTCCTAGTTCTTTTATGAGCGCAACTTTTTCTGCCGGCACATAGCATGCGGCCACTGTGATGGGACCAAAGTAATCGCCAGTCCCTGTCTCGTCAGAACCTATTACGGAAAGTTCTTCGAAATTAGCCGGCAGCTTGTCTCCTTTTACTGAACTCACCACAGCTTTTTGCTTTGGTTGCTCGGATGTACCCCATCTAGCCGCTTCGCGGGTGGCACCACTTCCTTGGAATAAAACCTTGCCGGACTTATAGGCTGTGATAGCTGTATCTGCTAGCTTGGCTGCAAAAATTACTCCGTTAGCCGTCCGATCAATCTGGTAGGTTTTATAGTGATTTTTCAATTTTTGAATGTCATCGTTCGACAATATAATTACTTCATTTGCCATTAGGGTAGTTCCTTTCTTCACATCAGAATCTATTTCGTGTTATTATTATACATAGGATTTTCTGGGGGAGGGTTCGTCTTTGTCAGAACTAGAAAAAACAAGAATTTCTGTCGATATCTATGGACAGAAATATAAAATGGTAGGTTCCGAAACTTCTGGTCACATGAGACTCGTTGCCTCCATCGTAGATGATAAAATGAGAGAGATACATGCTCATAACCAACAACTAGATATAGCAAAGTTAGCAGTGCTGACCGCTGTTAATGCAGTAAACGATTACATAAAAGTGAAAGAGCAGCTTGAACTTTTAGAAGAAGAATTGAAAAGGCTAAAGGACTGAAAAAATGTTAGATATTATTATTCTTATTTTGCTGATAGCTGGTTTTATAACTGGGGCAAGAAGAGGGCTAATTGTTCAGTTGATTCACATGACTGGCTTTATTATTGCGCTCATCGTTGCGTATATCTATTATAAACCACTTTCAGAGAAATTTGTTTTATGGATCCCATTCCCAGCAATAACTTCTGATTCAAAGCTGACAATTGCCGTAGAAAATCTTGATCTCGATCAAACCTTCTATCGAATTATCTCTTTTGTATTAATTTTTATGGTGGTAAAGTTTGGACTGCAGCTGATTGCATCCATGTTTGATTTCTTGAAGTATTTGCCTATACTAGGCTTTGTAAGCAATGTAGTTGGTGCTTTTTTAGGACTGGTTGAATTTTATTTTCTTATCTTTGTATCTTTATATGTATTAGCGTTACTTCCAATAGGAACTCTACAGGGCTTGATGGATAGCTCCATACTTGCTGGCTGGATATTGGAGCATACACCGATCCTTTCAGAAATAGTGAAAAATTGGTGGTATATATATGTGGAAAACTAAACATGTATAACTAATTGACTTCTCTCAGTGGAGGGAAGTTTTTTTTGAATGGAGGATATGATATGGATAAAAAGACAATCATTAAAACGTTAGAAAAAATAGCATTATATATGGAGCTACAAGGAGAAAATCCATTTAAGGTTGGTGCTTTTCGTAAGGCGGCTCAGGTTTTAGAGTTAGATGATCGCAGCCTATCTGAAATGGATAACATCACATCATTAAAGGGAATTGGAGCAGCTACAGGGGCTGTAATTGAGGATTTAATAAACAATGGTGAGTCATCTCTATTAAAAGAGTTGCAAGAGGCTGTTCCAAGTGGGCTTCTTCCAATGCTTAAAATACCAGGTCTTGGGGGCAAAAAAATCGCAAAGCTCTATAAAGAATTACAAATAGATTCGATTGAAGCTTTAAAGGGAGCTTGTGAAGCTGGACAGGTTCGAGAGCTTGCAGGTTTTGGGCCGAAGACAGAACAGAAAATTTTAGCAGAGCTAGAAACCTTCCAGCTTAAGCCGGAGCGATCACCATATTGGCAAATGGAGCCATTAGTCGAAATGATTGAAGGAATTCTTGCCTCAATAGCGGAAGTGGAGAAGTTTTCGGTTGCTGGGTCCTTTAGAAGAGTAAAGGAAACTAGCAGCGATTTAGATTTTATTGTAAGCACTAATTCACCAAAGGAAGTTAGAGAACAGCTGTTAGACAAGCTGCCGCTTTTAAAGATAGATGCAGCCGGAGATACAAAGGTATCTGTCACACTGGACGTGGATAATGAGGTAGATGTGGACTTTCGATTGGTTGAGCCTGCCCAATTTGCTTCCGCACTACACCATTTTACTGGCTCTAAGGACCACAATATAAAAATGAGACAAATTGCAAAGGAACAAGGGAAGAAAATTAGTGAATATGGCGTTGAGTTGGAGGATGGAACCGTAGAGCACTTTCAATCTGAAGAAGAGTTCTATGCATATTTTAACTTGCCATTTATTCCACCTTCTGTACGAGAGGATGGTACTGAGCTTTCCAAGCTGGACAAGCTTTCTTCGCTTGTTGCATTAGAGGATATCCATGCAGATCTCCATATGCATACGACGTGGTCGGATGGGGCTCACTCCATTGAAGAGATGGTAGAGGCTTGTCGTGCAAAAGGCTATAAGTATATGGTGATAACGGACCACTCTAATTACTTGAAGGTAGCAAACGGTCTTTCAAGAGAAAGACTCTTAAAGCAAATAGAGGCAATCCGTGAAATAAATAAAAAATACGATGACATAGAAGTGCTTGCCGGTACTGAAATGGATATTTTACCAGATGCGACATTAGACTTTGATGATGATTTATTGAAGCAGCTAGATTTTGTTATTGCATCCATCCATTCTAGCTTCAGCCAGCCACAGGAAAAAATTATGGAACGCTTACTGACAGCGATGAAAAACCCATATGTCCATATGATTGCTCATCCTACTGGAAGAATTGTTGGAACGAGAAGTGGCTATGACCCTGATGTTCCTACGCTTATTCAATGGGCAAAGGAACATGGGAAGATTCTCGAATTAAATGCAAATCCACATCGCTTAGACTTAGATGTGGAGTATTTAAAAATGGCTCAGGACCTAGATATTCCTATTGCAATAAATACGGATGCTCATCATATTGATCAGCTGAAATACATGGACGTAGGGGCTCAATATGCACAAAAGGCATGGTTACACAAAGATACTGTAGTAAATACATGGCCACTAGAAAGATTTAAGGAGCAATTGAAGAAATAAATTAGGAGGTGTCTCTTGTGATAGCAGAAAGAGCACTGAAAACATTAGAATTCTACAAGGTTCGCGAAGAGGTAGCAGCCTATTGCACGTCCTCTCTCGGAAAATCACATATAGAAAATCTTGTACCGTCCATAGATCTTGCACAGGTGAAAAAGCTGCTAGAGGAAATGGACGAAGGACTAACGATTCTACGCATAAAAGGAAATGTACCAATGGGTGGAATTACAGATGTTCGCCCACATGCGAAGAGAGCACAAATTGGCGGAATGCTAAGCCCGGTGGAATTAATGGAAACAGCAAGCACTATTCGTGCAAGCAAGATACTACGCAATTTCCTAGAGGATGTAGTGGAGAAGGAAGCAGTTTCTATTCCTCATTTTCTAGAAAAAAAGGATGCACTACCTATTCTGACTGCGTTAGAGCATGAAATCAATGATTGTATCGATGAAAATGGGGGAGTGTTGGACAGCGCAAGCCAAACACTACGGTCCATTAGACAACAACTAAGAATACAAGTAAGTCGTGTACGTGAAAAATTAGAAAGCTACACTCGTGGAGCAAATGCATCTAAAATGCTTTCTGATTCCATCATCACAATACGTAATGATAGATATGTAATCCCAGTAAAATCTGAATATCGCAGTCACTATGGTGGGATTATTCATGACCAATCTGCTTCCGGTCAAACGTTATTTATTGAGCCGTCTGCTGTTGTTCAATTAAATAATGAAATACGGAGTCTAAAGGTAAAGGAGCAGGAAGAGATCGAGCGAATCCTTCTGCGTCTTACAGGTGAAGTGGCAGAGGTAGGACATGACATATTCCTTTTAGTAAACATACTTGGGGAGATAGATGCTATCCTTGCCAAAGCAAAGTATGGACAAGCGGAAAAATGTACAATGCCTACGATTAACGACCAAGGGTATATTCGTTTAATAAAGGCGAGACATCCTTTAATTACAAAAGATGTTGCAGTCCCAAATACAATTGAGTTTGGGAAAGATTATACAGCTGTTGTCATCACCGGTCCCAATACTGGTGGTAAAACGGTAACCTTAAAAACAGTTGGTATTTGTACATTAATGGCTCAAAGTGGAATTCCTATTCCCGCTTTAGATGGCTCAGAAGTATCGATGTTTGAATCAGTATTTGCCGATATAGGAGATGAGCAATCGATTGAGCAAAGCTTAAGTACTTTCTCCTCTCATATGGTGAACATCGTAGACATTTTAAAGAAATATAATGACCGTTCCTTAATACTTTTTGATGAGCTTGGTGCTGGTACTGACCCTCAAGAGGGTGCGGCACTAGCTATTGCCATTTTAGATGCTGTTCATGGGACAGGTGCTAGAGTAATGGCAACCACGCATTATCCTGAGCTGAAGGCATATGGCTATAATCGTCCAGGTGTAATAAATGCCAGCGTTGAATTTGATGTGGAAACACTTAGTCCAACTTATAAGTTGCTATTAGGAGTTCCTGGAAGAAGTAATGCATTTGAGATTTCTGAACGACTGGGTCTTCCACCTTTTATTATCAATCAAGCCCAATCCTACACGGGTACTGATCGCGGGGAAGTTAATTCAATGATCGCTTCCTTAGAGGAAAGTAGAAGACAGGCTGAACGAGATGCAGAAGAAACAGAAAAACAGTTAGACAACGCAAAACAGCTAAAGCAGGACTTAGAGGAAAGGCTTGCTGAACTGGAAGACAAAAAAGAAAAATTAGAGCAGAAGGCGAAGGATAAGGCGAAAAAAATTGTGGAGGATGCACGGAGAGAAGCAGACGAGATTATTTCCGAGCTGCGTAAAATGCAAGCCAACACCCACAAGCTTGTCAAAGAGCATGAGCTGATTGATGCGAAGAAACGTTTAGAATCAGCACTTCCAAATAATCCTGTTCTGAAAAAGCAGAAAAAGCTGAAGGAACAGCAAAGAGTATTGAAGCCAGGGGATGAGGTGAAGGTACTAAGCTTTGGACAAAAAGGAACGCTTTTAGAAAAACTGTCTGATACGGAATGGTCCGTTCAGATTGGTATGCTAAAAATGAAACTGGATGAATCAGATCTCGAGTATATGAAGCCTGAAAAACAAAAACAGACTGTTTCTGTTAACGCGGTAAGAGGTAGAGATACACATGTAAAGCTGGAGCTTGATTTACGCGGCGAGCGCTATGAGGATGCGATTATACGTACGGAGAAGTATATTGACGATGCGGTATTAGCTAATTATCCAAGAGTCTCCATCATTCATGGGAAGGGCACCGGAGTACTAAGGCAGGCTATTCAGCAGTACTTGAAAAATCACTCTCGTGTGAAAAGCTATCGTTTTGGTGAAGCTGGAGAGGGAGGCCATGGTGTGACCGTGGTAGAATTAAAATAATAAAAATAATAACTGGGAACTTTTTCTCTTTATTTTTCGTAAAGAGGAAAAAAGTGAAGGGGTTAGTGAGTAAATGTTACTGTCTAGTTTTTGGTCCAATCCTTTAGTCGAAGCTGCAGGTTATTTTAGTGTCGTTATACTCTGCCTTGTAGTATCCATGGTCCTGTTCGAAATCGTGACTAGGTATCGAAATTGGGAAGAAATAAAAAAAGGTAACGTCTCTGTTGCAATGGCAACAGGGGGTAAGATTTTTGGTGTGTGTAATATTTTCAAATATTCCATAGAGGAACATAACACCTTATTAGAAATGCTCGGGTGGGGCCTCTATGGTTTCACTCTACTAATCATTGCATATTTGCTTTTTGAATTTCTAACCCCTTCTTTTAATGTTGATCAGGAGATAGCAAAGGATAATCGCTCTGTCGGCTTTATCTCCTTGGTAATTTCGGTTGGATTGTCCTTCGTAATAGGAGCAAGTATATAGTAGGAGAGGCTTACATGGAAAAATTGTCGAAAGTTTTAATGGTTGTCTGCGTTATTTTTGTCGTGGTAGGTATAATATATTTAGCGTTAAACTAATAGAATAAGTTAACCGCTCATTTATCAAGACTGTTTATACTCGCTCCTTCAACTGAACTAGCGGATAAACAGTCTTTTTTATTTTAAGAATTGAATTGTCATTCATTTTTATCTATAATTAAAAATAGGAATATTCACTCTATTAAAATCGAACAAAGGGGGCAAACAAATGACTGAAAAACCATGGCTTTCTCACTACCCGCCAGAAATCCCGCATTCGCTCGACTATGAAGCTATTCCAGTTCAGGAGTATTTAACTCGAGCTTATAAAAGGTTTCCGTCGAAGGTAGCAATACATTTCATGGGGAGAGATGTAACGTACAAAGAGCTATATGAGTCTTCAATGAAGTTTGCAAATTACTTGGTGTCATTAGGGATCAAACCTGGTGACCGTGTAGCTATTATGCTACCAAACTGTCCGCAAGGAGTAATAGGCTACTATGGAATCCTTTATGCAGGGGCTATTGTAGTGCAAACAAATCCTTTATACACAGAACGTGAGCTTTCCTACCAAATGAAAGACTCTGGGGCTAAGGTCATACTAGCCATGGATATTTTATTTCCAAGGATCACAAAGGTATTAAAAGAAACAGACTTAGAAAACGTCATTATTACAGGTATCAAAGATTACTTGCCATTTCCGAAAAATCTTGTATATCCTTTTATCCAAAAAAAGCAATATGGCTTTAGTGTAAAAGTAGAGCATCGCGGGATGAATCATTTATTTACAGAAATTATGAAGATCAATAAAACGGGCACTATTGATGTGCCATTCAATTTTGAAGAAGACATCGCATTACTGCAATATACTGGAGGAACAACAGGGTTTCCAAAGGGTGTAATGTTAACGCATAAAAACATGGTTGCAAACGCTTCTATGTGTAACGCTTGGCTATTCAAATGTAAGCCAGGGGAAGAAATCGTCTTAGCTATGCTACCTTTCTTCCATGTATATGGGATGACTACAGTGCTTGTGTTCTCCGTAATGCAAGGAAATAAGATGGTCCTCATACCGAAATTTGATGTGGAAACTGCTTTAAAAACAATTCATAAACAAAAACCGACTCTTTTCCCAGGCGCACCAACTATGTATATTGGTATCTTAAATCACCCGGATATAAAAAAGTATGATTTATCCTCTATTCAAGCATGTATGAGTGGTTCTGCAGCATTACCAATAGAAATACAAGAGCAATTTGAGACGATAACTGGTGGTAACTTGGTGGAGGGCTACGGCTTAACGGAAACTTCTCCGGTAACGCATGCGAATTTGATCTACGATCGTGAGGCACGTGTGAAGGGATCTATTGGTTTACCATGGCCTGATACCGACGTTCGAATTTTTGGGATAGATTCAACAGACCCGCTTCCACTTGGGGAGATAGGTGAAATTGCTATTAAAGGACCTCAAGTAATGAAAGGCTATTGGAATAGACCTGAGGAAACAGAAGCGACGATGAGAGACGGATGGCTTCTGACAGGTGATTTAGGGTACATGGATGAAAACGGTTACTTTTTTGTAGTTGACCGTAAAAAAGATTTAATTATTGCGGGAGGCTTTAATATTTATCCTCGTGATGTGGAGGAAGTGTTATATGAGCATCCTGCAATACAGGAATGTGTTGTGGCAGGTGTACCTGATCCATATCGTGGAGAAACAGTCAAGGCGTATATTGTATTCAAAGAAGGAAAAACTGCAACTGAGGAAGAATTAAATAAACATTGCAGAGAAAATCTTGCTGCATATAAGGTACCTAGACTATATGAATTTAGGGCCGAGCTTCCAAAAACAGCAGTAGGAAAAATATTAAGAAGAAGTCTGATTGCTGAGGAAAAAGAAAAAGCGCAGCAAGAAGCAGTACCAAGTTAATTTCAAGATTGACAGAAGAAAAAATTGAATATAAAATAAAAATATGAATGAATCATCATTCATATTTTTATTTTTGGTGGTGGATTCATTGAAGAAGGACAAACCTAAGTATAAGCAGATTATCGACGCAGCAATTATAGTCATTGCAGAAAATGGATATCACCAATCACAAGTATCTAAAATTGCAAAGCAAGCTGGAGTTGCGGACGGAACAATTTACTTATATTTCAAAAACAAAGAGGATATTTTAATATCTGTCTTTGAAGAAAAGATGGAAGTGTTTGCTGATAACCTAAAAGAAATTCTAAAAGAGGATATTAGCGCTTCTGAAAAATTATATAAGATGATTGAGAATCATTTCACCGTGCTTTCTGAAAATCATCATTTAGCAACTGTTACTCAGTTGGAGCTAAGACAATCAAATCTTGCTTTACGAATTCGCATTAATGCAATTCTCAAAAATTACCTTGTTCTCTTGGATTCTATCCTAAAAGAAGGAATAGAAAAAAAGGAGTTCGAATATTCAGTGGATATTCGTTTAGCAAGACAAATGGTTTTTGGTACAATTGATGAGACGACAACCACTTGGGTGATGAATGAATATAAATATGATTTGGTTGCCCAAACAAGTAAGGTACACCGTCTCCTGTTAAATGGTATTAAAAGCTAAAAGAGGATGTGAGCAAATGGAATTTTTATCATGGACAGTGGAAGATCATGTAGCAACGGTTACACTTAATCGTCCACCAGCAAACGCTTTAGCAAGGGGTGTAATTTTAGAAGTAAATAGCCTGCTAGATGCTGTGGAAAACGATGAAAATGTTCGAGTTATCTTGCTTAAAGGTGAAGGACGCTTTTTCTCAGCAGGGGCGGACATTAAGGAATTTACACAAGTAACAAGTGGGGAAGAGTTTTCAGAGCTAGCTGCTAGTGGTCAAGCGATTTTTGAACGTGTCGAGACATTCTCTAAGCCAGTAATTGCTGCTATCCATGGTGCTGCCTTAGGTGGCGGTCTTGAGCTAGCAATGAGCTGTCATATTCGACTAGTTTCAGAGACAGCTAAGCTTGGGCTTCCAGAGCTTCAATTAGGCTTGATACCTGGATTCGCAGGGACTCAAAGACTTCCTCGATATGTAGGATTTGCTAAAGCAGCAGAAATGTTGCTAACTAGCGAGCCAATAAGTGGGGAAGAGGCCGCAAGACTTGGTCTAGCAAATCATGCTTATAAGGAAGAGGAGCTTTTTGAACGAGCAAACGAACTTGCTGTAAAGATTGCCAAAAAGAGCCCAATTGCTGTGAAAGAAGCGCTTAAAATGCTTCAATATGTGAAGCCTGCTTCCTATTATGAAGGGGTGAAAGCCGAAGCCGGTTCATTTGGAACTGTCTTTGTATCTGAGGACGCCAAGGAAGGGATTTCAGCTTTTATTGAAAAGAGACAACCTGTTTTTAGAGGTAAATAATCAAAGGAGGATGCTAACATGAACATTTATGTTTTAGTGAAACGTACATTTGATACGGAGGAGAAAATCGTTGTAAGCGGGGGGAAAATTCAAGAGGATGGTGCTGAATTCATCATCAATCCTTACGATGAGTATGCAATCGAAGAAGCAATCCAAGTTCGTGACGCACACGGCGGAGAAGTAACAGTTATCACAATGGGTGGAGAAGATGCAGAAAAGCAACTTCGTACAGCTCTAGCTATGGGTGCAGATAAAGCAGTCCTTATTAATACAGAAGATGATGTGGAAGAAATGGACCAATTTACCGCAGCGCATATCATTGCAGAATACTTGAAGGATAAAGATGCAGATCTTATCCTGGCTGGTAATGTTGCAATTGATGGCGGTTCTGGTCAGGTTGGACCACGAGTTGCTGAATTACTAGGCATCAACTATGTAACTACTATTACAAACCTAGAAATTGATGGTACAACAGCTACTATTAAACGTGATGTGGAAGGCGATACAGAAGTATTAGAAACTTCCTTGCCACTTTTAGTAACTGCACAACAAGGATTAAACGAACCTCGCTATCCTTCTTTACCAGGAATTATGAAAGCGAAGAAAAAACCTCTAGAAGAAATCGAATTAGATGACCTTGATATCGATGAAGATGATGTGGAAGCAAAAACAGAAACGATTGAAATCTATCTACCTCCTAAAAAGGAAGCTGGAAAAGTGTTAGATGGCGAGCTAGCAGATCAAGTAAAAGAGTTAGTTCACTTACTTCACTCAGAAGCAAAAGTAGTTTAATAGATACGTTTCTAGCTTACAAGTATCTATCTCGAGTATTTCATTAACAAAATGGGAGGAACAAACATGTCTAAAAAAGTATTAGTTTTAGGGGAAGCACGTGAAGGTGCACTTCGTAACGTATCATATGAAGCAATCGCTGCTGCAAAGCAAATTTCTGGTGGTGGAGAGGTAGTAGGAGTTCTACTTGGAGCTGCTGTACAAGACTTAGCTGCTGAGTTAGGGAAATATGGAGCTGACCGTGTCATTACGGTGGAGCACCCACATTTGAAGCAATATACATCTGATGGCTTTGGGCAAGCATTGATGGCTGTTATTGACCAAGAAAGCCCAGATTCCATCGTATTTGGACACACTGCACAAGGAAAAGACCTTTCTCCAAAAATCGCTAGTAAGCTACAAGTTGGATTAGTATCTGATGTAACAGCTATCGAAGGAGAAGGAGATGATGCAGTATATATTCGTCCAATCTACTCTGGTAAAGCATTTGAAAAAGTAAAAGTGAAGGATGGTATTGATTTCATCACCATTCGTCCAAACAACATTGCACCACTTGCGAAGGATGACAGCAAATCAGCAGACGTGTCATCTCTATCGGTAGATATTACAAACCTACGTACTATCATTAAAGAAGTAGTTCGCAAATCATCTGAGGGTGTAGATCTTTCTGAAGCGAAGGTTGTTATCGCTGGTGGCCGCGGTGTGAAAAGTGAAGAAGGCTTTGCACCACTAAAAGAGCTTGCGGATGTATTAGGTGGCGCTGTTGGTGCTTCTCGTGGAGCTTGTGACGCTGACTACTGTGATTATTCACTACAAATCGGACAAACTGGTAAAGTCGTAACTCCTGACCTGTATATCGCAGCGGGTATCTCTGGAGCAATTCAACATTTAGCAGGTATGTCTAACTCTAAAATTATCGTTGCAATCAACAAAGACCCAGAAGCAAACATCTTTAAAGTTGCTGACTACGGAATCGTTGGAGATCTATTCGAAGTAATCCCAATGCTTACGGAAGAATTCAAAAAACTTAAAGTGAATGCGTAAATAAACGAAAGGGCATCGAATTTCGATTCGATGTCCTTTATTATGTGGTGGTAAAATTTTTGTCATCGTTTTTTGGTTATCATCGTAATCATTTATCGCAGATTCATAACTCCAAAACATGGATAGCTATAACAGTCGAATTTGAGTTGGTTTCAATTCCTCGAAATTGTGAAGCACAGAAGTGATGATGGTTCCATCAGCAAAATAATAGTAGACAGTTGTTTATTACCAATTAATGAAACTTATCGTTCATTAAGAACGTATCGATTTTGAGTATATTATCCTCGAATATTGGCAGTTATCAAGGAGGGGTGAAATGAAGAAAAAGTTATTAATTATTAGTCTTATCCTATTGGTTATTTCAGCGATACCATTATTTCAAATACTAAGAGAAATAGTAATCGATTGGAATCTAAATAGTCGCTATAAAATCGAACATGCATATACTGAGCAAGGCTACCCCTCAACTATCGATGTGCAGGAAATTGAAATCAACGGTCGCACCATAGAGATAGTTGAAGAACAAACTGGTAAAAAGGGAAGTTTAACCCTATGGGATAAAGAGGAAAGAGTAGAAGCTGGAGATATCGTGAAACTTCATCTATTAGTTGATGGTAAAGAAGTCTCGCAAGCAGACGAAATCTGGCTCTCAAATCGTGATAGAGGAAGCCGTTATTTTTCTTGGCTCGATATTTTAACTGTTAACGAAAAGATAGCCATCGTACAACGTATCACAGACGATGATGAAGCAATGAACCATCGTAGATGGAAAATTATTTGGATTGATGAGCAAGGTGATATTACCGAAGAAGAAGTTTCCTATGAAAAGCGAAATAAAAATCCACTTGCGGTTCGTCTAATAAACGAGGCGGGTGCATCATTAATGAGTATGGGCTATTATTCAGACATTACGAAGGTGTATCCTTCATTCATCTTTCCTTTAGTATTTCCATTGGGAACGGGGTCATTAGGCATTCTGTTATGTATAATTGCATATCTCACAAGAAGAACATCATTAAATCAGATGAATAACTAAAAATGTAAATTAACAGATACTACGTCAAGAGTTGGTTGACGATACAGAGTTGACCCGTAAATCAGGGGCAACTCTGAGTTTTTATGTTAAAACAACAATATAAATTAACATAGCCAATACATTAGTGCCTAAAAACCTTTTATACTCGTTAATTGCTCTTCTCATCGTTTATGTTACAAGTTTTTATATTTTGAAGAAGTTTGGATTTAATATATAAACCTTCATTAATATTCATAAATCGCGATTTGGATGTCTAATATTATCCAGATTTAATGGTATATTTATTAAAAATATATTTAAGGAGGTTTTTTATGAATTCTTTGGTTATATTCGTTTTAGTTCTCTTTATTCTTAATGTATTTGTGATTTTTTTATCAAGATTGAATTGGTCGGTATGGATAATGGCAGGTGTTATTTTTATTATTTCTTCCCCAATAGTTCTAGTTCTGACAATGAATAACGTTGGTCGTAATGTTGGAGATGGAATTGCAGGCGCTGTGGCGGGGCTTACTTTTGGTGGTCTTTTGATTATCAATACAGTTATTTTATTAATTGTGGGAACTTTTGCAAGGAAAAAGTGGAAGCGAGCTGATTTAGAACAGCAATAAAGACTTATAAATCATATAAACAACATTTCCAAATGTTACGTTCAGGAGCCTTCTCAGAGCAGCTCAGAAGCCAATAAGAATAGCTGAATTTATATTGGAGTTTTCAATCTATTTCTTTATAGTTTACTAGTGAATAAGCAACTGCTCATTTGGTCAAGCTGATTCTTATAGTAAAGAAGCGAACAGCGACGACTCCAGTGGGATGAGTGAGACAGTTGAGACATTACAACGGCACACGCAAGCGTTCGGTGATGGCTTATTTTTGGGAGGGAAAACTAAAAACGTCACATCGTGTGACAACGTTTTCCTGACCAACATCCTGTTGGCCTCACGGAAAGCGTTCGCAAGAGAGCGCAATATACTTGTTTCTTCTTTTCTTATAATAGTGACATGAGCCATTATTTATCTTAATTATTTATTGCCTAACATAAATCCTTCATACGTATATTCCATTGTCTTTAAAACCAGTTTATCAACTAGCCAAAAGGGTAAATTACAATATCGCAATATGGACTTTTACTGATTGAAAGTATAGAATGATACCTCTAAGCTAAAATGTAGAACTAGCTTTTTTTGTCTGCTATAATCTTACTTAGAGTTACCAAAGGAGGAATATAAAAATGGCAATTGTTCACGGTACAGATCAAACCTTCAATCAAGAAGTAGAAAACGGATTAGTATTAGTAGATTTCTGGGCGACTTGGTGCGGGCCATGTAAAATGATCGCTCCAGTACTTGAGGAATTAGATGCTGAAATGAGCGATAAAGTGAAAATCGTAAAAGTAGACGTAGATGAAAACCAAGCTACTGCTAGCGAATTTGGTATCATGTCTATCCCTACACTAGTATTATTCAAAGATGGTAAGCCAGTAGATAAAGTGGTAGGCTTCCAACCAAAAGAAGCATTAGCTCAATTTGTAGAAAAAAATGCTTAATAAATAAAACCGGGTCCTTTTAGGCGCCCGGTTTTTTTAAAGACAAGAAAGTATATAATTCTAGTCTAGCTCCAGCGCCTTGACCCCTCGAGATTACTTGTGCCACAGTTGTGGTGGTGTGGTCTCCTTACTGTTCCCCATTTGCTTATCGGGACAGACATAGGCGCTTGTGCTTTTCTTAAAAGGTGATGAAATGAACGAATTAATTCAACAGAAATGTGCCATTTTACCTGACCAGCCCGGCTGTTACCTGATGAAGGACAGACAGGGCACTATTATTTATGTCGGGAAAGCCAAGGTATTAAAGAACCGAGTACGTTCCTATTTTACCGGTTCACATGATGGAAAGACCCAAAGATTAGTACAAGAAATCGTTGACTTTGAATATATCGTAACGTCGACCGAGCTAGAAGCACTGATTTTAGAGCTTCATCTTATCAAAAAGCATGACCCTAAATATAACGTCATGCTGAAGGACGACAAAACGTATCCATATATAAAAATTACAGCTGAAAAAAATCCTAAGCTGATTATTACTAGACAGGTTAAGAAGGACAAAGGGAAATACTTTGGTCCTTATCCAAATGCCCATGCAGCACATGAAACAAAAAAGCTGCTTGATCGTTTATATCCCCTCCGCAAATGTCAGAAGCTCCCAAACAAGGTGTGTCTCTATTATCATATTGGTCAATGTTTGGCTCCATGTGTGAATGATATTGAGGACAATGACTATACGGAAATCATCCAAGGAATGATCAGTTTTTTAAATGGTGGCCATGGAGATGTAAAAAAGAGCTTAACGGAAAAAATGAATCACGCAGCAGAGAATCTAGAATTTGAAAGGGCGAAAGAATATAGAGATCAGATTGCCCATATTGACCAAGTGATGGAAAAACAAAAGATGACGATGAATGATTTTACAAATCGAGATATCTTTGGCTACAAGGTGGATAAGGGTTGGATGTGTGTGCAGGTGTTTTTTATTCGCCAAGGTAAGCTAATAGAAAGAGACGTATCTCTATTCCCGCTTTATCGTGACCCAGAAGAAGAGTTTCTTACCTTCCTAGGGCAGTTTTATGCAAAGGCTGAGCATATTAAACCGAAAGAAATATACGTTCCTGCTACGACAAATATAGAGCTTGCGACGGAGCTCTTGCAAATGAAAGTAATCGTTCCGCAAAAGGGTACTAAGAAAAACCTAGTAGACCTAGCACAAAAAAATGCGGAAATTGCATTAACAGAGAAGTTTCACTTAATTGAAAGACAAGAAGAACGAACAATCGGAGCGGTGGAGGAACTTGGTAAGCTAATGGGGATAGCTGCTCCTAAACGGATAGAGGCTTTTGATAATTCTCATATTCACGGAACAGATGCTGTATCTGCAATGGTCGTATTTGTCGATGGAAAGGCACATAAAAAAGATTATCGTAAATATAAAACACGAACTGCCGCAAAGCACGATGATTATGGTGCTATGCGTGAGGTTGTAAGGAGAAGGTATATACGAGTGTTAAAGGACGATCTTCCACTTCCCGACTTAATCATTATTGATGGAGGGAAAGGGCAAATAGAAGCGGCTAGGGAGATTATAGAGGATGAATTGGGGTTAGATATTCCAATAGCAGGTCTAGCTAAGGATGGTAAGCACCAAACCTCCTCTCTTCTTTATGGCGATCCACTTGCAATTATTCCAATGAAACGTACTAGTGAGGCTTTCTATCTTCTTCAGCGTATCCAGGATGAGGTCCATCGATTTGCTATCACTTTCCACAGGCAGCAAAGAGGAAAGCATACAATTGCCTCTTCTTTAGATGGTATTCCAGGAGTAGGCCCTACTCGTAAAAAACAGCTATTAAAGCATTTTGGCTCTTTAAAGCGTATGGAAGCAGCTACAAAGGAAGAATTTATGGAAGCTGGTATTCCTGCTAAATTATCCGAACAATTAGTGGAGCATTTTCAAAAAAGTTCCTTGTCTTCCGAATAATACTGTGTTATGTTAGTAAAAACTTAATATTCACTTTTCAGTGAAGATAGAGGTGCGAGTCAACAAGAGTAATCTACAGGAGGAAGAAAAGTTCCTGCGATTGTAGAGGAAAGGGTTGTTCGCCGAAATATAGGATGGCTTTTCTCATTCTATGTTGGTCCTGCGTTTAAGAAATGTAGGATTGTCAGAATGTATATTCTGGAGGGCTATCTCAAATAGACATCTTTTTGACCGTGTATGAGAGTTAGCTTTTCACAATATGTGAAAAGCTTTTTTTTATCCCAACAGAGACTCGGGGTTAACTCGAGATGACGTATGTCATAGAGAAAAAAGGGAGATGAAAAATACGTGAGTAGAATTGTCATGAAATTTGGAGGAACATCTGTAGGTTCTATAGAAAAAATTGAGCATGTAGCAAGACGGATTCGAATAGAAAGAGAAAAGGGGCATCAAATTGCTGTCGTTGTGTCAGCCATGGGCAAGTCAACGGATGAGTTAGAAAAACTAGCAGCAGAGATTACGGACACACCAGTGAAAAGGGAGATGGATATGCTTCTATCAACTGGAGAACAGGTCACAATGTCCTTATTGGCTATCCAATTAAATGCCCTTGGAATAAAAGCAATTTCCTTAACTGGTTGGCAAGCAGGCATTATAACTGACCAGGTACATAGAAATGCTCGAATTGAAAAACTAGAATCAGAAAATATTCAATCCTACTTATCAGAAGGACAGGTAGTCATTGTAGCAGGATTCCAAGGCATGACAAAAGACTCTGCTATTACGACGCTTGGTAGAGGCGGCTCTGATACCACTGCAGTAGCGATTGCAGCTGCAATTGAAGCAGACATTTGCGATATCTATACAGACGTGGATGGTGTGTATACGTCCGATCCAAGGTATGTGAGAGATGCAAGAAAGCTAAAACAGTTAGAATACGATGAAATGCTAGAACTTGCTAACTTGGGAGCAGGTGTGCTTCATCCGAGGGCAGTTGAATTTGCCAAAAACTACAAAATTCCTCTCAGGGTTAGAGCGAGTTATAACGAAGGGGAAGGTACTATATTAAAGGAGGAAGTAGATTTGGAAAAAAACCTGATTGTTCGTGGAGTAGCGTTTGAAGCAGATATAGTACGGTTAACAATCGAATATGAGGTGCCTTTCAATGGATCGTTGTCCTCCATATTTACCACCTTGGCAAATCATCATATAAATGTGGATATTATTGTCCAAAGTATTATTGACGGTGTAAAGCCTACTGTATCTTTCTCTATTAAAAAGGAATCCCTTGCGGAGGCGATTTCTGTCTTAGAATCCCATAAGGGACAACTTGGTTTTACTTTTGCGGATTTTGAAGTAGGTCTTTCAAAAATTTCAATAGTTGGTTCAGGTATGGTCTCTAATCCGGGGGTGGCTGCACAAATGTTTGATCGATTGAGAAAGGAAAATGTGCCGATTAAAATGGTCAGCACCTCAGAAATAAAAGTGTCCGTAGTAGTTCCACAGGAAAATATGATTCAAGCGGCAAATGCTTTGCATGAGGAATTTGGTTTGGCAATCAGTAACTAAGCTCCAGATAAAAAAGCCAATCCAGTTATCATGGATTGGCAGTTTCTTTGTTATTTACTTTTTGCATCCCATTTAATAAGAAAAGAGACAATTCCTGTCTTTTTTGTAATCTCATCATAGCATTCTGTCAGATAGCCCTCAATTTTTTGATGTTGCTCAGCTAGAAAACCCGCCTCCAAGCTATGGCATCTATTTACTCCGCTAGGAGGTAAATGATACATATGTAAAAGATAGGACAAGGAATCCTTTGTGGATTTCTCTAATTCAAGCTTTCCCCAACCTGCTTCGTGAAAGAATGAGACAGCTTCTTCCATTGAATAAAGGGGAAATTTTCGAGCAAGATCTTTTCCCGCCCAATATAAAATATCTTTTTCATGTTTCCCGAGAATGGAAGTGAGAACGTGATCTCTTAACAGCTCATACCCGAAGGTAGAAACCTGGGACTCTTCTCTTTCACCCATGTACAACCCTACTTTCAACGCAATTTAACAAAACTACTACTCTATTTTAGCATAAATACTTTTTCTAGAGAAAAGGAATACTTTGTGAAAAAAGATACAATCTGTTATAGAGGAAACAGAGGGAAAGATATGCAAAATGCCCAAACATGCCTTGACGCTCCAAAATGTTGAGAGTACAATGGATATGTCATAAATTCGAAACATGAAGACAATAAACAAAATTGATACAATTATTTTATCGAAATAATAAATCTTTTTGTTTTATGTCAATTTGAGGGGGGTTATTTTGTTGACGAAAGAACGCGAATTTTACATGCGTCGTTTGCATTCTCTACTTGGTATTATTCCAGTAGGAGCATTCTTAATGGTTCACTTAGTAATAAACCATTTTGCTACAAGAGGAGAAGAGGCTTATAACAATGCTGTTGGGTTTATGGAAAGTATGCCGTTCCTCATTTGGATGGAAATATTCGTAATTTACATTCCATTGCTATTCCATGCTTTCTATGGTATTTATATCGCATTTACGGTTAAGTATAATCCAAATAGATATGGTACCCTAAGAAACTGGTTATTCATTTTCCAACGTTTTACCGGTATTTTCTTAGTTGTATTTATCGCATGGCATGTATTTGAAACTCGTTTCCAAAAAGCAATTGGTGCGAAGGAAGTTAACTTTAATATGATGGAAGAAATTCTGGCAAACAATTGGATGCTAGGTTTCTATATTGCTGGGGTTGTCTCTGCGGCATTCCACTTAGCAAACGGAATTTGGTCTTTCCTTATTAGCTGGGGAATTACACAATCTCCAAAATCACAAAGAATCACTACTTATGTAACTTTAATAATCTTCATAGCGATATCTGTAGTTGGTGTACAGGCGCTTCTGGCATTTAGATAAGAACCTACTACACTTTAAAACTACTTAATTAATGAGGAGTGAGATAGAATGGCAAAGAATAAACTGATTGTTGTCGGTGGAGGTCTAGCAGGACTGATGGCAACAATGAAGGCTGCCGAGGAAGGTACGCCAGTAGATCTATTTTCATTAGTTCCCGTAAAACGCTCACACTCTGTTTGTGCTCAAGGCGGAATAAACGGGGCTGTAAATACAAAAGGTGAGGGAGATTCACCTGCAGTTCACTTAGATGACACTGTATATGGTGGAGACTTCTTAGCTAACCAACCTCCAGTAAAAGCAATGACAGATGCAGCTCCTGGAATTATTCACTTATTCGACCGTATGGGAGTTATGTTCAACCGTACTCCAGAAGGTCTTTTAGACTTCCGTCGCTTTGGTGGTACACTTCATCACCGTACAGCTTTCTCTGGTGCGACAACTGGTCAGCAATTGCTTTACGCACTTGACGAGCAAGTTCGTCGTTTCGAGGTAGAAGGTTTAGTAACAAAATATGAAGGTTGGGAATTCCTGGGTATTATTAAAGACCAAAACGGACATTGCCGTGGTATTAAAGCACAAAACCTTCAATCTATGGAAATCCGTGCATTCCGTTCTGATGCTGTTATTCTAGCAACAGGTGGACCTGGGATTATCTTTGGTAAAACAACAAACTCTATTATTAACACTGGTTCTGCAGCTAGTATCGTATATCAACAAGGTGCATACTATGCAAATGGAGAATTCATTCAAATCCACCCAACAGCAATTCCTGGAGACGACAAGCTTCGACTAATGTCGGAATCAGCACGTGGAGAAGGTGGACGTATCTGGACATATAAAGATGGTAAGCCATGGTACTTCTTAGAAGAAAAATATCCTGCATACGGTAACTTAGTACCACGTGATATTGCAACACGTGAAATCTTTGATGTATGCGTTAACCAAAAGCTAGGTATTAACGGGGAAAACATGGTATACCTTGATCTTTCCCATAAGGATCCACATGAACTAGACGTTAAACTAGGTGGAATTATCGAAATTTATGAGAAATTCACAGGTGATGACCCTCGTAAAGTTCCAATGAAAATCTTCCCTGCAGTTCACTATTCAATGGGTGGATTATGGGTTGACTATGACCAAATGACAAATATCCCTGGATTATTTGCAGCTGGTGAATGTGATTATTCTCAACATGGTGCAAACCGTTTAGGAGCTAACTCATTACTTTCTGCAGTATTCGGTGGAAGCGTTGCCGGTCCAAATGCAGTAAAATATATGAAATCCCTAGACTCTCATGCTGACGATTTAGATGCTTCTATTTATGAAGAGGCAGTGAAGGAAGAGCAAGAGAAATGGGATGCAACACTTGCTATGCGTGGAACTGAAAATGCTTACTTGCTACACAAAGAGCTTGGTGAGTGGATGACAGACAACGTAACAGTTGTTCGTTACAACGATAAATTAGAGGCTACAGATAAAAAAATCCAAGAGCTTCTTGAAAGATATGAAAATATTAATATGGATGATACGCAACGCTGGTCAAACCAAGGCGCATCATTTACTCGTCAATTGAAAAATATGTTATACTTAGCACGTGTTATTACGTTAGGAGCATTGAATCGTAATGAAAGCCGTGGCGCTCACTACAAACCTGATTTCCCAGAGCGAAATGATGAAGAGTGGATGAAAACTACAATGGCTAAATTTGATCCAGCAACCGGAGCGCCTATTTTCCACTATGAAGATATAGACGTATCGCTTGTTCCACCACGTAAACGCGATTATTCTTCTAAGAAAGGAGAACATTAATCATGGTGACAGCTACGGAAACAAAAAAAGTACAGCTTGAAATTTTCCGTCAGGATACTCCAGAATCTAAACCATATTGGGAAAAATTCGAAGTAAATTGGCGTCCAAATATGAACGTTATCTCCGCATTAATGGAAATCCGTAACAACCCAGTAAACGCTGAGGGGAAAGCTACTGCACCTGTTACTTGGGACATGAACTGTCTTGAAGAAGTGTGTGGAGCCTGTTCGATGGTTATCAATGGTCGTCCACGTCAATCTTGTTCTACTCTAGTTGATCAGTTGACGCAGCCAATCAAATTGGAACCAATGAGAACGTTTCCAGTAGTACGTGACCTTCAAATTGATAGAAGCCGTATGTTTGACGCTTTGAAAAAAGTAAAAGCATGGGTACCAATCGATGGATCTTATGATCTTGGTGAGGGACCACGTATGCCAGAGCGTAAACGCCAATGGGCTTACGAGCTTTCCAAATGTATGACTTGTGGTGTTTGTTTAGAAGCATGTCCAAATGTAAATGAAAGTGCTTCATTTATTGGACCAGCTCCACTATCACAAGTACGTTTATTTAATGCTCATCCAACTGGTGCGATGAACAAAGACGAGCGCTTAAATGCAATCATGGGAGATGGGGGCCTTGCAAACTGTGGTAACGCACAAAACTGTGTCATCGCATGTCCAAAAGGTATTCCATTAACAACTTCTATTGCTGCGCTTAACCGTGATACAACAGTTCAAATGTTTAGAAACTTCTTCGGAAGCGATAACATGGTAGACTAATATAATAAAAAACTGCGTAGAACAAAATATTCTATGCAGTTTTTTTCGTTCTTTGTTACAATAATAAAAATGAACAACTATTCATTTTGTGGCGAAGGAAAAGGGGATGAAGTAATGAGAGCATCATACATAGAAGATTTAGCAACATGGGAGAAAGAGTTTTCTTTTTATTCAGAGGTAAGTGTTCGTTTTTCTGAAACGGATATGTACGGTCACTTAAATAACACCGTCAATTTTGCTTATTTTGAATATGCACGTATTGAATATTTTAAACATATCAAACTGATGAATGACTGGTTGAATCCCAAGGGAGAAAAAATACCTGTAGTAGCAGATCTTCAATGTGATTACGTCAAGCAGGTTTTCTTTGATGAAAAGCTACGTATTTATGTGAAGGCGAATTCTATTGGTGGCTCTTCTGTAGATATTCATTATATGGCGAAAAATGCGAAAGATGAAACTGTGTTTACTGGAAGAGGTACGATCGTACAAATTGAAAGAAAAACGGGAAAAGCTGCAAAATGGACGGAAGAAGAACGAAAAGTTTTTGAAAAGAGTATTCTGTAGCCGTCACCACCTCTATATACCCTACATACGTTAGAAGGAGAGCGGATAGGGGGCTATGGCATTGTACGATGGAAATCAGCAACGATCAATATTGACGAGTAGAGAACGTCAAATTTTTCAATTACTCGTAGAGGACAATTCTACAAAGGATATTTCAATTCAGCTATCTATTAGTGAAAAGACTGTTAGAAACCATATTTCGAACACCATCCAAAAACTTGGCGTTTCTGGAAGATCACAAGCAATTGTTGAACTATTAAGGTTGGGTGAATTGTCATTGGATTAATATGAATCCTTGCCATTTTCCTCAGAACAGTTCACAATAATAGATAGATGTATTGTTTTGAGGAGTGAAGCATATGGCAGAGGAAACAAACATGGTTAAGCAAAACCTGGAAGATGTTGCTTTTATAGAAAAAGAACTTCGACATATTTCCGGTATTATTAAACAAAAAGGGCGTCAAATCCTTAATTCTTATACAATTACACCTCCACAATTTGTTGCATTGCAATGGCTCTATGAGCATGGTGATATGACAATTGGGGAATTATCAAATAAAATGTACTTAGCTTTTAGCACAACCACGGACCTCATTGATCGAATGGAGAAAAATGAGTTAGTCCAGCGGGTGAGAGACGAACAGGATCGTCGGGTTGTTCGCATTCACCTTCTAGTGGAAGGAGAAAGAATTATCCAAGAGGTAATTGAAAAGCGACAGCAATACCTTGAAGAGGTTTTAAAGCAATTCGAACCAGAACAAGTAGCAAATTTATCAACTTTATTAGAAAAATTACATCAAGCGATGAAGAACTGAGGAATTAACGTGAAAGCCCCAATAGGTGTGATAGATTCCGGAGTCGGAGGATTAACTGTAGCAAAAGAAATCATGCGACTCCTCCCAGACGAAGAAATTATATATATTGGCGATACAGCAAGATGCCCATATGGGCCGAGGTCGAGTGAAGAGGTACGAAAGTTTACGTGGCAGATGGCTCTCGCCCTGTCTAAAATGAATATTAAAATGCTAGTGATAGCATGCAATACTGCAACTGCGGTAGCGCTTGACTCCTTAAGTAAGAAAATGCCATTCCCAGTGATTGGCGTTATTTTTCCAGGGGCGCGTGCAGCTAGTAAAGCAACGAAAACACATGAAATTGTAGTATTAGGTACAAGCGGTACAATTAAAAGCGGAGCCTATGAAGAAGCGATAGCTGCTCTTCATTCCTCCAGCAAGATAATTGGATTAGCTTGTCCAACATTTGTTCCCATCGTAGAAAGTAATGAGTACGAGGGTGAGTTTGCGAGAAAGATGGTTTTTGAAGCTCTCGCTCCCTTAAAAACGGAGCAATTCGATACGGTCATCTTGGGCTGTACACATTATCCGCTACTGCAAAAGCATATTGAAGAGGCGGTTGGTGATACTATACATGTACTATCCTCTGCGGAGGAAACTGCGCATGATGTGAAGGAGTACTTAGATTATCATCAGTTGCACCATCCTGAAAAAGGGATGAAGACGCCTATATTCTATACAACTGGCTCTGTACCGATATTTAAAACAATTGCAGAAAAATGGTTAGCAATACCAAACGCTGACGTAAGAACAATTTCATTTTAAAAAGGACCCTGTTAGAAGATTTCAGATAGCGGGGTCTTCTTTTGTCCAAAACATTAAAGGAGAATATGATGAGCAGAATTGATGGACGACAACCAAAGCAACTAAGAGAAGTAAAAATCGATACCAATTATTTAATGCACCCAGAGGGATCTGTTCTCATTTCCGTGGGAAATACAAAGGTCATCTGTAATGCGACAATCGAGGACAGAGTACCACCATTTTTAAGAGGACAGGGAAAAGGCTGGATCACTGCAGAGTACTCTATGCTCCCAAGGGCTACAGAAGCTCGTACGCAGCGTGAATCAAGTAAAGGCAAGGTTACAGGTCGCACAATGGAAATTCAGCGTCTAATCGGACGAGCACTGCGTTCAGTCGTTGACCTGGAATTAATCGGAGAAAAGACTATCTGGATTGACTGTGATGTCATTCAAGCAGATGGAGGGACAAGAACGGCTAGTATCACCGGCGCATTTGTAGCCCTTACGATTGCTTTACATAAGCTATACGTAGAAAAAGAGCTTCCGACATTCCCAGTTCGACAATTCCTAGCGGCGACAAGCGTTGGCATAGTTGAAGAGATTGGTGTTGTTCTAGACCTGAATTACCAGGAGGACTCAGCTGCTGCAGTGGATATGAATATCATACAAACGGGCAATGGAGAGTTCGTGGAGCTTCAAGGTACAGGAGAGGAAGCGACTTTCTCAAGGAAGGATCTACATGAGCTGTTGGAGTATGGTGAATACGGCATCCAACAATTAATTGAAATACAAAAGGCTGCGTTAGGTGACCTTGCGAATAAAATCGGTGAGGGAGAGAATGCATAATGAAACAAATTATTATTGCAACGAAAAATAAAGGAAAAGCAAAGGATTTTGAAGCATTATTTAACCCCCATGGCTACCAAGTGTTAACGCTACATGACGTAGCAGAGCATATGGATGTGGAAGAAACAGGTACAACATTTGAAGAAAATGCATTATTAAAAGCGAGAGCTCTAGCAGAGTATTTACAGGCAATCGTCATCGCGGATGACAGTGGTCTTGAGATTGACGCATTAGATGGCCGCCCAGGCGTTTATTCTGCCCGATATGCAGGAGAAGAGAAGAGTGATGAGGCAAACATGCAAAAAGTGTTAGAAGAGCTTCAGGGTGTTCCTGAGAGCGAAAGAACAGCTCGCTTTGTTTGCGCAATTGCAGTTGCCTCTCCATCCATCGAGCCATTTACAGTCCGAGGAACATGTGAAGGCATTATCGCAACTGAGCGAAGAGGGACAAACGGGTTCGGCTATGATCCAATTTTCTTTGTGCCTAGTGAAGGGAAAATGATGGCCGAGCTATCTCCTGAGGAAAAAGGTGCTATATCTCACCGTGGAAATGCACTTCAACAGTTATCCTCCAGACTAACAGAATTATTGGGGTGATTGGATGAAAATACTCGTTATTAGCGACACACATGGCGACAAGCGTAGAATGGAGCATGTGATAGCCAACAATCAGGATGTTGACCTAATCATTCATTGTGGTGATAGCGAGCTAGAAGCTGCTTATTTTGACAATAAAGAAATTCAGATTGTACGAGGTAACTGTGATTTTGATGAACATTATCCGGAGGAAAGAATTCTGGAGCTAAATCAGGAGAGATTTTTAGTAGTTCATGGTCATAAGCATAACGTAAAAAGTACGCTAATGCCTCTTTTTTATCGGGCGAAAGAGGTTGAGGCTACGGTTGTATGCTTTGGTCATTCGCATCTATTGGGAGCAGAGCTGCAGGACGGAATACTCTTTGTGAACCCGGGCAGCTTAACAAATCCTCGTGGTCGCAAGGAAAAGAGCTATGCCTTGCTTGAAAAGACTGACTCCAACTGGGTCGTTACATTTTACGATGAGGAAAATAAGGAAATAGAAAAAGGTATTTTCTAAATTTCTCAAAATACGATTGACATTCAATAGTTATCATTATATAATAAATTTTGTCTTTCCCATCAGATTTGATCGGAAAGAAAAATGTCTCGGTAGCTCAGCAGGATAGAGCAACGGCCTTCTAAGCCGTCGGTCGGGGGTTCGAATCCCTCCCGGGACGTAATTATTTAGAAAAATTTCACTAACTGAAAAGCGCTTCAAATCCTTCTATGTCAAGGGTTTGGAGCGCTTTTCTTTATTAAAAAAATAATGTCATAAATCTACTGTTACATTTATTTGGAAATTAAGTATATGATCGACCTTGCTAAATGGTAAAATTAGGTATACTTAGTTTAAAAAGTAACCTAACTTTCTATTTAAAAAGGCAGGAGGATAAAATGAGTAAAAAAATTCGAATATTAATTAGAGCTTCCATAATTTTAAATGTCTTATTGATTTCAATAGTAGCTTGGGGATTTAATCAAATGAATTATGTTACAGAACGTGTCCTTGTATTGGATGTCGCCGATAATTTATTTACATTGAACAATAAAATTACACACCAAAGTGATAATGATTGGGCAAATCCAAGTTTGGTTACTGATGAAGTAATTAATACTATAGAAGGTATTTCTCTTAGTATGAATATTGCTGCCACTTCGAATACACTTTCAGAGAAAGATTTAGAAATTCTTTGGCAGTTATGGGGTGTTTTGAGTGAATATCGACCTTATCCAATGGACACATTTGATAGTTATAGTAATATATCCGAGCAGGACATTAACGATTTTGAACAATTAGGCCAATTATTAAGTGAAGTTGGAATAGATATCAAAAATGCAAATGAATTTGGTTGGGAGACAGAATCTCTTATAGAAACATTTGAAGAATTAACAGTACAAATAGAAAACCGATAGTATGATGTATGAATCGATAAAGAGTTAAACCTTACCCTAGTGTTCCCTTAAACAAGAGGGATAGGATGATAAATTTTTCCTTATATTGAGTAGTTTCTCCGTAACATTTAGTATTATTAGAATTTAAGAACATTTCAATATTCTATTGACCTATTATGCTAACCTTGTTATTATTCTACTATAATTTTTAAACTGAATAGATACACCTTGTATAATTTCAAGAATATGGCTTGAAAGTTTCTACTAGCTACCATAAATAGCTGTCTACAAGGAATGGGAAATGTATTTAATCTTTATTCCATTTCGTAGATAAGCTTTGGCCAAATAGTGGTCAAAGCTTTTTTTATATCAAGGGAGATTGGACCATCTTTAAATCTAGCATATAGGAGACTACATCATGAGAAACTTTTTTAAATTTACAGAACGGAATACGTCCTATAAGCAGGAAACAATCGCAGGAGTAACGACCTTCCTATCTATCGCTTATATATTAGTCGTAAATCCAATTATTCTTAGCCAATCTGGGATGGATAGTGGGGCAGTATTCACTGCAACTGCCCTTATGGCAATCATCGGAACGCTAATGATGGGATTGCTTGCTAACTTTCCAATTGCCATTGCGCCTAGTATGGGATTGAATTCATTTTTCACTTTTTCTGTTTGCATTGGAATGGGGATAGAATGGCAAGTTGCTTTAACAGGAGTGTTTGTAGCAGGGATTATTTTTATGGTATTAAGTCTACTGAAGATCCGAGAGAAGATTATTAATATTATTCCAATCGATTTAAAATATGCGATAGCTTCTGGGATTGGATTCTTCATCACATTCATTGGCTTAAAAAACGGTGGAATTATTATAGGGAATCCAGATACATTTGTTTCAATCGGGGATTTAAATTCACCAATGACCTTACTTGCAATTCTCGGCCTTGTCATTACAATCGTTCTGTTAGTTCGAGACGTAAAAGGTGGCATTTTCTACGGAATGGTTATCACAACGGTTGTAGGTATGCTTTTCGGATTGATTGAAGTTCCTTCATCCGTTGTTGGGAATATACCGAGCCTTGAACCAACATTTGGTGTCGTCTTTTCCCATTTAGATGATATTTTTACCCCTGAAATACTGACGGTTATTTTCACTTTTTTAATCGTTGCTTTTTTTGACACAGCTGGTGCATTAATCGCACTTACTAGTCAAGCAGGAATGATGAAAGGGAATACTATCCCGAATATCGGAAAGGGATTACTTGCCGATTCTTCTGCTGCAGCAATTGGCGCTGTATTAGGTACATCGACACCGGCTACAAGTATTGAATCTTCTGCGGGTATTGCGGTAGGAGGAAGAACGGGCTTTACGTCTATTATTGTTGCAGCATGTTTTCTGGTTGCTTTATTCTTTTCTCCGCTTGTTGCAGTAATTTCCGTGGAAGTTACATCAGCTGCTTTAATTATTGTCGGTGCATTAATGGCTATGGAAATTAGTAAAATAAATTGGAAAAAATTAGAGGTCGTCATTCCTTCTTTTTTAACCATTATTATGATGCCTCTGACTTCTAGTGTAGCAATCGGGATTGGACTAGGCTTTGTTCTTTATCCAATTTGTTTAGTAGCACAAAAGCGTTATAAAGAAGTTCATCCAATTATGTATATGCTTTGTTTGTTATTCATTTTGTACTTTGCTTTTATTGTGTAGAAAAGTTGCTACTAGAGAGCAACTATTAAACGGAAAATGCATCAGAACCTTGCAAGAAAAGGTTTTGATGCATTTTTTATTCTCTAATTTTACTTTTGCCATTTCTTTTTGAGCTTATTTCCTAGTAAAAACAAAGCTAAAAGGTACAATGCAATGACCAAAAGAGAGTGCCAGTTTCCTGTTGCCATTTGATGACCTGCCAATGAAAACCCTAAAATGGTCGGGAGTTTTCCTAAAAAGGTAGTGGCGATAAAGGGAAACAGTCGAACATTCGAGATGCCAGCTATTAAATTAACGCCGGCAGAAGGCATAATTGGAATGATACGACCAAGGAAGACCGCTAAAAAGCTGTTAGTCTCAATTAGCTGAAGATATTTTGTGAATGTCTGTCGTTTTGCTAAATATTTCATTGCGATATTACGCAATACATTTTTACTGAGTAAAAATAAAATAACCGATCCCGTAATCGTACCTGTCATATTGATCAGTAAACCTATTTTGAAGGAATGCTGTCCAGCTATCAAGGCAGCTACCAATGGTATCGGAGCAAATGGCACCATAGAGACAAATGCCATCGCTAAAAATTGATAGAGCCAATCGAATGAATGCTCGCTTTGTAAGATAGAAAAGATAGTTTGTTTCATTGTAAAGCCTTTCTAGTATGTTTTAGTTATAGTATACAAAAAATTGGCTGGTTACTCATACATACACAAATTAGAGCTATGACGTAAGGGGTATTACTCGTTTATAATAAAAATTTTTGATATTATGAAACTATATAGTGGACGTTTTCGTATACTATATTTATTGCTTTAGAGTAACAAAATCTAAAGCTTTGTAAAAAAACGGAGGTGAATCCCTCATTTGAGGGAACATATTGGACTCGAGTATCGTAAACATTATTTTATTAATTATCTTTTTAGGACTGACAGCTTTTTTCGTCGCAGCGGAATTTGCAGTAGTGAAAATTCGTAAATCAAGAATTAATCAGCTGATTGAAGAAGGGAATAAAAAAGCTGTTATTGCTCAAAAGGTTGTAAGTGACCTGGACTATTATTTATCAGCATGTCAATTAGGGATCACGATTACAGCACTTGGCTTAGGAGCTTTTACAAAACCTTATGTGAAGCAATTAATGTATCCCGTGTTTGAATGGATGAATACACCTGAAACACTCATGAATGTCTTGTCATACGCAATATCACTTGCAGTAGTAAGTTATTTACACGTTGTTGTGGGAGAAATGGCTCCAAAAACATTGGCGATTCAGTTCTCAGAAAAAGTTACTTTAATGCTAGCGCCACCACTATACTATTTTGGTAAGGTGATGAATCCATTTATTAAAGCTTTAAACGGAACATCTCGCTATTTCCTACGTGCAGTTGGTGTGAAAGCAGCAAGCGAAGATCAAGCATACTCTGAAGAAGAATTAAAAATTATCATGGCACAAAGTTTTCAAGGAGGAGAGATTGATAAGCAAGAATTAGAATACATGGAAAATGTATTTGCCTTCGATGAACATGTTGTCAAAGATATTATGATTTCTCGTCAAGAGCTTGTAACAATTGATAAAAATATGGATACCAAAGAGATTTTATCGATTTTAGATGAACATAATTATACTCGTTATCCAGTGGTAGAAGAAAATGATAAAGATAAAATTATTGGTTTTGTCAATGCAAATAAATTGCTTACTAGAATTGTAACGAATAGACCAGTTGTATTGACTGACTTTATAAGAGCAATTCCATTTGTATTTGAACAAACGCCAATTCAAGATGCCCTTTTGAAAATGCAAAAGGAACGTGTACATATAGCATTGGTAATTGATGAGTATGGTGGTACAGCTGGTATTTTAACGTTGGAAGATATATTAGAAGAGCTTGTCGGAGAGATTCGAGATGAATTCGATGAAGATGAAGTAGATGAAATCCGAAAGACAGGTGAGCAAGAATACACTATTAATAACCGTGTATTATTAGAAGATTTAGAGGACCGCTTTGGTCTCGATTTCGAGGACACAGAAGAAATTGATACAATTGGTGGTTGGCTGCTTCAGGCTGTTTTGAAAGATGCTTCAGAGATAACTGAGGGATTAGAAATAAAGCATGGTAATCATTTATGGGTGATCGGTGAAGTAGAAAACTATCATATTAAAGAGGTAGTCTTTAAACAAGATGTTTTTAAACAATAATTACGGTTATTAATGGAGGTGAATCCCTTTTACTAAGGGAATATATTGGACAGTATAATTATAGTAAATTTAGCATTAGTCGCTTTATTCATCTTACTTACAGCGTTTTTTGTAGGTGCAGAATTTGCGATTTTAAAAGTACGTATGTCACGATTAGATCAGCTTATCTCAGAAGGAAATAAGAAAGCGGTGCTCGCTAAGAAGGTAACACAAGATCTTGATTATTATCTATCTGCCTGTCAACTTGGTATAACGATTACTGCGTTAGTTTTAGGAGCTCTCGGGGAACCAACTGTTGAAAAAATGCTGGCTCCTGTATTTGATTTCTTAAACATGGGAGAGACGCTGTCTACTGCATTGTCTTATGTGATTGCATTATCAGTTGTAACATTTTTACATGTGGTATTAGGGGAATTAATGCCAAAAACATTGGCAATTCAATATGCTGATAAAATGACACTTTTCTTAGCGCCCCCACTTTATTGGTTTGGTCAGGTTTCAAAGCCATTTATTTCGGTTTTAAATGGCTCTGCTCGTCTGCTATTAAAGGCTTTCGGTGTAAAGCCTGCGGGACATAACGAAGTATATTCAGAGGAAGAGTTGAAAATGATTGTAACTCAAAGCTATGAAGGTGGCGAAATAAACCAGACGGAGCTAGCTTACCTGGAAAATATTTTTGCGTTTGATTCTCGTCAACTACTAGATATTATGATTCCTCGCTCTGAGGTTATCATGCTGGAAAAACAGCAAACGCTAGAACAAATGGTAGCAGTTATCGAAGAATTTGAATATACTAGGTATCCTGTTATTGATGTGACAAAAAAGAAGAATGATGTCATAGGTATTATTAACACGAAGGAAATGTTGAATGATATAGCCGTTGGTCGTACGAAAGATATTACGTCCTTCATCCATGATATCCCTCGTTTTAAAAGCACGACGACTATTAAGGAAGTATTTTTAAAAATGCAGCAAACACGTAAACATATGGCTGTCGTGACGGACGGTAAGGGTAGTATCGTGGGATTATTAACAATGGAAGATATACTTTCTGAAGTTGTCGGAGAAATTCAAGATGAAGATGATGGAGATATTGTATACATGACATAAGATTCTTACTCCGTATGAGTAAAAGAAAAAGCGTCTAAAACCTTTATTACAAAGGTTTAGACGCTTTTCTTCTTGTTTATAGAAGAATGTTACTTTAGAAAGCGTGAGAGATCAATCCAATAATGGAGTATATGATTACAGTAAAGTAGATGGTCGTCATATGAAGGAGGGAAAAGACGAACATTTTATTTGCCCAAACCTTCATTTCCATTTTTCGTGCGCCGAACAAGCTTAATCCTAACCAAATAAGACCTAATACAAGAGAAACCAGTGTCAGCCCTAAGCTTAGTGGGTAAAATAAAAAGCTAGATAACACTAAGAGAATCAAGTAAAAATTGGTCTGAATATAGGTTCTTTTCGCGCTTTTTACAACAGGCAGCATCGGAATATTGGCTGCTGCATAGTCAGCGTGTTTCCGAATAGCGATTGCATAGAAATGTGGCATTTGCCAAATGACCATGATGAACACTAAGGCCCAGCAAGCAGGATGCCAAATATCTGGTGCCACTGCTGACCAACCAATTAAAGGAGGCATCGCTCCTGATATACTGCCAACCTCTGTATTCCAAACTGTATGACGTTTTGTCCACATTGTATAAGGCACTACATAGAAGAATACCCCTAGTAAACCAAGTAAAGCAGTTAAGGGTGAAGTCCAATATAATAAAATAAGTCCCCCCACTAATAAGAGGCTTGCCATAATGGCCACCTGTTTTATGGAGATTGTGCCAGTGACTGTTGGTCGAACCTTTGTACGAGCCATAATGGCATCTATATCTCGGTCATAAATATTATTGAAAGAACCAGCAGCTCCGATGATTGCAGCTGTCCCTATAATTGTAAAAATGACATTCCAAATATTTTCAATGAAACTATAATTATACGTATATAATGCAAGCATTAATCCGGCAATCATCGGTATGAGATTGGATTTTATAATGCCAGTCTTCACTACTTGTGCCCATAATGATCTTTGAGATTGTTTTTTCATTGTAATTATAACTCCTTATCTGTTCACCAGAACTAATATTACCTAATCATTTGAGTGAATACCATCCTTTTGCTTCTTTTTTCACAAAGAGTTATGAACATTTTAGGGCTAATTAATTGTCCAGCTTAATATGGATATAGAAATTTACTCTCATTTTCGTCTTTTCACCAGGTAGCTCCGTTTATATATTGTAAGGAAGGAAGGGGAAGCGTTGGGCCAATCAGAATTAGTTGAAAGAGGAATGCTTGAATATACAGATTTGCTGTATCGCATTGCTTATTATTATGTGAAAGATTCATATGTGGCGGAGGATATTGTACAGGAACTTTATCTTATATGTCATCCCTAACTTTTGGAGATGAACCTTTATGTTGTATAATTTAGAAAATTATATCAGGGAGGCTTTTGAAATTGAACAGGCTTTTACTACCTCTATTTCTCTTTCTATTACTAGCAGGATGTTCCGGTGAAGGAGAGGAGTTTGTTGCTCCAACAAATTCAGTTCCTACTGAAAATCCAAAACCTGGAGCTTATCTTTCTAAACAAAATGCAGATATCTTTTATTGGGAAGGACTTGTATATACCAATGGTTCTGGCCTTGACTGGGTACAAGATACAAACTACCAAATAAAAGAAGAAGCAGGAGAGATAATGAACCATACTAGTGAAGCGGAAAAGTTCATAGATAAATCGGCAAATGTTCTACCAGTAGGTACAAAAATTTTTGTAACAGATACGAGCTTACTGATTGCAATTGTGGAGGGGAAGGAAATTCCTTATATCCCTATGATAGAGGGTTAGCACATTCTATAAAGGGTACCTTTAGGACACATTTCATAAGTCTTTGCGGTTGCCAATAGAATACCGAAATATGGTATACTTCAAAGCTAGGAAGATATAAAAAAGCTATTATTTCTAAAGCGTTTTTAGGTGTTAAGGTACCAGAAATGTAGTTAAGAGGTAATGGTACTATGAGAGAGAAAAGAGGTAAGAGACATGAAGAAACACCCCCTTGAACGATGGGGAGAAATCATGGGAGGCCCAAAAACACGATGGGTTGTTGTAGCCTTGTGGCTAGCCGCAGCTATTTTGTTAGCCCTAATTTTCCCGCAAGTAAATAGCGTTGAAAATTTTGCTGGTGACGACCTGCCAGAGGATGTTATGTCCATACAGGCAGACAAGATAATCAGCGAGGAATTTCCTTCTGATTCAGGGATACCCTTGCTTATCGTATGGTATAAGGAAGCAGGTTTAGAGCTCTCGGATTTAGAAGGAATTCAAAAGCTTTACGGAGAGCTTGGGCAAAATCCACTTCCAGGACAGGAATCCATTCCTCCTTTTGATCAAATGCCGACTCAAGCTTTGATGGGGTCTCTTTCAGAAAATGGTGCGGCTATTGTAACGCCTATTTTCTTTGATACTTCAACAAATACGGAAACCTTAAAAGAAAATTTAGCAAAAATAACAGAAATAACAGAAGAACAGCTTGGGGTTAACCCTTATGAAACCAAATTAGATGAAGATGTACTGCATGCTCGCTATTCAGGGCCAGTAGGTATATCGGTCGATGCTACAGATCTATTTAAATCTGCAGACGTTCAATTGATGATTGCAACGGTTATCATCATATTAGTAATCTTGTTGTTGATTTATCGTTCTCCAATTCTAGCAATGATTCCATTGATTGTGGTAGGAGTGGCATTCTTAGTAGTAAGTCCGCTGCTTGGATGGATGGCTGAGAGTGGTTGGATTGATAAGGATGCGCAAGCTGTAGCAATTATGATTGTATTGCTATTTGGTGCCGGTACTGACTATTGTTTATTCCTCATTACCCGATACCGAGATATTCTTTTAACTGAGAGCAATAAATATACTGCACTTGCAATAGCGGTTCGAGAATCAACTGGTGCCATTGTCATGAGTGGATTAACAGTGGTTATCGGGCTTGCAACACTTGGTCTAGCTGATTACGGTGCTTTCCAACGTTTTGCTGTACCATTCAGTTTTGGTGTGTTATTGACTGGCTTTGCAGTTGTAACTTTATTGCCAGCTGTCTTAGCATTTTTAGGCCGAGGGGCATTCTGGCCGTTCGTACCTAGAACAGAAGAGCTAGGGAAAGCTCATGCGGAAAAGAAAAATAAACCGTATAAGCCACAAAAGGTCAATCATCGTTATATGCGTAAGATTGGAGATTTTGTCACGAATAAGCCATGGCGTGTTATTCTTATCTCCGGTATTGTTCTAGTTGCGTTAGCAATTGCATCTACCAATATAAAGTATAACTATGATTTACTTTCTTCCTTCCCAGAGGATATCTCTTCACGTGAAGGTTTTACGATAATTGAAGAAAACTTCACTCCTGGAGAGCTAGCGCCTGTTGAATTGCTTGTGGATACCCAAGGACAGGAATTAAATATTACAGAGCAGCTTTTGGCGTTGCCTTATATTGATCTTGTAAATGAGGTTCGTACAGGAGAAAAAAATCCAGATATTCAGTTGTATGAGGTGGATTTAAACAAAAATCCATATTCTAACGAAGCAATGGATGACGTTGTACAGATGAAGAAAGATGTCGAGGAAATTCTGAAGGAAGCAAATATTTCAGGAGAGTACTGGATAGGCGGAGAAACAAGCGCTCAACTTGATACAAAGGAAGTTCAAAAGGCTGATGAAACACTGATTCAACCTGTAATGATCGTTATCATCTTCCTCGTATTGGTTGTATATTTACGTGCACTTGTAACATCCATTCAGCTGATGGCTACGGTGCTTGTATCCTTCTTTGCGGCACTTGGAGCTGGCTGGTTAATCATTCATGGATTACTTGGTCATGAAGCAATGGCAAGTTCTATTCCTTTATATAGCTTTGTGTTCATCATTGCACTTGGAAATGACTATAACATCTTCATGATTAGTGAGATATGGAAGAATCGGAAGCGTGGAAAAACGCATAAGGATTCTATTGCTGGAGGTGTAGCTTCAACTGGAGCAGTAATCACTTCCGCAGGGTTGATCTTAGCTGGTACCTTTGGAGTATTGGCTTCCCTACCGATTCAATTGCTTGTTCAATTCGGTATCGTCACAGCAATTGGTGTATTACTAGATACATTCATTGTAAGACCATTATTGGTACCTGCTTTAATTACTGTGTTTGGAAAATGGTCTTACTGGCCAGGAAAGCTATTTAAAAAAGATTTATAAAAAATGAAACCGACTCTTTTGGGAGTCGGTTTTTTTGTTTTGAATGAATATAGAGCCGATTGCTAAGGTAAGGGAGAAAGCTATCGCGTGGAACGAGGGAGCTACTGCTCGGTCCGTGAGCCTTACTGTGCGGAAAATGATCTCCACTTCTAGAAATTGCAAATATTAATGGCAGCTCTGTTCGATGGGCCCATATTCATAACCGTCCTCAATTAATAAAGATTATACAAAGAAAGGCTCTTATTCTAGCAAAAGGATAGAGCTTTTTATTTTTGGATTTTGAATAATCTGATTTATTAGGCTATACTTATAGAGTAGTATATACATAACAAAAGGGGAGGAAAAGAATGAGTCAGACGCTCATACAAGCAGATGATACAATCACCCTTTGGGGCATCATTGTGATTGTTGCATCCTTGAGTATTTTTTTAGAGCAGCGTTTTAGCTGGGCTGCTAAGATGACAGGAGCGATCATCGCGCTGTTGATTGCTATCTTGCTGTCCAATACGGGTATTATTCCAACTGAATCTGCTGTCTATGATTCTGTTTGGGGAATTATCGTTCCATTAGCCATTCCATTACTTTTATTCCACGTGAATATTAAAAAGCTGTTTCGAGAGAGCGGAAGGCTTTTGTTGATCTTTTTGATTAGCTCAATTGGTACGGTGGCAGGAACAATTTTAGCATTCTTCATATTAAAGGATCATATCCCTATGCTCGATAAGCTTGCAGCGATGTTCAGCGCAAGTTATATAGGAGGAGGGGTAAACTTTGCTGCAATGGCAGCTAAATTCGAAACACCTGGTGAGCTAGTTTCCTCAGCGGTAGTAGCGGACAATTTAAATATGGCATTATTATTTGTTATCTTAATGTTTATCCCTACTATATCTTTCTTCCGAAATAAATATAAAACGCCACATATTGACTTGTTGGAAGCGGAAGGGTCAACAAAGGATGACAACTTAGCGAAGGCATATTGGAAGGCAAAAGAAATATCGTTAAAAGATATCGCTTTATCTGTGGGTATAGCTTTTGCTATGGTTATTGTGGCAAAGAAAGTTTCTGGCTGGTTTGATACGCTGATTCCATCAGGAGAGGACGTAAACTTTCTACTGAATCTTGTTAACGGCTTAATAGGTGACCAATATCTCATGCTAACTACGTTAACATTTTTAGCGTTGTTGTTCTTTCCGAGGTTTTTTGACGAATTACGTGGAAGTCAGGAAATTGGAACTTATTTAATTCATATCTTTTTTGTAGTAATTGGTATTCCTGCATCTATTCCATTAATTATCGAGAATGCACCTCTATTATTGGTTTTTGCTCTTATTATTGTGGTGATTAATTTGGTTGTTTCCTTATCAGGCGCAAAAATATTCAAATTTGAGTTAGAGGAGACACTACTAGCAGTAAATGCAAACATCGGTGGACCTACTACAGCAGCTGCATTTGCAATTGCGAAGGGGTGGAGAAACTTGGTTGCTCCTATCCTTATTGTGGGTACGCTAGGTTATATTATCGGAAATTATGTGGGAACATTCTTAGGTTTGTGGTTAGAAGGGTTTCTATAGTTGTTCAATTTTAGAGCACTCCAAACAGCTGGCTGTTTGGGGTGTTTTTTCTTTCTTCAAATTTTCATGTGCTAAAACTTATATAATGCACTAATTTTGTCCAAACTGGGGAGTATCAAAAAGTGATAGAGGGTTTTCGTATTGAACAGAGTAGGGCCTATTAGTATATTGCATGTCATCGCCATTACCTTAACGGTGATTGGCTTAAAAAATCATGTTTCGATTCTCCCAGCGATGTTAGCCAATGGAGGGAGAGATGGATGGATGGCGGTTATTTTATCAGCTATTCTTATTTTTCCTTGGCTATTTCTTTTGATATACGTCCATAATCAATCAAAACAACAAAATATGAGGGAATGGATATTAGATACCGCCGGGCCTAGACATGGTAAGTTGCTTCTTTATATCATTAGTATATTTCTCGTTTTCTCAGCCGCAATTAGTATGCGAGAAGCAATCCAATGGATGAAAATGACTTTCTTACCATTAACCCCTCTCCTTATTTTGTTAATAGTATTTACGGTTTTGTGCATTCTATTAGCATCCAGCAATATACAAACGATTGCCATTCTCAACGTGATAGTTTTGCTTGGGGTGCTTATATTAGGTTTTTTTATTGCGTTTGTAAATATAACAGAAAAGGATCATTCACTATTATTACCTATGCTAGAGCATGGGATGGAACCAGTTTGGAAGGCCACTGTTTTCCCGGCATCAGGTTATACCGAGCTCCTTTTTCTTTTATTCATACAGCAGCATTTTAAAGATAAAATGAAGTGGCATCACTTAGCGATTCTATTGTTTTTAATAGGCGGATTAACTTTAGGCCCTCTAATTGGTGCCATTACCGAATTTGGTCCAGATGAAGCTGCAAAACAGCAATACCCTGCTTATGAGGAATGGGGGCTAGCAACAATAGGCCATTACATCGAGCATGTAGACTTTTTTTCCATTTATCAATGGCTTACAGGAGCTTTCATACGTGTTGGTGTTTTCTTATTTATCGTTGTTGAGTTACTTGAACTAAAACAAAAAAATAAGAAAAAGAAAATTTGGCTTGGACTAGCTCCTGCTTTTTTCTTTCTTTGTATTTATTTTGTTTGGCTGAACGATCAAATTTTCACAAAATTAAGAGGTCATTATTTTCTCGTTTTTTCTTTTGTTTTTACTTTTATCTTAGCCTTTATATTGGCAGGCATGGCCTATTATTCTAAGAAGAAAAAGAAAAATAATGAAAAGCAAGAGCGATCAGGGAGGAGAAGGCGAGCAAAATCGGTTGGGAAGGAGAAGGAGACTTCATGAAACAATCAGAGGAAACTATTGATTTAAAAACCTTGAAGGCATTATTTCAGAAGAATGCAGATATCAAGCATCAAACGTATCAATTTGGTAAGAATAAGGTCTTTTTTATCCATTGTGAATCAATGGTTGATGTCCAGCTGTTGAATGAAGTGGTAGTTCCACGGGTCCAAAAGCTTTGTGAGGATAAGAGTGACGAAGAGAAGTTTAGAGATGAAATTTTAAACCACCTTTATGTTCCTGGATTAAAACAGGTAAATTCAAAGGACGACTTGATCACGGATGTGTTTAATGGCTTTCTACTCCTATATTTTGAAGAAGACGGCCTTTTGTTTACATGCAATATAGCAAAAAAACCAAATAGAAATCCAGAAGCATCTTCAATGGAGGTTCTGATTAAAGGACCTCGGGACAATTTTATAGAAAGCGTTCAGGTTAATACGGCGTTAATAAGGAAAAGACTTCCAACTAATTCGTTGGCAATAGAAAAGCTAGAAATAGGCACTAGATCAAAAACGAAGGTTTCCGTTCTTTACATGGATGACATTGTGGATAAAGAAATACTAGAAGATTTAATGAAGCAATTAAAACAGGTGGATATCGATATCATTGTTAGTGGTGAGTTATTAATGGAGATGGTGAATGTGACGTCTCCCTTTATTCCGAGAAATGACTACACTGGTAGACCCGATTATGCAGTTCAGTCATTAATCAGGGGAAGGATTGTTATCTTAATAGATGGTGTCTCCTATGCGATTATTACTCCTGTAAATTTGTTGATGCTACTTAAATCGGGAGAGGATATAGAATATCCTGTTGCTTTCAGCTCTGCTGAACGGTTATTAAGGGTGCTTGGATTAATCTTGGGATTAATACTACCAGCTTTTTGGCTAGCACTCACTAGTTTCCATCAGGATCAGCTCCCTTTTCAGCTTCTAGCAACCATTTCTCAAAACAATTCTGGTCTCCCACTTCCGTCAGTTGTAGAAATGCTAGTAATGCTTGTCATGTTCGAGCTATTTAGGGAGGCAGGTCTTCGATTACCATCCGTCATAGGAGGTACGATAAGTGTTGTTGGCGGTTTGATTGTTGGGGATGCGGCAATTCGAGCAGGTTTAACAAGTCCAGCTATGATTGTGATTCTTGCTATTTCTACTATTTCTACCTTTACTTTGGTAAATCAATCTTTGGTAACTGCAGTAAGTATTATTCGCATAATGTTTATTCTAGTTACGTCACTCTTGGGATTGTTTGGATTTTTTGTTTGTCTGTATGCGTTAATTTTATATTTATCGAATATACGAATTTTTGGGGTTCCATTTATGAATATAGGAACCGATCTTAGCTTTTCTACTATGAAAAAAACCCTATTAAGGCTAAGCCCTAAAAATTATATGAAGAGACCAAGCAACTTAGATACACAAGATAAGAACAGGGGAGAAGATGACAATGCAAACTAGAATAATAAAGCTTTGTATACTGTTAGCTTTTCTTCCGTTGTTGTCTAGCTGCTGGGATGCTAATGAACCAAATAGAATGCGCTATATTTATGGAATTGGAGTAGATTACAAAGACGGGAAATACGAACTGTATACGCAAATACTTGATTTTGTAAATATTGCAAAAACCGAATCTCCCCAACAGGATGCTTTACAGGTAGAGGTGACTAAGGGGAGTGGGCATACAATAGAAGAGGCTATTTTTGATGTCTACCATTCGATAGATTTAAAAATATTTTGGGGGCATATGACCTATATGGTGTTTTCGGAGGAAGCGTTAAAGGAAGGAAGGGCTGATGAAGCCATTAATGCATTTATTCGTAATAGAGATACAAGATATCAGGCATGGATTTATGCAACATCAGATCCTGTGGAAGACATCTTGCTCTTAAATCCACTATTTAATAATGCGATGACAAGGCTAAGGCTTGTAGATCCTATGAGCTCTTATAAACAAGAATCATTTATTGAGCCTATTAACCTCCGTAAATTAATTATCGATTTAAATGAACCTTCTCATGAGGTGAACATCCCCTATATCACCATGAAGGATTGGAAGACAGAAAAAGGCGAGGATCAGCTACCAGAAGTAGCGGGAGTAGCTACAATCAACTCAAAGGAACTAAAAGGGATTATCAAGGATGACAAAGTTCGCGGACTTCAGTGGATGACTAAGGAAACCATACGTGGCGAGGTATCGCATAAAAGAGAAGAAGAAGGCGACTATCTCGCTGCAATAGTGGATAACCTTAAAATTAAAGTAAAACCATTTGAGGAACAAGGACAAGTATATTTTGATATAAAACTAAATATGAATGTTCTACTAGGCAGCTTTGAAGGCAAGATTTCTGCCGATGAAGTGAAAAAGAATGTAAAAGAACAATTAAAGTACGAAATTAAAGAGACATATAAAGAAAGCCTAAAGCATGATATAGATATTTATCGACTATCAGAATATGTCTATCGACATGAGCTTGATATGTGGAGGAAATATCAAAAGGATGGAAAAGTAGAACTGACAGAGGACTCCATCCGATCTCTTACGATAGAAGTCAATAAAGTTTACAGTGGTAGAAAGAAATTTAAAGATACAATCGAATAAAAACCAAAAACAATATTGACTTTTATTAAAAAGTACCAGATAATATATATTGTCTTTCATTTCTTTAAAGAAACGAAAAACAATTGTCTCGGTAGCTCAGCAGGATAGAGCAACGGCCTTCTAAGCCGTCGGTCGGGGGTTCGAATCCCTCCCGGGACGTAATAAGGTTTAATATGTTAGAGCTTAAAGAAAAGCGCTTCAAATCCTTATATTTTAGGGAGTTTGGAGCGCTTTTTCTATTTTTGAGAAACCGATAGAAAATGAAAGGTTTCTACACATTTTCTACACAAGATAAGTTTATAGAAAAGGCTACTACTCTTGGAGTAAGAAATCGTGGTGTTAAAAAGGCTCCTTCTAAGCGAATTAATGAAAATATTAAAGTTGTAGATCCTTTTAATAAATAGGTGGGCTATCTTACCAGAAGTTTTATTTATCAAGGCAGACAATGATAGATAAAAGCAGAGCTCAGTTCGAGAACAAGCTGCAAAGACCATAGCAAGAGGAATGTTTAACTTTTCTAATTCAATTCCACCAAAAAGCTAATATTTAAGTTAAGGAGGATTTATCCTCCTTAACTTTTTTTGTAACCTTTTTCCTTTTCTTTGCGTCTAAAGGGTACATTGCAGTTAGGAGTTAATTGGAAAGGGAGGTTAAAATGAAGGGGATAAATGACCGACAATTTGAACAAATCATGAAAGAGCATGGGGAGCCGTTAATTCGTTTAGCATATTTGATGGTAAAGGATTGGGGAGCAGCCGAAGATATCATGCAAGATGTTTTTATAAAGTATTACTTAAATCGAGATCAATTCCAGGGAAAATCTACTCTTAAAACTTATTTATATAGAATCACAATAAATTGTTGCTACGACTATTTAAGGAGTTGGAAAAATAAGAAGAAGAATTTTACGGAGCAGATAAAGGGTTCATTCACAGAGAGTTATAACCCTGAAAAAGAAATACTTTCTAACGATCGTAATAGTACGTTACTAGAAGAGATATTAAAACTGCCAACTAAATATCGTGAAGTGATTTTACTCTTCTACTATCAAGAATTTAAAATAGAAACCATTGCTCTCATTTTGAGTTGTTCTGAAGGAACGGTGAAGACAAGACTATCAAGAGCTAGAAAGTCATTGAAAACAAAATTGTCTGTAGTAAACGGGGAGGGTTGGGCGAATGAATGAAATAAAAAAAGAAATCGATTATTTCATAGGAAAAGAGCCCCGTTTTAATCGTCACTTAGAGAACCGGATTAAGACGAAAGCAACCGAGAAACGTAAGGACGAGAGGTATAAAATATTTGGTAAAGGATTGCTGAGTTATACAATATCTATCGTTTTAGTGGCTTCTGTGTTCTTTCTGTTGTTCACTGTTTTGCAAAAGAACGTTGAACCTACCGGCAAAACTAACGGGGAATCAAACTCAAATTTAGAGGATGACAAGTCATTCATAGACAACGAGGAACATAATGAATTATCTGTAGATACAACGGAAGAAGACAAGGTGAAGGAACCAACTGAAGAAGAAATAGAGGAAACTAAAAGTTTAACGAATGAAGTTGTAGAAAAGTTCTTGCTCGCGCTTTACGCGAAAGACAGAGCAACAGCACAATCACTTCTTGCATCAGAAGCTAAATTAAAAGATAATTTTGCGATAGAATATGGGAATTATGAATTTGAATTTACGTTTAATTACAAAGAAGATGTAACTAGTTCTGAATTATATGGATACGAATTTATTGATGGAGACAGACAAAGATTTAGGTTGTTTTATGATATTACTTTTAATCGGTCCAATACTTATCCATACTTCTTGATAATAGAACTTGTCTATCAAAATGGGGAGTGGCTAATAGCCAATATAAATTCAGATGTATAGGTTGATTAAAAAATATCGAGTAGAGAAGGGGCAAATGATGAGAAAAAAATACCTGGTGTTATTTCTTATTTTTGTGTTAGTTGGGTGCGAAAGTGAAAGCAATAGTATAAAGAAGAATGATACTCAACAGATGGGAATTCAAGAAGAGACTGAAACAGCGGGGGTGGTAAATATTCCAGCTGCACTACTAAACGAAATTTCTCAGCAGATTGGAGTTCCGCAAGAAGATCTAACACATGAAGACTTATTAAGGGTAAGCAATTTAACCATTAATAGCCAGAATAATGATGATACCTCTGCATTATCTGAAATGAAAAATTTAGAACAGCTTTTCGTAACTGCTCCTATTGATATTGAATCCATTAGTCAGTTAAGCAACTTGAAATATCTTTATCTCCAAAATACACCTGTTTCAGAAGTGGATTTTTTAAAGTCTTATAAGCACTTAAATACTGTTGAAATATCAAATAGCGAGCTAGAGGATTTAAAGGGTTTTCCAGAGTTGCAAAATATAGAAAGTATTTTTCTAGTCAATAATCAATTACAAGACTTAGGGCCATTGGAACCTTTGAATTCTCTTAAATATTTAGATATTACGAATAACCAAGTTATGTCTTTGGCACCACTCGAAAAATTAGTGGCTCTTGAAGATCTTACTTTAATGAATAATCCAATTGAGGACTTTTCAGTAGTAGCCAAGTTAACCTCTTTGCGTTTTCTTTTAATGAATGGAACGCCTCTTACTAATCTTGAATTTGCTAGTTCTTTGAATAACCTGGAGCGTTTACAAGTTGCTGATACAGCCGTTTCAGATTTATCTCCTTTATCAAGATTAAAAAATCTAACATACTTGGACATAAGAAATACAAATGTAACGTCTATTAAACCGCTAATTGATAACAAGGAGTTAAAATATTTAATACTTAATAAAGACAAGGTGAAAGATTGGGAGCTGCTCGAAGGTAAAGGAGATTTAATGATTTCTGAAATAGAAATAATGGCTAATTAAAAAAATAGCTATCAATTCTAAACAATCTACTATTATTAATAATGAATAAAAAGGACGAAGCCTCTATATATCATAAGTACTAGTGGGCTTAGTCCTTTATTTTATCCACTTCCTCGCTTTTTAATAGGAATGATCCTGTTTATCTGTAGTTTTTATGAAGTAATTTAGCACTACAAAAATCCCATAGCCTAATCAAAAGGATGATTACGCCTATATTGGGATGGAGTAACACCAGTTATTTTCTTAAATACTCTACTGAAATAATTTACATCGTTGAACCCAACTATAAAAGCAATTTCTGTGATGCTAGTAGAGTTAGTTTGTAAGTAAACCTTTGCGGCTTCAATTCGATGTTGATTAATGAAATCAATCAAGCTCATTCCGGTATCTTCTTTAAACTTTCGTGAAAGGTGGGAGTCGTTCACGTGAATGGTTTCTGCAATTCCCTGTAGAGTAAGAGGGCTTTCGAGGTGTAATTTGATGTAATTAACAGCTTTCTGGACAATAGCACTGTATTTTCTGGTTGAATGTTCACTTACAAGATCACAATATTCTATCACCATCTTCTTCTTTAGATCCTTCAGATATGGTAAATTATTCGCTCTTTCAATTAAAATAGCAAATTTCTCAGAAATATTGTGTATATAAATTGGATGTACTCCACCGTTCTGAGCTGCAATTCTACATAAGGTATTCATCACAACTAATAAATTTTTAAAGCCTCTGAGAGGGCTTTCTGGTAATCGTTTATCTAATTGCGTATAACTTAGTTCGTTTATTAGTTTCCTTAACTCCTCTTTATTGCCTCTAGATATAGCTTCCATTAATATTTTTTCATTTTGATAACGCAGTTCGATAATATCAACGCTTTTTACAATATCTTCTTTTAGTTTCCCCTTATTTTTCACTGGATGTAAGGAACTAGAAGTAATTAACTGAGAAGGAAGGTATGTATGATTAACTAAATTCACAAGGGTTGCACCAATACTGCTAGCAGTACCACTACTCACAATAGGGAGTGATTTATAAAACTCCTTTAATGAGTTATGTTCGCTTACCGGTAAATTATTATAAGATATTACACTGCTAACAAAATAGTCGTTAGGAACTGTAGCCACAAAGGGTCCTACAATAATCCCTCCGTACAATACATTATTTCTCCATATCCCCACACTTATATAATCAAGTCCATAAGTGTTTGTGTGATAGTAATAAGCCGTGGGGGGGTGCTTCTCAAGTGTTTTGGTAATCTTGAAATATTTTACATTGTTTTTTTGTAAGCTTGCGGGCATAGTAAGTCTATCTAATTGAAATAGTATATTTTCCTCTTGATCGATTAGCTTTACATCAAGGTTTGTTAACGAAAAGATTATATTGCATATTCGAATGAAATCATCATATTCAAAGGTTTGGTCCATCCTTTTATCACCTCTTCTATCCTTACTTCCTAATTATTATGTCCCGGTCTGTACAAAATACGCATAATTTGTGCTAAAAGATGCAAGATAATACGATAAAAAATAATTGCTTGAGTAATACAATATAAACTGTTAAATGCACATTTTACAAGTTGAAAATTATTTTCAATAGAATGTAAGCGCTATCTTCATCAGTTTACATACCTGATTTAATCTTACTTTAGATACTTGTTCTATGAGTTTTTAGCGCTACCTCAAGTATGAATACTACACAAGGAGTCAAACAATGAGAAAAATACTTAATTTGAACACTGCTTGGAAGTTTAGCAAACAAGATGTAGAAAATGCTTCAGCTAAAACATTTAACGATCACGATTGGGAAAATGTAAGCGTTCCTCATACATGGAATGCAATAGACGGAGCGAATGGCTTTGATTTTTACAAAGGTGCTTGCTGGTACCGTAAAGAATTTTTGGTAGACACTTTGGCCTCTGGAAATAAGGTATTTATTGAATTCAACGGAAGTAATAGTGTGACGGACGTCTATGTAAATGGACAACACATGGGTCAACACCGTGGCGGTTATTCTACATTCCGTTTTGATATTACGGATGTCATTGAATTTGGCAAGCCTAATACGCTTGCTGTAAAAGTGGATAACACAGTTGTAGAGGATGTTTATCCGCAAATGGCTGACTTCACATTCTTTGGAGGAATTTACCGAGATGTGAACCTGGTAATTGCAAATCCGGTTCATTTTGATTTAATGGATTACGGCTCTCAAGGTGTTTATATTGTACAAGATGAAGTGAACGAAGAAAAAGCATCTCTTACGATTAAATCTAAATTAGTAAATGATTTGGAAGAAGAGAAGAAAGTACGTGTGTGGATAGACTTATTAGATTCTGAAGGCAATAAGGTTGCATACGCAGCAAAAGAGGTAGTTTTATCTGCTGGAGAAAACCAAGAAGTTCACATGCCAGCTACAATTGAAAATCCTATATTATGGGATGGACTAAAAAATGCCTATATGTATAAAGCACATATTACATTAACAAGCTTCAATGATGTGGTGGACGAGCTAATTATACCTTTCGGAGTAAGATATTTCGAAGTTGATTCAGAAAAAGGATTCTTCTTGAATGGTAAACCGTTACGTCTAAATGGTGTTTCAAGACACCAAGATCGTAAAGACATGGGTTGGGCAATCACACATAAAGAACATGATGAAGATATGGCTTTGATTAAAGAAGTTGGAGCTACATCCATTCGATTGGCTCATTATCAGCACGATCAATATTTCTACGATCTATGTGACCGTGAAGGAATGGTTGTTTGGGCGGAAATCCCATTCATCTCTATTATGTCTAAGACAGAATTAGAGGGAATTAATGCGAAACAACAAATGATTGAGCTTATTCGTCAAAACTTCAATCATCCTTCCATCATGTTCTGGGGCATCCAAAACGAGATTCAAATCGGCGGAGATCGTCCAGAAGTGCGTAGAGTCGTAAAAGAATTAAATGAATTGACTAAGCAAGAGGACCCAACTCGCTTAACAACGATGGCTAACGTTATGATGGTTCCTGATACGGATGAGTATAACTACCTTACGGATATCGTTGGTTATAACAAATACTACGGCTGGTACCAAGGGAAAGCGGAAGACTTTGCTGAGTGGCTAGATGGTTTCCATGCAATTAACCCACAGGTGAAGCTTGGGATTTCTGAATATGGTGCGGAAGGGATTATTGAGTATCACACAAATGATCCACAAGTGAAGGATTATACAGAAGAATACCATGCACTATACCATGAAAAAGTATGGAAAATTTTCTCTGAACGTCCATACCTATGGTCAACTTATGTGTGGAATATGTTTGACTTTGGTGCAAACATTCGTGATGAAGGTGGCGTGAAAGGTCGTAACAATAAAGGGTTAATTACTTACGACCGTAAGATTAAGAAAGATGCTTTTTATATGTACAAAGCAAACTGGTCTACAGAAAAATTTGTTCACATTACAAGCAAACGTTTTGTAGATCGCTCTGATGAAGTTATCAAGGTGAAGGTATATTCAAACTGTAATCAAGTGAAGCTTCTTGTAAATGGTAAGGAGGTTAAAGCAAGTTCAAGCGATAGCCATATCTTTATCTTTGAAAATGTAGTGCTGAATGCTGGACTAAATGAAGTGAAAGCTATTGCACAAGAAGATTCTAAAGAATTTGTGGATGTGGCACACTTCAATAAAGTAGCAGAACCAAATCCAAGCTATGAGTGCCCTGAGGAAGGGAAAGGCGGAGCTGTGGCTAACTGGTTTGATATGCCGGACTTAGAAGATGTGGAAGTGGAAGAAATAATCATCACGGATGATGTATACTCCACACGTTGTTCTTTAGGTGAGTTATTCGCAAATGAAGAAACAAAAGCAGTACTAAATAAATACCTAGCTGGTTTTGGTCCTGATCATCCGATGTTCGGCATGATGGAAGGTACATCAATTAACGATATTGCTTCATTAGCAGAAGAAATATTTACGGATAAATTAATGTACGCCCTAAACAAGGAATTAACGAAAATTAAAAAATCCTAAGTAGGCAAAAAGTAATAAGCAGAACAACTAGTTGAATACTCAGCTAGCTGTTCTGCCTATACTATTTGAACATACATTCTGAAAGTGATGGTGCAAAAATGAAGTCAATACTGTTATTCGGTGAAATATTAATGCGATTAACGCCATACAAAAACAGACTTCTTACACAGGCTAGCCAATTAGAAATAGAATTTGGAGGATCTGAAGCAAACATTGCTGTCGCCCTAAGCAATTGGGGGACTAAAGCTTCCTATACAACATGTGTACCTGATAATAATCTAGGATTAGCAGCAATTATGCAATTACGTAAATTTGGCGTAAATACAGATTATGTTGTGCATAAAGGTCACAGATTGGGTTTATATTTCGTAGAACAAGGATACTCGTCTCGTCCGACAGAAGTTATTTATGACCGTCAAAACTCGGCCTTTGTTGAAGCACTCCCGAGTGATTATCAATTCGAGGAAATGCTAGAAAATGTGAAATGGGTTCATTTAAGCGGTATTAGCATGGGAGTTAGTAAGCAAGCTCGTGAGGTTACTTTAAAACTCGCTAAATTAGCTCAAGAGAAGGGTATTAAAGTAAGCTTTGATTTTAATTATCGAACGAAGATTTGGAGTATTGAAGAAGCAAGGGACGCTTTTTTGGAAATTTTACCTTATGTCAATGTTTGTTTTGGAAGCTATTTAGATGCCTATACCATTCATGAGCTGCATGGGAAACAACCAAGAGTTGAAACGCTAGCTGAAAAACTAGTTATTCTAAAAGAATTGTGTGAAGAATTTGGTCTAGATGCATTTTTTACAACAGAGCGAGAAGTTCTAGGGGACAACGCACAGAAGTTAAGTTGTGCAGTTGTTACGAGCAACGAGCAACATATGCTAGGTCCCGTTAAAGTAAATGTGCTCGAGCGGATTGGAACAGGAGACTCTTTCGTCGCAGGAGTTTTATATGGTTTAAATAACTCCTTTAGTCTAACCGAAACACTGGACTTTGCTTTATCATCTTTTGCTTTGAAGCATACAATCGTTGGTGACTTCCAAGTCGCAAGCAAACAGGCAGTTATAGATTTTGATATTAACGGCAAACAAGTTGTCATCAAAAGATAGGTATTACCTCAATAAATTTACTCATAATAAAGTTATAAAGAAGTATGGGTGCTGCTCATACTAAACGAGTAGTACTCGTACACGTCAATATTATGGAGGTAATTATAACTATGCGGCCATTTGGTATGCGCGATAAGTTAGGGTATTTGTTTGGTGATTTCGGTAACGACTTTTTCTTCTTGTTAGTAAGTTCATTTTTAATGGTATATTACACGGATGTTTATGGACTAAGTGCAGCGTGGGTAGGTGGATTGTTCTTAATTGCTCGTCTATGGGATGCAGTTGCAGATGTTACTTGGGGACGTTTTATTGATACGAGAAATCCAAGTAAAAATGGCAAATTCAGACCTTGGATATTAAGAATGTCATTCCCGCTTGTGTTCACAGGAGTATTAATGTTCGTTACTTTCCCGGGTATGACTACAGGATTCTATGAGGCATATGCATTCGTAACGTATCTTGTATGGGGTACTTTATATAGTACGGTAAACATTCCATACGGGTCTATGGCATCAGTTATGACAGAAGACCCAATAGAACGTACAAGCTTATCTACCTATAGAACAATTGGTTCTACATTAGCAGGTTTAATTATCAATGCATTAGGACCACAAATTATCTTTGTGGATAATAAAGCAGATGCAGGTGGTTTCTTTGTAGCTGCAATTCTATTTGGTCTTCTTTCAATCAGCAGCTACATCGCTTGTTACAAGCTTACTACAGAGCGTGTCGTTGCTCCAAAAGGATCAGCTGAAAAGATGGATTTGAAAACGACATTAAAAGGTTTAGCAAAAAACAAGCCACTTATTGCAATACTTGCTGCATCGTTAATTTTTATGATGAACATGATGCTTGTTGGTGCGGTTAACGTATATCTATTTAAAGATTACTTCTCAAGTGCTGGTACATTAAGCCTTGTAAGTATTGCTCAAACAATAGCTGTATTACTTTGTGCCCCATTTGTGAAAACACTTACGACTAAGTTTGGTAAGAAAGAAATGTCCATTGTAGGTTTACTCGTTGCCAGTGCAGCGTATTTCGTATTGTACTTCTTGAAAGATATCGATGCAATGACATTCATTTATATTTCGTTCATTGGTTTTATTGGATTCGGCTTGTTTAATACCGTAATTTGGGCATTTGTAACGGATGTTATTGATTATCAGGAGTATCTAACCGCGCAAAGGGAAGATGGAACAGTTTACTCTGTCTATTCATTTGCACGTAAAGTGGGTCAAGCCATAGCCGGCGGTATTGGTGGTTTTGCTATAGCGGCAATCGGTTATGACGCTGCACGCGAAGTTCAAACAGAGGAAGCACTTAATGGGATTCATACATTAGCGACATTAGTCCCTGCTATCGTTTATTTACTCATTTTATTAATTTTATTGTTCTTCTACCCATTAACCAAAAATCGTTTAGCAAAAATGCAGAAAGAGTTGGCAGCAAAACGCGCTTCCAAAGAATAAGGAAACATCTAGTAGGGCATATTAGGATATCAGTGTCTTGTAAAAAGGATACTTATAGCTATACTGGTAAAAAAAGTTTTCAAATTATTGTAAGATATGTAAGGAAACTTATCTATTACCGTGCATAAGCAATTGAATTTGGGTGCTTTAGGCGTTAAAATGTAAAATCGCCGGAGGCACTAATATATTTCTGGAGGTCTATGTAGAATGACTTTTTTACCTTTTCAAATTGATTTAAAAGACAAAGTCGCTGTAGTAACAGGCGGAGCAGGAATCCTTTGCGGTCAATTCGTTGACGCTTTGGCTGCTTGTGGCGCAAAAGTGGCTATCCTGGATCGCGACTTAGCAAACGCAGAAGCAAAAGCAGCATCCGTTACAGAAAAAGGCGGAATTGCAATTGGTGTAGCTGCTGATGTACTTAGCAAAGAAAGCTTAAAAGCTGCTCATGAGGTTGTGCTTGAAAAATTTGGACCTTGCGACATTTTAATTAATGGCGCTGGAGGAAATCATCCACTTGGAACAACTACAAAAGAGTATTTATACGCTGAAGACATCAAAGAAAAGTTAGATGATACTATCACTTTCTTTGATTTGGATCCACAAGGAGTTCAATTTGTATTCAACTTAAACTTCTTAGGTACATTACTACCTTCACAAGAATTTGCTTCAGACATGATTAATCGTAAGGGCGCTACAATCATTAATGTTTCTTCCATGAATGCGTACACGCCATTAACGAAAATTCCAGCATACAGTGGAGCAAAAGCAGCTGTAAGTAACTTTACTCAATGGTTGGCAGTTCATATGTCAAAAGTGGGTATTCGTGTTAACGCAATTGCACCAGGGTTCTTCGTTACTGCGCAAAATGAAAAATTATTAAAAAATGAAGACGGTTCTTATACAGAGCGTTCTGAAAAAATCCTTCGCAACACACCGATGGACCGTTTCGGGGAAGCAGAAGAGTTAGTAGGTACAATGCTGTATCTAGTATCACATGAGGCTTCAAGCTTTGTTAACGGAGTTGTCATCCCAGTTGATGGTGCATTCTCTGCATACTCAGGTGTATAAGGTAAAAAAGTGAAGTTAAAGGCATAAGAGGTGATTAGATGTTACAAAAATTCGAAGTGCTTAAAGAAATGCGTGAAGGCTATGTAGTAGCTGTAGTTCGTGGAAACACGAAAGAGGAAGCTGTGGAAATTGCAAAGCAAGCATTTAAAGGTGGTATTCGCTCGTTAGAGATTACTTTCACAACACCAGATGCTGCGGAAGTAATTGCAGAACTTGCAAGCCTAAAGGAAGAGGGCATGATCATTGGTGCAGGTACTGTGCTTGATGACACAACTGCTCGTATTGCCATCATGAAAGGTGCACGTTACATTGTGAGTCCACATTTTGACCGTAATATTTCCTTAATGTGTAACCGCTACTGTGTACCATACTTACCAGGTTGCGGATCTGTAACAGAAGTGCTGGAAGCAGTAACCTATGGATCAGATGTTATCAAGATGTTCCCAGGAAGCTTGCTAGGTAAATCCTTCATTAAGGACGTACACGGGCCACTTCCACATGTTCAAATGATGCCATCAGGTGGCGTGAGCAAAGATAACTTAGCGGATTGGATCGAAGTAGGTGCATTCGCTGTAGGTATCGGAAGTGCTTTAACGAAAAATGTAAAAGATGGTGACTATAGCAGTGTGCAAACGACTGCAAGAGAGTTTATGGACCATCTAGAATCCCTTAGGGGTTAATCATAGTTCTTCTTTGCATTTGTTCGGCACTGAATGAATGCGAAGAAGATTATTTAGATTTGTATATGAAGGAGGGACAAGTGAATGAGTTCATTTATCCATGAGAACTTTATGTTGAAAAATGAAACTGCTGTGAATTTATACCATAAATTTGCAAAAGATATGCCAATCTATGATTATCACTGTCACTTATCTCCAAAAGATATTGCTGAAAATCGTAAATTTAATAACATCACGGAACTATGGCTCGAAGGTGACCATTATAAATGGAGAGCAATGAGAGCACATGGAATCTCTGAGAAGTACATTACTGGTGATGCTAGTTCAAAGGAGAAATTCGAGGCTTGGGCTAAAACAGTTCCATATACTGTTGGAAACGCTTTGTATCACTGGACACATATCGAGTTGAAAAATTACTTCGGAATCGAAGAATTATTAAACGAACATACATGGGAAAGCATTTGGGATCGTTGCAATGAATTGTTACAGCAAGACGATTTTTCTGTTCGTGAACTTATTAAACGTTCAAATGTAAAAGTAATAGGTACTACAGATGAACCGACAGACGATCTTATGCATCATGCGCAAATTGCTGAATTACCAGATTTCCCAGTGAAGGTTCTTCCATCATTCCGTCCTGACAAAGGATTAGAAATCAATAAAGCTACTTTCGTTCCATTCGTGGAATTACTTGAAAAGGTAGCTAATCAATCATTAGCAACTTATGCGGATTATATTGCGGCTCTATTAAATCGAGTACAATACTTCCACGAAAAAGGGTGCAGAATTTCTGACCATGGTCTTTCTGAGGTTCCATTTGCTGAATTTGAAGAAAGTGAACTAGATGCAATTTACCAAGCTGGACGTAACGGACAACCTGTAAGCATAGAGGATGAAAATAAATTCAAGACGGCCATTTTGATTGCTCTTGGTAAGGCCTACACAGATAGAGGCTGGGCAATGCAAATTCACTTTGGTGCTATCCGCAACAACAATACAAAAATGTTCCAAAAGTTAGGACCTGATGCTGGATTTGATTCGATCAGCGACCAAGGCGAAGTAGCAGCACCATTAAATGCTCTACTAGATGCACTAGAAATCAGAGATTCTCTTCCAAGAACAATTATTTACAATTTAAATCCTGTTTATAATGAACTAATTGGTACAACAATTCAAAACTTCCAAACAAACGAAGCTGGAATTGCAGGTAAAATCCAATTTGGTTCTGGTTGGTGGTTTAATGATACAAAACCAGGTATGATTCGCCAATTAACAGCTTTAGCTGATCAAGGATTATTAAGTCACTTTGTAGGAATGCTGACAGATTCACGCAGCTTCATCTCTTACAGCCGACATGAGTATTTCCGTCGTATCCTATGTAACTTAGTAGGTACATGGGTGGAAGAAGGAGAGCTTCCAAACGATGAAGCATTACTTGAAAAGCTTGTAACAAACATCTGCTTTAACAACGCGAAGAATTATTTTAATATAGATCTTCAATAATTTTTAGGAGGAAACACAACTATGGAAATGAGTTTTCGTTGGTATGGAAAAACTGATTCTATCCCATTAGAATACATTCGCCAAATTCCAGGCATGAAAGGAATTGTAACAGCTATCTATGATATCCCTGTTGGAGAAGCTTGGCCAATGGATAAAATTGAAGAGCTGAAAAAAACTGTGGAAGATGCTGGTATGCATATCTCTGTTATTGAAAGTGTACCTGTACACGAAGATATCAAGATTGGTTTACCAACTCGTGATAAATATATCGAAAACTACAAAACAACTTTACGTAATTTAGGAAAAGCTGGTATTCCAGTTGTATGCTACAACTTTATGCCAATCTTTGACTGGACACGTACAGATTTAGAATACCGTCTTCCAGATGGTTCTACAGCACTTATCTTCGAAGAAGAAGTTGCGAAGAAAATGGATCCATTAACAGGAGAACTTTCATTACCAGGTTGGGACTCCAGCTATAAAAAAGAAGACTTACAGCAATTATTTGATCACTACAAAAATGTAGATCATGAAAAGCTATGGGAAAACCTCGAGTACTTCATTAAAGAAATCATCCCAGTTGCAGAAGAAGCTGGCGTGAAGATGGCTATCCACCCTGATGATCCTCCATTCGATATCTTTGGATTACCACGTATTATCACAAACAAAGAAAACCTTGAAAGATTTGTTAATCTATATGATAGCCCTAACAACGGCTTGACTATGTGCAGTGGTTCCCTTGGATCTCATCCGGAGAACGATTTCCCTGAAATGCTTCGTTACTTCGGTAAAAAGGATCGTGTTAACTTCGTACATGCCCGCAATGTGAAATTAACAGGTGGTATGTCATTCGAAGAAAGTGCACATCCATCTGAGTATGGCTCTGTTGATATGCACGAAGTAATTAAAGCTATGGCTGACTTCAACTACACTGGCCCTATCCGTCCGGACCATGGAAGAATGATCTGGGGAGAAACAGGTAAACCAGGATATGGTTTATATGACCGTGCCCTAGGAGCAACTTACCTAATTGGTTTGTGGGAAGCAGAAACTAAAAATAGAAAATAATTTACCGTAGCTTTTGCCTAACTGGATTGTGACTTTCTCAATTCAGTTAGGCCTTATTTTATAGAATGGTGAAAATGGAGGACTTACATTGAAAGATCAAATTTCAGAATTCGTTAAAACAAAGAATTTTCTAGTTTGCGTCGATTCCGATGGCTGTGCAATGGATACAATGGACGTGAAACATATGAAATGTTTTGGACCAAAAGTAATTGAAGTATGGGGTTTAGAACACATTGAAGAGCGTTTCATGAAATTGTGGAATGATATTAACCTTTATACAAGATCAAGAGGAATTAACCGTTTTAAAGGTTTAGTAAAAACAATAGAAGATTTAGCTGCAGAAGGAGTAGAAATGCCGGATATCTCTTCTATTAAGCATTGGGTAGAGACGACGAACGAACTTTCTAATCCTTCATTAGAGCGTGCTATTGCAGAAACGAATGATGAACAGCTTAAGAAAGCTCTGCAATGGAGTAATGAAGTAAACAAAGCAATTACAGAACTAGAAGATGCAGATGCACCATTTGAAGGAGCAAAAGAAGGTCTTGCTGCAGCAGAGAAAGTTGCGGACGTGGCAATTGTATCCTCTGCAAATGGAGGGGCTGTAGCAGAAGAGTGGACTAGACATGATCTAGCACCACATGTCCAAGTAATGTTAGGACAAGAAGCTGGAACAAAAGCTTACTGCATTGAGCAATTAAAAAAATTCGGCTTTGAGAACGAGCAAGTACTAATGGTTGGGGACGCACCTGGTGACTTGCAGGCTGCTGAACAAAATGGTGTATGCTACTATCCAATCCTTGTTGGTAAAGAAGCATTCTCATGGGAAAGATTTAGAAATGAAGCTTTAACTAAGTTTACAAATGGTACATTTGCTGGTGAATATCAGGAACAGCTTATTAAGGAATTTTATGATAACTTAAAATAAGAGCCTTCCTACAATTGAAAGATGAGGGAACTTCCCGACTCACATAACAGAAGTTCTAATTGGGAGAGAATTTATCCATGCTTTCTGCGAATCAAAACCGTTAATAGAATTGAACGCTTCAAGCTTTTATTGAGCTTTGAAGCGTTTTTTTATTTGAAAAGAAACTGCAAAGAATATAGTGATATTTATACATTACTTAAATATTGAAAGGAAATATTCCAGAATTTTCAGTAGCGATTAATCCATCAGAACCTCGAGGGTTAAGATATCTTTATTGTTAATAATCCTTTGATATCTTTTTAGGAAACAGGGTATACGTTTAGGGAGAGATATTACGAATAAAGGAGCTGGAATGATGTCAGATAAATTATTTACTGCAAGTGCAACAGCTTTGGGTGGAAGAGAAGGAAAAGTACGCTCAGATGATGGGGTTATTGAACTGGATACAGCTATGCCAGGTACACCAAGAGCTAAGCAGCTAGAGAACGCTACAAATCCTGAGCAGTTATTTGCTGCGGGATATGCAGCTTGCTTTGATAGCGCATTACAGTTAACAGCTAGAAAGGAACGAGTACAATTCACTTCAGAGGTTACGGCCAATGTAAGCCTTTTAAAGGATGAAACAGATCAAGGCTTTAAGCTAGCTGTAGTTTTGCAGGTAAAAGGGACGGATATAGAGAAAGACCAATTGGAGGAATTAGTGCACAAAGCACACCAAGTTTGTCCTTATTCTAAGGCAACTAGAGATAATATAGAGGTTAAACTAGAAGTGGTTTAAATGGAAGGCCTATAAGGGGAATGCCTCTTGTAGGCTTTTTTGAGGTTGATAATTTTTTCTCATCTTTCTTCTATTAAATAACTGCTTTACTTTTCACGCAGTTCAAATCGCAACCATTTAAATTTGTTCTTTTCCCTTTTAACCCATCTTTCATCATGTAATAATCATATGAAAGTGATTGATTATCTTAAGGAGGAAGAAATGGATAACCATAACATTCAAAACAAAAAGGCATGGGAATTTAGAGCATATGAATTTTGGAATAAGAGATATGGTTCGCCAAGAGAGAAAGCAGAGCAAATACTGAAGGCTCCAATAGTTCAGTTAAAAAAGCATGCAAAGTATTTTAATGATAATATCCAAGGTAAGCGTATAGCAAATCTTTGTGGCTCTAATGGTCGTAAGGCAGTTCCACTTTCTCTATTAGGTGCAAAAGTTACTGTCTTTGATATATCAAAAGAAAATAAGAGATATGCCTTAGAACTGGCGAGTGAAGCAAACACATCTATTGAATATGTGGTTACTGATATCTATGAAATTGATCTCACAAAGTATGGGAACTCATTTGACATTCTGTACTTAGAGGGAGGAATATTACATTATTTCCATGATATAAACAAATTGATGAATATCCTGTTTACTTTGTTAAAAGATGAAGGTGTAATGATATTAAGCGATTTTCATCCATTTAGAAAATGTATTGTCAAAAAAGAGAATGCCTTTGAACTAGAGCTGAATTATTTTAATGAAGATATACAAACTGGTGAGGTAGCTTATAAACATTATTTTGATGAAAAGGAGCAGAAGGATTTCCCTGATGTATCTATTAGATTATACACATTCAGCGAAATACTGAATGCTATTATCTTTTCTGGCTTTAGACTTCAAAAAATGGAGGAACATCAAGGCTGGAATGGTGAAAATATTCCTTGGGAGTTTACGATCGTCGCTAGTAAATAGAGATAGAATCTGGCTTTTAGCATAAATCCTCTTGTAATGAGCAAAATTAACTCATGCAGGAGGTGAATGAAATTTGGGAAAGAATAGTAAGGAAACATTAAATAAAAGAACGCATAATCCTTTTCATACCTTTAAAGAATTACATCATAATAAGACAAGTCACAACCATAATCCTGAAGACAATGTAGCTGAGTTTGCAGAAGAATTTGATTCGAAGCTAAAGAATAAAAATAACAAGACGAATCACGATAAAAATCAGCAATCGAATAAAAAATAGAAAGGAGAAGCAATATGAAAAACCAGAGACCTCCACATGAGCAGCTCACGACAAAGGATAATGGATTGACTTCTACACAGGAAGTCCTTTACCAAAAAGAATTTAAGCACGCGGATAAAGCCGTGAAGAATAAAAAGCACAAAGATAGGTAAGAAATTACTGCTTCAAGCTTAGCTTGAAGCAGTTTTCTACTTTAATCCTCACTCATTTTCTTCTTAAATACCATAACTGCTATTACTAGTATTGCAATTCCATATCCAAGCACCCACCAAATATGAGGAAAAATAGCTTGATAATTTCCACTAACTGCAGCTTTTCCCATGTCTACTGCATGCACAAAGGGTAAATAGTAGGCGACGGTTTTAAAGAGTCCACCTACTAGGTTGAGATCAAACCATGCACCTGAAAGCCATGCAGTTAGATTCGTTAGTAAAGCACCACATATAGCGGTAGCTGCTTTTTCACTGAAGACAGTTCCACAAAATAAACCAATTCCAATAAATAAGATAGAAGTGGGGATTAATAACAAAAGTGCAATCAAGAGAGAGGTGGATATGTTCATGCCTAATATAATCGCTACCGAAAAGCAAACAAGACCTTGCAATAATGCCATAGGAAGTAACGGCAATGTATATCCTATAATATAATCCCTCGCCGTCAAAGGAGTGGTAAAAAGTCTTGTTAAAAAGGAGCTAGATCTGTCTTTAGCCAGGATTTGTGCAGAAAATAAAGACAAAAAAGATAGACTAAAGAAAGCAATACCAGGTGTCAAAGACTCAATATTAAATAAATCGGTTGGGATGTTTTGATTAATTGCTGTAAGCAATAAAAGCAATATGATTGGAAAGCATATACCGAAAAAGAGGGAAACGGGATCTCGTATTATTTCTTTTGTTGTTCTGCTTGCAAAAACAAGAGCTTTCATTGGCTATCTCCCTTCGTTACATAATACACGAACGCATCCTCGAAGCAAGAAGTGCCTGTCTTATCTACCAATTCTTTCGCACTCCCTAAAGCCTTCACTTGTCCGTCTTTCAAAATGCATATGCGGTCTGAAAGAGTCACTGCCTCTTCAAGGTAATGAGTGGTCAAAATAATTGTGGTAGATTCCTTTAATTTTTGGATAGATGTCCAAAGCTCTCTTCTAGCTAATATATCTAGTCCTAAGGTTGGTTCATCTAAAAATAAAATCCGTGGCTCACTTATTAATGCCATACCGATACTTAGGCGTCGTTTCCATCCTCCTGATAAGGTTTTGCTTTTTTGGTGTTTAACCTCCTGTAAAGAAAGCTTTTCCATCACTTTCTCTGTTTTTTGCGCTATCTCTTCTCTTGAAAACCCATATAAGCCCGCCATGAGCTGCAAGTTTTCGAGGACAGTTAAATTGGGGGCGATTGCAGTTTCCTGCGGGGAGACAGCAATCACTTTTTTTACTTTTTGGGGTGCTGTTTTTATGCTATTACCAAATAAAAAAGCGTCACCACTACTAGGCTTTGTAATACAGGATAGCATGTTAATAAGTGTTGTTTTACCCGCTCCATTTACTCCAAGCAAGGCAAGAAGCTCTCCTTCCTCGATGGTAAGAGAAAGCTGATGCACAGCGACTTTTGCTTTATACTTTTTCGTTAGGTTAACTACTTCAATTGGATTCGTCATGCTTGTTCTCCTTTTTACCGCCCATCATTGCCATATTAAAGAAGGGCTTCATATAGGTCTCCGGAATGATTGCTAATCCACGTTCTTCATCGCCTACGATGACGAGCGTATTTCCGGGATGTATATGAAAGAGCTCTCGAGCCTTTTTGGGTATTACTATTTGTCCTCGTTCTCCAACAGTGACCGAACCAAAAAAATGTTTCCCTTTCGGTGGTATTGGCAATCCTAGCCCTTCATCCTTGTAGTGAACTAGGCTATCAATCGATATATTATATAGCTTAGCTAATTCCATACAATGGGTGAGGTCAGGAATAGAATCGCCTTTTTCCCATTTAGCAACAGCCTGTCGTGACACGTTTAAATGTTCCGCGATCTCTTCTTGGGTAAGTTGATGCTGAGAGCGAAGCATTTTAAGATTCATACTTATCATACTTTACCTACCTCCTAATCTTATTATTCCTTGAAAACTGGTCAATTGTCTAGCAACCAACTGTAACATCGATGTTATAGTTGGTTGCTAAATATTTGTATAGAGACTTATTTCTTATTTATACATCTTGTCTACTTCATCTTCATACATTAGAGCATACCCGAAAAGGGAGTGGTGGAGATGTTTATAGTAAAGAAAGGAACCATCATTTTGGTGGGAAGTTTTCTTATATCCATTGGCATTAACCTTTTTTTAGTGCCGTATAAGGTGTTAGACGGTGGAATTATAGGAGTAGCTTTAATTTTAAACTACCTATGGGATTTAAAAACGGGTGCAACGATTATCTTTTTTAGCATCCCCATATTTTTAATTGCTTGGTTTAAATATCGTAATTATTTTTATAATAGTCTTCATGGGATGATTGTTTCTTCCTTATTTATTGACCTTTTGAAGCAAACAAACCCAAAAATATATTTCGAGGCAATACCAAGCGCAATTGTTGGTGGAATTCTAGTCGGCATAGGTATTGGGCTGATGCTTCGTTATGAAACAAGTACAGGAGGCACTGACTTAATTGCACAATTTATCTCTGACCGAACAGGAGTAAATGTAGGCATTAATATTTTCGTGATTGATTCATTAGTGGTAGTAGTAGGAGGCCTACTTCTTTCAGAAGATACTTTTTTTCTTTCTATCATTACCATTCTCTCTGTGGCGTTGACAACCAGCCTGTTAACCCGAAAGGTAATACAGAAACCAATAACCCATTGATTAAAAGGACAAGTTTTTAAAAGTATTTATTTATTGCTATTCATCTGTCAGAATATTAAAATAAAATAACTAACAACTAGAAGGGGTAGATAAATTGAAAACAATCTTTACTAACGGAAAAATTTATACGTTTAATAAAAATGAGCCTTTTGTAGAGGCGATAGTGACAAACGGAGAAAGAATAGAAGATTTAGGATCTTACGAGGATATGAAGCTGGCATGGGGAAGAAGCGGCACAAAAATAGTAGATTTAGGAGGAAAGACTGTTCTTCCAGGTCTCATTGATAGCCATTTACATATCTCTAGTGTAGGAATTAACTCGCTGGAGCTAGATTTAACTGGTGTAAAGTCGAAGGACGATTTGCTTCAACGTATAAAGTTTAAGGCAGAAACTCTTCGGCCAGGAGAATGGATTTTAGGCAGGGGGTGGGACGAGAATCTTTTTCCTGATAAACAAATACCGATAATAGAAGAGCTAGATTTTGTAGCCCCGGGTAACCCGCTATTCTTGCCAAGAGTTTGTGGACATGCCTTCCTAGCTAATAGTAAAGCCTTTGAAATCGCTGGTTATTATGATGAGTTGCCTATACCATTTGGCGGCACTGTCGTGAAAAACGAGCAAAACAAACCGAATGGTCTTCTATTAGAGACTGCTTCCAACATAATCACTGAGCACATTCCTAAAAAAACCTATTCACAGCTCAAAAAAGCACTAACTGTTGGTATGCAAGAGGCTGTACGTTTTGGATTAACAGGAATTCATACAAATGACCCTACTTATTTTTATGGTGCAAAACAGACGTATCAACTTTTTGACGAAGTAGTAAACAAGGAAGGCATTGGACCTCGCAGCAACCTTTTAATCGATTATCAATATCTAGAAGAGTTAAAGGCAGAAGGTATGTACGCAGGATACGGAAATAACAAGGTAATGATTGGAGCAATAAAGTTTTTTGCTGACGGAGCATTGGGTGGTAGGACAGCACACCTATCGAGAGCATATGCAGATGATCCAGGTAATTTTGGGAGCGCAATTTATGAAAAGGAGGAGCTTTTCCGCTATTTCCAAGATTGCAGAGACGCTGATATGCCAATAGCCGTTCATACTATTGGAGATCAAGCTCTCACCGATGTTCTAGATATATTAGATCAAATGGAGTCTGTAAAATTCCGAGATAGACTTATTCACGTTTCTCTTTTGAATGAAGAGCTGATTCGTAGACTAAAAAGTCCACATAGAATCACCGATTTACAGCCGAAATTTGTGTCCAGTGATTTTCCTTGGATTATCGACCGTATTGGAGAAGAACGAGCTAAACTTGCCTATCCGTTTAAAACGCTACTAGAGGCTGGTGTTATTTGTGCAGGTAGCTCAGATGCACCGATTGAGCCTTTAAATCCGCTACTAGGGATTTATGCTGCTGTTACTCGTCGAAAAGAAGGAGAAACACATGCAGGTTATATTGAAAGTGAGAAGCTATCTATGTACGAAGCAATTGAACTATTTACACTTGGTGGAGCCTATGCAACAAACGAGGAAAAAGAAAAAGGGTCACTGGAAAGAGGAAAACTAGGGGATATGACTGTACTTTCTAAGGATCCATTCACCATGGAAAGTCCAGATGAACTACTAAATACGGAGGTGGAGCAAACAATCATAGGAGGGGAAATAAAATATCATAAATAAAATAGAATAGGAGCTGAGAGAGTGGAACAAATCTTAGAAACAATAGTAGATTGGCTTTGGGGCTTACCATTAATTTTTACGGTATTATTTGTCGGTTTATATTTTACTATTGGAAGTAAGCTATTCCAATTTGGGTATTTGCCCCATATTTTTAAGGAAACGTTTGGTAGACTATTTAGCAAGCGTGATAAATCGGAAGATTCGAAAGGTCTGTTGACACCCTTCCAGGCTGTTAGTACCGCAATAGGAGGAAGTGTTGGAGTAGGAAATATAGGTGGTGTAGCAACAGCTATTGCTATTGGAGGACCTGGGGCAGTATTTTGGATGTGGATAACTGCACTTCTTGGAATGATTACCAAAACAGTTGAAGTAACGTTGTCCGTCTATTATCGAAGCACCGATGAAGAAGGAAATCCATATGGAGGACCTACCTATTATATTCAGAAGGGTCTAGGTGAAGAGAAGAGATTTAAATTTTGGAAGGTACCAGCTATTTTATTTGGGTTTGGTATTTTTACTACCTTCTTTATTACTCTTCAAAACTATACGATATCTGAAGCATTAAGTTCCTCCTTTGATATTGGGATGATTACTGCCTCTTTTATCTATTTGGTTCTTATTTATGTAATTGTTTATGGAGGCATTAAAAGAATCGGGGAAATTGCAGGTCGTTTAGTACCTTTTATGTGTATCTTTTATCTTGTAGCTGGACTTTTTATTATTTTTAAAAACTATTCAGATATCATCCCGGTTTTTGAGCTTATTTTTAATAGTGCATTTAGTGGTAATGCGGCGGTAGGTGGATTCGCAGGAGCGGCTATTGCACAAGTGATCCGTATGGGTGTGGCAAGAGCGGTTTATAGCAATGAAGCAGGTTGGGGAACTTCGCCAATGATTCATTCTACTGCAAAGACAAGTCATCCAGTAAAGCAGGGGATGTGGGGAGCGGTAGAGGTTTTTATTGATACCATCATCGTTTGTTCCATCACGGCGTTTACAATTATCATTACAGGTGTTTGGTCTTCTGGGCTTAGCGGAGCAGAATTAACACTATCTGCTTTTGAAATTGGCATTGGAGAGATTGGCCGTTATGTAATCACTATATCTGTATTCTTATTCGGATTAACCACTTCGACAGGTTGGTACACATATTACGAAATTATACTACGCCATGTGTTTGGTGATTCAGATCAGACAACTTTAAAATATAGGGTGTTATTAGCGTTTAAATGGCTATATCCAATCCCTGGTTTTTTAATGGTTGTTTACGCTGTATACTTTAATATGCCAGGTCAGGCTGTATGGTATTTTGCGGATATTACTACTGCCATTCCTACCTTTGTTAACCTTATCGTCATCCTGATCCTGAGTGGAAAGTTCTTCGAGCTTCTCCGAGATTACAAGGCTAGGTATTTAAACATTGGACAGATTGATCCAAATTTCAGTGTGTTCTATGAGGACAAAATGAAAAAAGGTAAGTAAAAGACAAAGTAGTACAAATAGACAAACTTGAATTTTAAAAATTGATACATTCATGAAAAAGCTGCTCCTAAGATCGTTAGGGCAGCTTTTTTCGTTAAGAGGTTTTCTTTTTTGGCGTTCTTTTTCTGGTTGTTGTTTTTTTCTTTGGCTTTGTTCTATCCAATGAAGCTTGAAGTGCAGCCATTAAATCGGTGACGTTCGATGCTGCAACAGGCTGTTTTGCATCTGTTTCTACTATTAAGGTGTTGTTCTTCTTCTCTTCTATTAGCTCCATTAAGGCCGTTCGATAATCATCCTTATATTTTTCAGGTTCAAATTCAGTTGTTAGCTGATCTACTAATAGTAAAGCTGTTTCTAGCTCCTTTTGAACCACTTCTTGTTCAATAGGGATGTTGGGCACCTCGGCAACTGGGCGAACCTCATCCGGAAAATGTATTGTCTCCATAACGAGCATGTTTTTATATACTCTTACAACAGCAAGCTGTTCCTTTGCGCGAATAATAATCTTTGCTACTCCAATCTTCCCGGAGTCTAAGAGTGCTTTTCTTAAAAGCGAGTAGGCCTTTGAGCCACCACTATCTGGAGCCATATAATAGCTTTTTTCGAAATAAATTGGATCGATTTCCTCTAGCTTAACAAAATCTATAATTTCTACCGCTTTGTCTTCATTTTCCTTGCGCAGCTTTTCCAACTCTTCCTCATCTAAAAGGACAAACTTATTTTTGGAATACTCATATGCTTTCACAATATCTTCATTTTTCACTTCTTTATTACACCCTTCACAAACTTTCTTATAAGTGATGGGCGTATGGCATTCTTTATGGAGCTGTCGAAGCTTAATGTCTTTATTTTCAGTGGCAGCATGGAGCTTTACAGGGATATTAACCAACCCAAAGCTAATGCTTCCTTTCCAGACGGTATGCATATCATTCACGACCTTTTTATCTTACTTTGGAATATTTTTAATGAAATATGTATGACTGACTAGAAAATAATAAAACTAACAGTAAAATGAAGCCAAGAGAAGGCAGGTTTACAAATGAAACCCATGCTATTAACATCCGCAGTTGATATTCCAAAAGGAAAGGATTGGTTATATGAAGTAAAGTATGATGGCTTTCGTTGTATCCTTGAATGGAATCAGGAGATTGTTTTATGGAGTAGAAATGGAAAAAATTTAAACAATATGTTTCCTGAAATTATTCATTTCTGCAAAGAGCTGAGAGATCAAATAGAAGAGTTTCTTCCTTTAAGCCTCGATGGAGAGCTTGTATATCTAACGAATAATTTTAATAGTGATTTCACCAAAGTTCAGGTAAGAGGAAGAATGCGAACGGAGAAGTCTATTTTGGAGCATGTAAATAAGTTTCCCTGTCATTATGTTGTATTTGATATTTTGCAATACAAGGGAGAATTACTAACATCTCTACCATTAAATGACCGTAAGAAAAAGCTACTGCAATTATTTAAAAAGCTTCAGCTTCCTCTTTCTATTTCTTATACAAACCCAGAAAGACTGCAAATGATTGATGTCTTTAAAAATAGTAAGGAGTTATTGGGACAGCTTCAAGCGTCTTGTGGAGAAGGAATGATTGCAAAGCAGCGAGCTAGTGTCTGGACAAGTGGGAAGAGAACAAACCAGTGGGTGAAAATAAAAAATTGGAAGCTTATACATGTCATCTTGACCAGTTACGATAAGGAAAATGGCTATTTTAAGGGAGAAGTTTATAAAGGGAACAAGCTTGTAGAGGTTGTAAACGTAAAAAATGGACTCTCTGAAGAAGAGGAGAAAACGTTAGTACAATTTTTTCGACGTAATGGACGTCAACTAACAGAGAATGTTTGGGATATTGAACCATCTATCTGTATCATTGTCGCCTGTATTGATTTTGATGGGAAAAGCTTAAGAGAACCACGATTTTATGCTTTTGCCTTAGATGTCGATCCACAAACATGCACTTGGGAAAGACTCACATATGATATGTTTCCTATTCCGGAGAGTGTGAAGGTTACCCATCCCGATAAGCCGGTTTGGCCATCGATTCAGATAGACAAGGAAGGTTTCCTATATTATCTGCAGCAAGCTTCGACATACATGCTTCCCTTTCTAAATAACCGACTATTAACAGTCATTCGCTATCCACATGGTACGCTACGAGAGGAGCGATTCTATCAGAAAAATTGGGAGGACAAGTTACCTAGCTATGTAAATACCACAGTTTTCGAGGGAAATCGTTATGTGGTTTGTAATAATATTGAAACGCTACTTTGGCTTGGAAACCAGTTGGCTCTTGAGCTCCACATACCTTTTCAGCTTTATGAAATGGACAAGCCGACTGAAATAGTGTTTGACTTAGACCCTCCATCTGTAGAGGGATTTTCACTAGCAATCGAAGCGGCAATTCGAATGAAAGCGATATTTGATCAGTTTCAGCTGCCCTCCTACGTGAAGACTTCCGGAGGTAAAGGATTGCAGCTGTACATACCACTTCCGGAAAATACGTATTCCTATGAACAAACTCGTATTTTCACTAAATTTATATGTGATTTTCTTGTGGAGCAGGAGCCTAATTGGTTTACCACAGAGAGGTTGAAAAAGAATAGGAATAATAAGCTTTATCTAGATTACGTGCAGCACCATGAAGGGAAGACAATTATTGCACCGTATTCAACCCGAGGAAATGATCGAGGCTTAATTGCCACTCCTTTGCTTTGGGAAGAGGTGAAGGAGGGGTTACATCCAGAGCTCTTTACCATTCCGGCAGTAATAGATAGGATACAAACAATAGGAGATCCTTTTCGTCACTTTCGACAAGATATTGAGCCGGAGCAGTTTCAATCTGTCTTAGAAAAGCTAAAAAATATCATGACAATGTAACTGATTAGGGCTTAAGCTTCAATTTGGTCATCTTATGTTTTAGATAATCTTTGCTGGGAATATAAAGACTACGTGAGCGATAGAAAAGCTCACTAAAACATGTAAGGAGGAATGTAACATGGCAAACAACCAAAACAATCGCAGAAACAACAACGGCAAGCTGTCATTTGAAGAAGCGGGACGTAAAGGTGGGGAAGCAACCTCCAAAAATCATGGACAAGACTTCTATGAAGAAATCGGCCGTAAAGGCGGGGAATCAACTTCTAGTAACCATGGCCAAGATTTCTATGAAGAAATTGGTCGCAAGGGTGGAGAAGCACGGAGCAATACCGGTAACTCTAGCAATACCGGTAATGGTAACAACGGCAAAATGAGCCGTGAAGAAGCAGGTCGCAAAGGCGGAGAAGCGAGCAGCCGTAGCCGACGCTCTAACAATTAATTTATACTAATTAGAAGACAAATAAAAAGTTTTGAAATACCCAAAGTCGAGATTTCGGCTTTGGGTATTTCTCGTGCAAAAATCTTGTTTTCTTCCTTTTTTTGTTATATAGTTTCTCTTGTGTGAAAAAAATGGTAGACAACTACCTTAAAGAGGAGAAACTGAATAACTGAATGAACCAAGTGGTAACTACTCAGAATATACAGCAGATAATTAGCTCGACAATGGATACAGTTGAAATGGATGTTGAGATTAGAAAAGACCGATCCGGAGTAAATATGAGCTATAACTTCATAGGGCATTATTTAAGCTTTGATGAAAAGCGTTTAATAGAAGCAAAAGAAGAAATGTCATTTCCTATTACCCTCGAAACTTATATTGAAATACTAACAATCCATGAGCTTGGCCATGCCATAGATAGAGATAATTTGATGGCTACTATAGATCGTACTTATGAAATCTTTGAAATGAAAAATAGTTATTCTATAAAAGAACTTTATACGAACCTAGCACTTCTCGCTATGCTGATTGAGGAGCATGATATGAATTTAGTTTTTGAAGAGACTGCATGGGAGAATGCAGAGAAGCTTAATAAACATTTTGCTATTGCAGATGAGATGACCTTTCAAGCAGTCAAACAACATAGCCTTTCCACATATATAGCGTCTTACCAAAGAGACTTACTATTATTTCAAAAGCTTCGTGAGCAAGAAGCAATGCAAATTGCTTAGAAGTTATGAAAAATCATATGAAATACACGAAAGTAGTACAAACCAAGGCTATGGTTTGTACTACTTTTTTAGTAGAGATGGAGGAAAGCCGAACAGTCTTTAGAATCATCCGAAAATAGTAAAAGAACAAATTAACTTTACCTCTTGTTATGTATCAGTTTAATATGCTGGGATCCTTAAAAGAAATATGTCAATGGCTTAACTTAGGGTAGGAAAAATTAAGTACCTCACGTCTTGTGACAACGTATTCCTGACCAGAATCCTGTTGGACTCCGGAAAACGCCCAACCATGTGGACAACCTCTTTTCCTGACATTGTTAGAGGAGGATGGGATAAAACTATTCCTTTCTTGAAAGGTTCTATTCTTTTAAAAACTATTAATTAAAAACTATTTTTAGAAGTGTACACGAATGGGTTCGGAGCAGTGTCGGCGACTCCTGCGGGAGGATGGAGACAGGTGAGACATAGCAACGGCACGCGTTAGCGTTCGGCTATGGCTCATTTTAAGGACGGAAAACTAAGAACGTCACATCGTGTGACAACGTTTTCCTGACCAACATCCTGTTGGCCCGCGGAAAGCGTCCGACACAGCGGAGAACCTAAGATTCATAAAATAAATTCTACCTTTTAATCGTACATTTTTTGATTCATCAATTATATATGAAGGGACAGAGATTAGTTATAAGAAAGTTATTATAAAATAGAAATGAACCTATTACTTGCAAAGAATACTATAAAGTTTAATTAGTAGCTATACAGGGAAAAGAATAAAGAAAAACACATAGGATATACCGAATACACCACAGCTGCAAAGTATTAAAAAGCTGAACAGTGAGAAGAATAATGAAAGAAGAGATGATAGCAAAATTAGGATATTCCAGAAAAAAGCGATATTGGAATATCTCTTTTTATTTTTCTTTCATTTTTTACAAAAAATCACATTTAAAAGTGAGAAAATAAATAGAAAATGATATACTATCATCATACATAGAACAAAGAGGCGGTTAGGTTTCATGAAGAAAAAAAATCATTACCTGCAGACAAATGATAAGGTTATCGTGTTCCCTGGCATGGTAGAAACATTGATAACGGAAGGTTTGGCTTTTGCAGAAAAGAATAATTATATAAAAGCAGCTGCATGCTTTGATGAGGCAAAGAAATTTGTAAAGCTTGATGATATGATTTTGAGTGTATATATCCTGACTTTATTGGAAACAAGAAGAACTCAAGAGGCAAGAGAAATTTGTGAGGAGCTATTAGAGGGGAAATCCCCTGCTTTTGAGCAAATTGTCGAGCTTTACCTAACCATCCTACTTGATTTGAAGGAATATACCGCTTTAAATGAAACGATATCTTACATATTATCTGAATATGAGTTCTCTAATGAGCGTAAGACCAACTTTCAGCAACTGCTTGAGCTTAGCGGTCGGTTAGCGGGGGAACAAAGTCCGCTGATGCCTGAGGGAGAAGTAGAAGAAGTGGAAAAAATAGAAAAAGATAAGATTGAATATGAGCATTTTATCAGTCTCCCCTTTGTTCAGCAGGAGCAAATCCTGCAACAGGCCTTTTATCAGAATATATCTGACGCTATTAAAGAAATTAAGTTGATTGCTGAGAGTGAGATGGTACCACCTACCATTCAAACGCTTGCTCTTTTACTTCTTGGTAGTGCAGGGGTTCTGGAAGAAGTGAAAGTTAACAAATATGGGCAACAGATGAGTATTTCTCCTGCTAAGCCACCAGTTAATACAGCAGTTGATCGAATGGAGCATATCACTCAATTGGTACAAGAAAAGCTAGCAAAGGATCCGTCTCAACAAGCATTGACAGCAGAGCTTATCCATCGACATGCTTACGCACTTTTTCCGCTAAACTGGAAAGGCTATGAGGATGAGGAAATAGCAGATGCATATTCCACATTTGTGGAAAGCTTATTTATGGGAGAACCAAATGTATCTACTCCTTTACTCGATTTTATATGGAAAATAGAACTCTCGCTTCAAGCACCAAATAATCAATAGTGTTGAAACTCTCTTTAGTTATGCTATAATATACAAGTTGTCAATATAATTAGTATGAACTAAGCCTTTTCAATTCTTTATCAGGCTACTAAATTATTGTAAATCATTTTTGGAGGTAGAATATATGTCAGTTAAATGGGAAAAACAAGAAGGAAATAACGGTCTTTTAACAGTCGAAGTAGCTGCTGACGTAGTGAACAATGGACTAGATCAAGCATTCAAAAAAGTAGTAAAGCAAATTAATGCACCAGGTTTCCGTAAAGGAAAAATGCCTCGCCAAATGTTTGAAAAAATGTATGGAGTGGAATCCTTATACCAAGACGCACTTGATTTCATTCTTCCAGAAGCATATGCTTCTGCTGTCGAAGAAGCTGGAATTGAGCCAGTAGATCGTCCAGAAATCGACATCGTAACTATGGAAAAAGGTCAGCCTCTTGTTTTTACTGCGAAAGTTGTTGTAAAACCAGAAGTAACTTTAGGAGACTACAAAGGTCTTGAAGTGACAAAACTAGATGAAACAGTTACTGACGAAGAAATTGAAGAGCAATTAAAAAGCCAACAAACTCGTTTAGCTGAACTAGTAGTGAAAGAAGATGCAATCGTTGAAGGAGATACAGCAGTTATCGATTTCGAAGGTTTCGTGGATGATGTTGCTTTTGAAGGTGGAGCTGGATCTGACTATCCACTAGAAATTGGTTCTAACTCATTCATCCCTGGCTTTGAAGAGCAATTAGTTGGTGTGAAGGCTGGAGAATCAAAAGATGTAGAAGTAACATTCCCAGAAGAATATCACGCTGCTGAGCTTGCTGGAAAAGCTGCAACTTTCAAAGTGACAGTAAAAGAAGTAAAGGGAAAAGAACTTCCTGAGCTTAACGATGAATTTGCAAAAGAAATCGATCCTGAGGTAGAAGGAATCGACGCATTACGTGAAAAGTTAAAAGAAAGAACAGCTGAAGAGAAAAAACAACAAGCTGCACAAAGCTTACGTGATGAACTAGTAGAAGCTGCAGCAAACAATGCAACAATCGACATTCCAGAAGCAATGATTGAAACAGAAACTGATCGTATGCTACAAGAATTCGGTCAACGTTTAGAGCAACAAGGAATGAACTTGGATCTTTACTACCAATTCTCTGGTCAAGATGAAGCGGCTCTTCGTGCACAAATGGCTGAAGATGCAAAAAATCGTGTAAAGGTTTCTTTAACTTTAGAAGCGATTGCTAATGCAGAAAATCTTCAAGCGTCTGAAGAAGATGTGAACGCTGAACTTGAAAAAATGAGTGCTCAATTCAACATGTCTGCTGATGACATTAAACGAGTTCTTGGTGGTACTGAGGTACTTGCAAATGACCTTCGTTTCCAAAAAACAGTTGAATTCTTAGTAGATAACGCAAAAATTTCTTAATTGAAAACATAGCGTTATAATAGAACAAGGTACAGATTTGATCTGTGCCTTGTTTTATACCATACATAGATGTTTCTAGATAAAAAAATATACTTAAACTTTTTATTTGATTCTCGGAATAGAATCTTGTAAGATAATGGCTTGAATAGGGGTGAATATTTTGTTCAAATTCAATGATGAAAAAGGGAACTTAAAATGTTCTTTTTGTGGCAAGCCACAAGAACAAGTTCGAAAGCTTGTTGCTGGACCAGGTGTATATATTTGTGATGAGTGTATCGATCTTTGTTCAGAAATTGTAGAAGAAGAGCTTGGTACAGAAGAAGAAGTAGAGTTCAAAGAAGTTCCTAAACCAAAAGAAATCTTAGCTATCTTAGATGAGTACGTAATTGGGCAAGAAAGAGCAAAAAAATCCCTTGCTGTGGCTGTTTATAATCACTACAAACGTATCAATTCAAATAGCGTAATAGATGAGGTAGAGTTATCTAAATCTAATATCGTGCTAATTGGGCCAACAGGTAGTGGGAAAACGTTACTGGCACAAACATTAGCACGTATCCTAAACGTTCCTTTTGCTATAGCAGATGCAACTTCCTTAACGGAAGCTGGATATGTTGGAGAAGACGTAGAAAACATTCTTCTAAAGCTAATTCAAGCGGCAGATTACGACATTGAAAAAGCAGAAAAAGGAATTATCTATATAGATGAAATCGATAAAGTGGCACGTAAGTCTGAAAATCCATCGATTACACGTGATGTTTCAGGTGAAGGTGTACAACAAGCCCTTCTAAAAATTCTAGAAGGTACAGTAGCGAGCGTTCCTCCACAAGGTGGTCGTAAGCATCCACATCAAGAGTTTATTCAAATAGATACAACTAATATTCTGTTTATCGTTGGTGGAGCATTTGATGGTATAGAACAAATCATCAAGCGTCGTCTTGGAGAAAAGGTTATAGGATTTGGAGCAGACCCAAACAAAGCAGCTTTACAATCTAAGTCAATGCTTTCTAATCTCATTCCAGAGGATTTATTGAAATTTGGTTTAATACCAGAGTTCATTGGTCGTTTACCTGTACTTGCAAGTCTGGAGCAATTAGATAATGAAGCATTGGTACGTATCTTAACAGAACCAAAGAATGCACTAGTAAAACAATATCAAAAAATGATTGAGTTAGATAACGTGAAATTGACGTTTGAAGACGAGGCATTAGTTGAAATTGCGAAAGAAGCCATCGAGCGAAAAACAGGTGCACGTGGTCTTCGCTCTATCATTGAAAATACGATGCTAGATGTGATGTATGAGCTTCCTTCTCGTGAGGACATTGTAGAATGTATCATTACAAAGGAAACTCTTACGAACGGTAAAAGACCAAGACTGTTATTAGCTGACGGTACCGAAGTAAAAGATACAGATAACAAAAAAACATCGGCTTAAATTTCAGCCATTTGAACAGCTGGCTTCCACTGCGTCATGCACGCAAGCAGGATGTCAGCTATTTTTCTTTGAAGCTCCTGTAGAGGGGCTGTTATTTGTATGATACTGTTTGCTTTCGGACACAATAATACGGAGGTGATATCCCGAATGGCAAATAAAAACTATTATCCCTTGTTACCCTTAAGAGGTCTTTTTATTTTTCCTACCATGATTCTTCATATAGATATCGGTCGTGAAAGGTCGATTGCTGCATTAAACGAAGCGATGAAAAGAGAAGAAAAATTATTTCTCACTGCTCAAAAAGAGATAGAGGTGGAACAGCCATCTGAAGAAGATATCTACTCGATGGGTATCCTTGCGCATATCAAGCAGATTATAAAGCTGCCAAATGGGACGATGCGTGTCCTTGTAGAAGGTATACAGCGAGCAGAATTCATTGATTATCGGGAGACGGAGACCTACGATGAGGTCACTGTAAAGGCATATGAGGAAGTCCTAGAAGGAGACCAGGAGACGAAAGCTCTTACTAGATCTTTACTGCTTAATTTCGAAAAATTCACGAGATCTTCTAAGCACCTAACAGAGGATAGCTATAAATCGGTGGCGAATATTGATGAGCCAGGTAGGCTTGCAGATATGGTTGCCTCTAGTCTACCTTTAAAAATTTCAGATAAGCAAAAATTACTTGAAATTGTGGATGTCAAAGAGCGTCTCGAAACATTGATCGCTCAGCTTTATAATGAGCAAGAAATATTGACATTAGAAAAGAAAATTCACACACGAGTAAAGAATGCAATGGAAAGAACCCAAAAGGAATTTTATTTGCGTGAGCAAATGAAAGCTATCCAAACAGAGCTTGGTGACAAGGAAGGGAAGACCGGAGAGGTTGCAGAGCTTAGGAGAAGAATTGAACAAGCAGGGCTTCCTGAAAATACAAAGAAAAATGTACTCAAGGAGCTTGATCGCTACGAAAAACTTCCTACTCAATCACCTGAAAGCGGTGTTATACGTAACTATATCGATTGGATTGTGTCACTTCCATGGACGAAGGAAACAAAGGATCAGCTAGATATTAAGCGCTCTGAACAAATCCTCGACCGTGATCATCATGGTCTAGAATCCGTTAAGGAACGCGTGCTAGAATATCTTGCAGTTCGCCAGCTAACAAAGTCTCTTCGGGGCCCTATCCTTTGTTTAGCAGGACCTCCTGGAGTTGGGAAAACTTCTCTTGCAAAATCAATCGCTGAATCCCTTGGAAGGAATTTTGTCAGGATTTCTCTTGGTGGCGTTCGAGATGAATCGGAAATTAGAGGACATAGACGTACCTATGTCGGAGCTATGCCAGGACGCATCATCCAAGGGATGAAAAAAGCAGGCACGATTAATCCACTGATTTTATTGGATGAGATTGATAAAATGTCGAATGATTTTCGGGGGGATCCATCAGCAGCCATGCTAGAAGTATTGGATCCTGAACAAAATAATTCATTTAGTGATCATTATATTGAGGAAACCTATGATTTATCAAAGGTTCTTTTTATTGCAACAGCAAACGATTTGAGTACCATTCCTGGACCTCTAAGAGATCGTATGGAAATTATCTCAATTGCTGGTTACACGGAAATGGAAAAGCAATCTATTGCCAAAAACCATTTACTACCGAAACAGCTGAAAGAGCACGGCTTGAAGAAGACACAGCTTCAAGTAAAAGATGAAGCAATATTGGATGTTATTCGTTATTATACACGTGAAGCAGGAGTAAGAAGTCTCGAGCGTGTACTTGCTAATATTTGCAGAAAAGCTGCATTGCAAATTGTCTCTGGAGAAAAGAAACGAGTAACTGTTTCCTCCAACAACTTAGAAGGCTTGATTGGAAAACACAAGTACAGATATGGACAGGCAGAAACGGAAAATCAAGTAGGGGTTGCTACAGGACTAGCTTATACGACAGTAGGTGGAGACACTCTTCAGATTGAAGTCTCCTTATCTAAAGGATCAGGTAAGCTACAACTGACTGGGAAGCTCGGAGATGTAATGAAGGAATCGGCACAGACTGCTCTCTCTTATGTGAGGTCAAGGGCTACAGAGCTTGGAATTGATTCGACCTTTCATGAAAATCATGACATTCATATACACGTTCCAGAAGGAGCTGTTCCCAAGGATGGACCTTCTGCGGGTATCACGATTGTTACAGCGCTTGTATCTGCCTTAACAGGACGTGCGATTAAACGTGAGGTAGGAATGACGGGAGAGGTAACACTTAGAGGACGAGTTTTACCGATAGGTGGGTTAAAGGAGAAAACATTAAGTGCCCATCGAGCAGGATTGACAACGATCATTTGTCCAAAGGATAATGAGCGGGATATTGAAGATATACCAGAAAGCGTTCGTGAAGTATTAACATTCCATTTGGTTTCCGATGCTGAGGAAGTGCTTCAACTAGCCTTAGAGGAGGCAAAACAATGAAGATAAATAATGTAGAGTTACTAATAAGTGCAGTACGCCAAGACCAATATCCAGAAGGAGGGCTTCCAGAGTTTGCATTGGCAGGACGTTCCAATGTCGGGAAGTCCTCGTTCATCAACAAGATGATTGGTAGAAAAAGTATGGCTAGGATTTCCTCAAAGCCTGGGAAGACTCAAACGCTTAATTTCTATAAGCTGGAGGAAGACCTGCTATTTGTGGATGTACCTGGTTATGGCTATGCCAAGGTTTCTAAATCAGAAAGAGCTGCATGGGGTAAAATGATTGAAACCTATTTTACCTCTCGCAGTGTTTTAAAGGCTGTTATTCTAATTATTGACTTGCGTCATCCGCCGACAACAGATGATGAAATGATGTACGATTTCCTAAAGCATTATAATATCCCTTGTATCGTCATTGCTACAAAGGCTGATAAGATAGCGAAAGGTAAATGGGATAAGCATAAGAAAATCGTAAGAGAAGGTCTTCAGATGGAGAAAGAGGATCCATTAATTGTCTTTTCTTCCGAAACCGGCTTAGGTAAGGATGCTGCATGGGCAGAGATAGAAAGTAGAATTTAGTAGAATACCTTTCTTCTCGAAGGGTTATAAAAAACCAATTAGGGAATGATACTCCTAATTGGTTTTTTTGTGCCTATTTTAGAAGTGCCTTAAAGGTTCGTAATAGATTTGGTGATAGATTCATGAATCGTTTAACATGAATTATTTATTAGCTTAATTGTACAGAAATGTTTAAAAAGTTAAACATTTTAAAAAGCAGTTAGAACGTTTGTATTACTGAATGTATTTTGTTATCATTATTTTATAATAATTCTAATCTAATAGTTCATATCTTAGTCACAAATAAAAAATTTGGTATTAATAACCTATGCTATAATAGGAATAATAAAATGAACGTGAAAGGGTGACATGATTCCATGCATACAATCGTGGTGGGTGTCAATTATCGAACTGCTCCAGTAGAGATTCGAGAAAAGCTTTCGTTTATAGAGGACGAGCTTCCAAACGCTATGCAGGCACTACAAGAGCAGAAAAGTATACTGGAAAATGTAATTGTTTCTACGTGTAACCGTACAGAGATTTATGCAACCGTGGACCAATTGCATACAGGCAAGTACTACGTTAAACAGTTTCTAGCTAATTGGTTTGAAATACCAATGGAAGAGCTGTCTAGATATTTATTTATCCATGAGGATGACCATGCGAATAAGCACCTGTTTCATGTTACAGCTGGAATAGACTCGATGGTTCTTGGGGAAACGCAAATATTAGGCCAAGTAAAAAAAAGCTTTTTAAACGGTCAAGAATATGGCACAACAGGTACAATTTTTAACCAGTTATTTAAACAAGCAGTGACATTTGCAAAACGAGCGCATGCGGAAACTGCAATTGGAGAAAATGCTGTATCTGTATCTTATGCGGCAGTGGAGCTAGGCAAGAAGATATTTGGTTCTCTAAACCATAAACATGTGGTCATATTAGGAGCCGGTAAAATGGGGGAGCTTGCCATTCAGAATCTTCATGGCAGTGGAGCAGGTAAGATTACGGTCATTAACCGAACTTACGAGAAGGCCAAACTGCTAGCTGCAAAATTTGCTGGAAATGCTAAGCCTATGGATGAGCTACAATGCGCTTTACTAGAAGCGGATATTCTAATTAGCTCTACAGGATCAACAGATTTTGTTATTGATCTGGAATTGATGCAATTTGTGGAGCGTCTACGCAAAGGAAAGCCATTATTCATGGTGGATATAGCAGTACCTCGCGATTTAGACCCGCGTATTGGTGATTTGCCAAACGTATTTTTATATGATATAGATGATTTACAAGGGATTGTAGAAGCAAACCTTGCTGAACGAGAACGTGCGGCAGCCCAAATTAGTAAGATGATAGATGAGGAAATTGCCCAGTTTAATGATTGGGTCACTACCCTAGGAGTAGTTCCAATTATTTCAGCACTTCGTCAAAAAGCTAACCGAATACAAGTAGAAACAATGGCGTCTATAGAAAATAAAATGCCGGATCTCACTGAACGAGAGAGAAAGATTTTAAGCAAGCATACGAAATCAATTGTAAATCAGCTCCTAAAAGAGCCTATTCTACAGGTGAAGGAGTTATCAACTTCGAATAACTCTGCAGAACAGCTAAGACTATTCCAACAAATTTTCGGAATAGAGGAAGAAGTAAGAAGAGAATTTGAATTACAGCATGACAAAACAAAAATAAACATAAATCAATCCCTAGTGGATAACAAAGCATTAAAAAAGGACTTATCATTTAATTAAGCAAAAGGAGGCGTTTGTATCTGATGGTGACTACTAGATATACGAACGTCTCTTTTTATGCTTAAGGGGAGAAATAATATGGCTGATTTGGCGATGACAAGGCTACACGAGATTATGGTCATCCTTCAATCTGTTAGCCTTGTTTTCTATTTTATTGACTACCTAAGTAAAGATAGGCGTGCACAGCGTTTAGCAGTAGGTCTCCTTGCTATTGTGTGGATATTACAAACCGTTTTTCTCATCATGTATATTATCGAAATGAAGCGATTTCCGATCCTCTCCTTGTTCGAGGGAATCTATTTTTATGCCTGGTTGATTATCTTGCTGGCGCTGGTCGTTCAGCTTATATTTAAACTAGAGCTGCCCGGCTTCTTCCTAAATATTATTGGTTTTATTTTTATGACGATTCATACCTTTGCACCTGGTCAATTGGAACAATCTGCTGTGAGAGATTCTCTAAGATCAGAGCTTTTATTCATCCATATTACCTTTGCTTTTTTAGCATATGCAGCTTTTGCTTTATCGTTTGTTTTCTCTATTTTATACTTACTATTATATAGAGTACTAAAGAGGAAGAAATGGACGAAGCAATTTTCACGGCTACCTTCGTTAAGTAAAGCGGAATCTGGAATGACAATGTCAGTAGTCACAGGAATTCCTCTGTTGTTCGTTAGTTTAATCCTTGGACTGCAATGGGCTTATATATCGCTGAATGAATTCTCCATTTTTGATTTTAAGATTGTGAATTCTTTTATTTTATTAGTCATTTATATCGCGGTTCTTTTCTTGCGAAAAAGAGCTAGATTTACAGGGACTAATTATGCGTGGATCCATGTGTATGCTTTCCTGTTTGTCTTGATAAATTTTTTATTGGGTAGTCAATTATCACAATTCCATTTTTGGTATTAAGAAAGGTAGCGATTTTATGCGTAAGATTATCGTAGGTTCTAGAAGAAGTAAATTGGCATTAACACAAACAAAATGGTTTATCCAACAAATGAAGGATAACGGAGCACCGTTTGAATTTGAAATAAAAGAAATTGTGACAAAGGGAGATATAATCTTAGATGTCACGCTTTCTAAGGTTGGTGGGAAAGGGCTGTTTGTAAAAGAAATCGAACAAGCACTTCTTAATAAGGAAATAGATTTTGCGGTTCACAGCATGAAGGATATGCCTTCTGTCTTACCTCCAGGTCTTACGATGGGATGTACGCCAAAGCGTGTGGATGAGCGTGATGTGTTCATTTCTAAAAATCATGTAAAATTCATGGATTTACCAGCAGGTGCGATTGTAGGGACAAGCAGTCTTCGTAGAAGTGCACAGCTGTTGACAATGCGTCCTGATATTGAAATAAAATGGATTCGAGGCAATGTGGAAACGAGATATCAAAAGCTAAAAGATGGAGAATACGATGCTATTATCTTAGCGGCAGCTGGACTTAAACGTCTAGGGTGGAGCGAGGATGTAATTACGGAGTACCTTTCTGTAGAAGATTGTGTACCGGCAGTAGGTCAAGGTTCTTTAGGAATTGAATGTCGGGAAGACGATAAGGAGCTACTAGCAGAGATTCATAAATTAACAGATAAGGATACATGGGATGCTGTAGCGGCAGAGCGTGCCTTTTTAGCTGCAATGGATGGTGGCTGTCAGGTACCAATCGCTGGACATGCAACTGTATCAGAATCGGGGATTACATTAACTGGTCTAGTAGCTGCGCCAGATGCTTCTGTTATCTATAAAGAGGTTGTTTCTGGAACGAACCCTGAGGAAGTTGGGAAAGAAGCAGCACGTATACTTACAGAGCAAGGAGCCTATGACTTAATTCAAAAAGTGAAGGCTGAGATGGATGTCTAAGCTTCCACTTTTAGATGAATACGTTATTTTTACTGGGATAGTTCGAACAGAGGAACCAATAGATCTTACTGTAAAGCTTGGCGGTATACCAATCGTCTCTCCTTTTATCACAACTAAGGAGATTGCAGATGAATGTGACCACGAACATTTAATGAATGGCAATACATGGGATTGGTTTATCTTCACTAGTCAAAGCAGCGTTCATGCCTTTATAAATAAAATAGAACGGTTTGGGATGTCTCCGTCAGATTTTCAAGTTAAATTTGCTGCTGTTGGTGAGAAAACAAAGGCTGCTCTTGAAAGGAAGGGCTTTCCTGTTCACTTTACACCATCTATTTATAGTGCGGATGTATTTGTTCAGGAGTTTCCGAAAATAGCACCGACAACGGCAAAGTGCTTGTTTTTAAGAGGAAATCTTGCAAAGGAGACAATCTCTCAACAACTTCACCATTACGTAGAGGAATGGACGGTCTATGAGACTGTAACGATGAAGGAAAACGTTCATAGAGTCCAAGAAATACTAGGTAGTGGTAAGAGCTGCTCTATCCTATTTACCAGTCCTTCTACCGCAAGGGCCTTTCATGAGACGATAGGGAAAGAAATCAATTATACTTTATTTACTGTCTGTGCCATCGGACATGTAACGAGAGATTACTTGACTACGTTAGGGATATCTGTTCAAGTGATGCCCGATACGTATACACTATTAGAGCTAATAAAGAAGCTCGCTGAATGGAAAGGAAGAGAATGATGAAAGAATTACACTTTCAGCGTCATCGTCGATTAAGACATACAGCTGGTATTCGATCAATGGTAAAAGAGACATACCTACATAAAGAGGACCTGATCTATCCGATTTTCGTGATAGATGGGGAAAATATTAAAAATCCAGTATCCTCAATGCCTGGAGTATTCCAATTTTCTTTAGATCGTCTTGGGGAAGAAGTGGATGAAGTAGTAAGTTTAGGCATTCCGTCTGTCATTCTATTTGGAATCCCAGCAGAGAAAGATGCAGTAGGGTCACAGGCTTACCATGATCATGGGATTGTCCAAAAAGGGATTCGTTTAATTAAAGAACGTCACCCAGATTTAGTAGTGATTGCTGATACTTGCTTATGCGAATTTACAGATCACGGACATTGTGGGGTTGTGGATGAGAATGAACGCATTTTAAATGATCCTTCTTTAGATTTACTTGCAAAAACAGCAGTTAGCCAAGCGAAAGCGGGAGCAGATATTATTGCACCTTCCAACATGATGGACGGCTTTGTAGCAGCCATTCGAGCTGGCTTAGATAAAGCAGGCTTTCCACATATCCCAATCATGAGCTATGCAGTGAAGTACGCATCTGCCTATTATGGTCCTTTCCGTGAGGCAGCAGACGGTGCGCCAAAATTTGGAGACCGCAAAACGTATCAAATGGATTATTCAAACCGTATGGAAGCGATGCGAGAAGCAACCTCTGATGTGGAAGAGGGAGCAGATTTCTTAATTGTAAAGCCTGCGCTTTCCTATTTAGATATCATTCGCGACGTGAAGAATAACTATGATTTACCAATCGTCGCTTATAATGTAAGTGGAGAGTATGCAATGGTAAAGGCTGCTGCTATTAATGGTTGGGTGAATGAAAAGGATATCGTGCTTGAAACGCTAACAGGTATGAAGAGAGCAGGAGCAGACATTATTTTAACGTACCATGCGAAAGATGTGGCACGTTGGCTGGAGGAAAAATAATGGAAAAATCATATGAACAATCAAAAAAAGCATTTGCAGTTGCAAAGGAATTAATGCCAGGAGGAGTTAATAGCCCTGTTCGTGCATTTAAATCGGTGGATATGGACCCAATTTTCATGAAAAGTGGGAAAGGTGCTATGTTAACCGATATCGATGGGAATGAATATATCGATTACGTGTTATCATGGGGTCCACTAATCCTTGGACACTCTGAGCCAAACGTAGTGAAAGCAATCCAAGCAGTTGCGGAAAGCGGAACAAGCTTCGGAGCTTCTACCTTGATCGAGAACGAACTAGCGCAGCTCGTAATTGATCGTGTTCCTTCTATCGAAATGGTCCGCATGGTTTCTTCTGGAACTGAAGCTACGATGAGTGCTCTTCGTCTAGCACGTGGATATACCGGTAGAAATAAAATCTTAAAATTTGAAGGCTGCTATCATGGACATGGAGACAGCTTATTAATAAAAGCTGGTTCAGGCGTAGCTACACTAGGCTTACCTGACAGCCCAGGGGTTCCTGAATCAGTTGCGAAAAATACGATTACAGTAGCCTATAATGATATCGAAGGTGTCCGCTATGTATTTGAAAACTTCGGTGACGATTTAGCGGCTGTAATCGTGGAGCCTGTTGCAGGAAACATGGGAGTAGTACCACCTGTAGCTGGCTTCCTAGAGGAACTAAGAGAGTTAACTGAAAAGAATGGTACCGTATTAATTTTTGATGAGGTAATGACTGGCTTCCGTGTAGGTTACAATTGTGCACAAGGCTACTTTGGAGTGACTCCGGACTTAACTTGCCTTGGTAAAGTAATCGGCGGAGGTCTTCCAGTCGGTGCATTTGGAGGTAAACGTGAAATCATGGAAATGGTCGCGCCTGCAGGTACTGTATACCAAGCGGGTACATTATCCGGAAATCCACTTGCGATGACTGCAGGCTATGAAACTCTTTCTCAATTGACAGAGGATTCTTATAAGCACTTTATAAAGCTAGGGGACATGCTAGAGGCTGGCTTTAAAGAAGCAGCAAGCAAGTACAACATCCCTCATACAGTAAATCGTGCAGGTTCTATGATTGGCTTCTTCTTCACAAATGAGCATGTTACAAGCTATGACGTAGCTAAGACCTCTGATTTAGAGTTTTTTGCGAAATATTATCGCCTGATGGCAGAGGAAGGAATTTACTTACCTCCATCTCAATTTGAAGGAATGTTCTTATCTACGGCTCATACAGAGGAGCATATCGCAAAAACGGTACAAGCCTTCCATACAGTATTCGAGAAATTAGCAAAATAATTGAGAAAATGGTAGGGGGAGCCCTACCAATTAAGCCAAACGCCTGACTGTCCTAGACAGTGAAGCGTTTGGCTTTTTTATGTGGTGGAGGTTTGGATAGTGGGCAGGGTGTCTAGCAGGTTTGGGATGTCTTTGTGGTTAAGGGTCTGATCTTTACGATTAGTTGCTTGATCTTAGCGATGAATGGCCGAGTCTTAACGATTAGCTAGTTGATCTTGACGATAACTTTATTGGTCTTACCGTTAAGCAAACACTCTTCACAATACCATCTCCTATCCTTATCATTTTGCTTGCTCAAGCGCTAGCAGCTTTTTATTTTCATCATAATTTCCCTCGCGCTATCATAATTTGTCCTATAAGAAGGAGGAGAGAGTATGGGAGTAAGAAGCTGGAATGTTAAGGAGCAGTTTTGTTTTCCGGAAAGTTTTGGCATGCTTAAAGGAGTAAAATCGTTAAATGTGACCCCGCAATATATTCATAGACAGGTTGAGGATACTGTGGAATTACAAGGTATTTATCACGTAACTTGTCATGTGGAGTTTGATAGGGAAAAGGTTGCTAGCTACACACCGAGTGATTTTACTCAAATTGACGATTTGGATCTCGATGGAGAAGTCGGTTATTTTGAATATGCAGTTCCCATGTATGAAATAATCGATGAACGTATCCAGTCTCACAGTGAGCCGGTAGTTAGTTTGAAGGAAATAGAATCAAAGACAGAGGAGAAAGGATTAGAGATTACCTGGTCAGTTAAGCTGGAATATGAGACTAGCAAGCCTGAGCAAGTAGAGCCTAATTCTGATAGCACTCCTACTTTTTTCGAGTCTTCTTCTGTAAAAATATTTGAGTCCATAAACCATGCCACTTACGATTTAGTGGAGGAAGCACCAGCTCTAATACCACAGGAAGCACCACCGCAAATGCCACAGGAAGCACCACCGCAAATGCCACAGGAAGAAGCTAAAATAAGATTAACAGAAACAAAATTAGAGAGCCCCGCTTTTGCAGACTCGGAGCTCGAATTTATTCATAGCCTGGAAGACGGCTACTCTAAGGTTGTATATCCATCAAATAATATCTTTCGAGAATAAATAACAAAGAAGAAATAAAAATACTAGTAGGATAAAATCCCAGCTCGTTGGTGCGAAAATCACTCGTAGTAATTGAAAGCCGGCGATGGGTATAATGATACCTTTTAGATAAAAGCGAATCGTCCGAAGCCAATACGGTAGGAAATACGGATTGTATCCTCTTTTCATTTGTTTTACCTCCTTTCACAATCCAATGCTTGACGGCATATAATATCATCTTATACAATAGGTACAACCAAATATTTGATGCTATGAATGGGAAGAGTAAAATGACTTGGCTCTCGAAAGAAAGGAAACAGCCAGCTGAAATGTTTCTGTTAGCCACCATTTGAAGGTAGCCCAAGAGCAGCTATTGTGAACTAGTAGTAGTAATAGCCGGTTTGAAGCCGTTATCTAATTGAGAGCGTGATGTGCATTTCTGCATCTGCGAATAAAGGTGGTACCGCGAAACAAACTCCTTCGTCCTTTAGTGATGAGAGGAGTTTTTTTATTTTCAGAAACGGGAGGAAACCAACATGACAAATGAAACAACGATGTCAACCAAGTACGATCCGCAGTCTATTGAAAAGGGGCGCTACGAGTGGTGGCTAAAAGGTAAGTTCTTTGAGGCTCAACCGGAAAGTGATAAGGAGCCATATACCATTGTAATCCCACCGCCTAACGTTACCGGAAAGCTTCACCTTGGGCATGCATGGGATACAACACTACAAGATATCCTGATTCGTATGAAGCGCATGCAGGGGTATGACGCTCTTTGGTTACCAGGAATGGACCATGCAGGGATTGCAACACAAGCAAAGGTTGAAGAGAAGCTTCGTGCAAACAATGTTTCACGCTATGACTTAGGCCGTGAAAAATTTGTGGAAGAAACATGGAAGTGGAAGGAAGAATATGCAGGCCATATCCGTGAACAATGGGCTAAGCTTGGGCTCGGTCTAGACTATTCTCGTGAACGCTTTACCTTAGACGAAGGGCTATCCAATGCAGTAAAAGAGGTTTTTGTAAAATTATATAATAAAGGCCTTATTTATAGAGGAAAGCGAATTATCAACTGGGATCCTACGACGAAAACAGCTCTTTCCGACATTGAAGTAATCCATAAGGATGTACAGGGTGCATTCTATCATATGCACTACCCACTCTCTGATGGTACTGGAACGATTGAAGTTGCAACTACTAGACCTGAGACAATGCTTGGGGATACAGCGGTAGCCGTTCATCCAGAAGATGAGCGCTATAAGCATTTAATTGGCAAAACAGTAACGCTGCCAATCGTAGGAAGAGAGATTCCAATCGTTGCGGACGATTATGTGGATATGGAATTTGGTAGCGGGGCTGTAAAGATTACTCCTGCTCATGACCCAAATGACTTTGAAATCGGAGCTCGTCACAATTTAGAACAAGTGCTTGTAATGAATGAAGATGGTTCCATGAATGAAAACGCTGGAAAATACGAAGGAATGGACCGCTTCGAATGCCGTAAGCAGATTGTGAAGGATCTTCAAGAGGCAGGGGTTTTATTTAAAATCGAGGAGCTTATGCATTCCGTAGGTCACTCTGAGCGAAGCGATGCAGTAGTAGAACCATATTTATCAACTCAATGGTTCGTTAAAATGCAGCCACTTGCAGAAGAGGCGATCAAGCTGCAAGAGACGGAAGGAAAAGTAAACTTTGTTCCTGAGCGTTTCGGAAAAACATATCTTCGCTGGATGGAGAATATTCATGACTGGTGTATTTCTCGTCAGCTATGGTGGGGGCATCGTATTCCAGCTTGGTATCATAAAGAGACTGGAGAAGTATACGTTGGACTAGAAGAACCAAAGGATCTGGAAAACTGGAAGCAGGATGAAGATGTATTAGATACTTGGTTCTCGTCAGCATTATGGCCTTTCTCTACTCTTGGCTGGCCGGATGAAGAGAACGAGCTTTATAAACGTTATTATCCAACAAGTACGCTGGTAACAGGCTATGATATTATCTTATTCTGGGTGTCCCGTATGATATTCCAAGGAATCGAATTTACAGGTACACGCCCATTTGAGGATGTGTTAATCCATGGCTTGGTTCGCGCAGAAGACGGACGCAAAATGTCTAAGTCTCTAGGAAATGGAATCGACCCGATGGATGTAATCGACAAGTATGGTGCTGACTCGTTACGTTATTTCTTGAGCACAGGTACTTCACCAGGCCAAGATCTTCGTTTCTCTGTGGAGAAGGTAGAAGCTGTTTGGAACTTTGCGAATAAAATCTGGAACGCTTCTCGATTTGCGTTGATGAACATGGATGGATTGAAATATGAAGAAATCAATCTAGAGGGTAAAAAATCCGTAGCGGATGCATGGATCCTCACTCGTCTAAATGAAACAATTGAGCAGGTAACAAGATTATCTGAGCGCTATGAATTTGGAGAAGTGGGTCGTGCCCTTTATAACTTCATCTGGGATGACTTCTGTGACTGGTATATCGAAATGGCGAAGCTTCCGTTAAATGGAGACGATGAAGAAGCGAAGCTAACAACTCGCTCCGTGCTTGCTTACGTATTAGACAATACGATGCGTTTATTACACCCATTCATGCCATTCATTACAGAAGAAATCTGGCAAAACCTTCCGCATGAAGGGGAGTCCATTACGCAAGCTGCATGGCCAACTGTGAACGAGGCATTCACTGACCATGAAAAAGCTAATGGTATGAAGCTGCTAGCAGAAATTATTCGTTCTGTTCGTAACATTCGCTCCGAGGTACAAACGCCAATGAGCAAAAAGGTTCCTTTATATATTTCTGCTCATGATGAACAGACACATGCAATTCTAGAGGAAAATGCGAAATACCTAGAAAGATTCTGTAATCCAGAGCCTCTAGTAGTAGGATTAAATCTGGCAGATCCAGGTCAATCCATGTCGGCGGTTGTTACTGGCGCAATTCTTTATCTACCACTTCAAGGCTTGATTGATATCGATGCTGAAAAAGCTCGCCTGGAAAAAGAATTGGAAAAATGGACGAAGGAAATCAAGCTTGTACAAGGCAAGCTTTCCAACGAACGCTTTGTAGCTAAAGCACCTGAGGCTGTAGTAGCAGAGGAGCGTGCAAAGGAACAAGATTACCTAGAAAAGCATGCAACTGTGTTGAAACGTCTCGAAGAATTAAATAATCTGTAAGGTGGAAGAGCAGCTGTGTGCTGCTCTTTTTTTCATCCTTTGTCTGTAATTATTGGTAAATGTATAATAAAATAGAATAATTGAATGGTTAAACGATTAAGGGGTGAGAAACATGAATACGCCTGCATGGGTGATGCTAGGTATTGTTGTTTTATTTAATATGCTCGGTATATATTTTTCCCTTGGTAAGGGTGCCATGCTAATTGCTGGCTTTAATACGATGCCAAAGGAGGAGCAGGAGAAATACGATGTAAAAGCTGTATGTAAAGCGATGGGGAAATTAATGTTTGCCCTCAGCTTTAGTATGATTTTTTGGGTCGTAGGAGCTGCTACTGATCAGATGGGTGTATTCCATATTGGGACAGCGCTTTTCTTCTTTATTATTTTTGTTGGCATAATCTATATGAATACAGGTAATAGGTATAAAAAAAAGAGTGATTCCCATTGAGGATCACTCTTTTTGCATTAGCTGCTTCTTTATATAATTCATAATCGGGATAGCAATATCCGTTTGGGTCGTCTGGAAAAAAGAACGTGCTCCAACAGGATCCTCTAATTCATTGAAAATCCAACCACCATTTGGCAATAAAAGAAAGTCCATTCCAATATAATCGCTCTTTAAGGCACGTGCGATTTTTTGGACATCCGCAATCTCGGCAGCATCTAGCTCATACTTTTCTACAGTCCCACCTAGCGTATAATTAGATTTAAAGCTATTGGGAGCTCCTATTCGCTTTACTGCACCAATTACCTCTGTTCCAAGCATAAATACTCGCACATCGGTTGCGTTGGTTTCAATATATTGCTGCGCGATAACAGTTTGCTCTTTATATTTTTCTATAAACTGCTTTGCAGCCTCTTCATTTTCAAACAATTCCACCTGCATCCCGCCATGTCCATCAATTGTCTTAAGGACCACAGGAAAAGTAGTAAGCTCCGAAGCTTCTTTTACGATTTGAGTAGGGACTGTCGAAATCCCTAGAAGCTGAACAAATTGAAGTGCTTTGTATTTATCATTGGCAATTTCATTTACCTGCGCACGATTAAACAAAGGGACACCTTTTTTCGCAAGCTCCTTGGAAAGTTTAGCGTTCCTGGAGCGAAAAAAGATAAAATCTGCAGGTGGGTAATGATTCTGTTGATCATCCATTACCTGCATATCAAGCCCGTTATTTTTTCCTGCATTTATTAATCGATCAATAAAGCTTTGGTTTCTTATTATTTCTTGAGGCTCATATATTAACAGACCTTTCATACAGAAAAGGCCCCTATTTTTGATAGAATATAAGAAATCATTGCATCTCCTACATTAATACCAGTTACGTTAAAAATATTTCGGATATGGGCAACCCCGTTTACTTCACAAACTAAAGGCTCCTCATTTTCTCCAAATAAAAGATCTACCCCTGCAAACTCAGCGTTTAGAGCCTGAGCGGCCTGTATCGCAACCTCTTTTTGTCGCTCTGTTAACTCAACACGGGAGGCTGTTCCACCGTTTGTGATATTTGCACGGAAATCAGTTTCCGAATGACGATGCATACAAGCAACTACCTGACCTCCAACTACATTTACTCGGATATCTCTTCCTCTGCTTGACTCAATAAATTGCTGGAAGACATATTCAATCCCTTTGAGCTCTTCCACCTTTTCGAAGAATTGCTCTCTCGTTTCGATTAGGTATACCTTCATCCCAAAGGAACCATGTGCCTCTTTAATAATAAGCGGGAGCTGCAGTGTTTGAAGCACTTGTTCATAGTAGCCAGTATGTTGAATCGTGAACTCCGGATATACCTTTGGCGCAATAATTGTTAGAGGCATCGGGACAGCCGCATTGGAAAGAGCTAGATATTGCTTTGCCTTATTGTCGCATATTTCGATTACATCTGGATCATTAAATACAGGGATACCCTGTTGCTTCAAGTATCGTGCTAGCAAGATATCTTTGTCTAAGAAAACGACAAAGTCTGGCCTTACTGACAGTTTTTCATGAATATTGATAAGTAGCTCATAATTTTTTACAAGGAGCACTTCAATTCCTTGCTTTTCAGCCGCTTCTTTTAGGAGGAGAGCTTGATCAAGAAATTTGTCATGTGTAAGACTACCGTTGTAAATGATCCAACATGTTTGCATATTATGAATGACCTCCACGAGTGCGTGTTATAATGTGTTCACAAGAAGTTTAGCACGAAAGTGAATCAACGGGAATAGGGTGAATGACTTGGAAATAAAAAAATTTAACAGCTATAAGAAAAAATGGAATGTAGGGAGTGAAACAATTATTAAACCAGGTCTTGATAGTATTTTAGCGGCACTAGAAAAGCTGCAAAATCCACAAGATAAACAGAGGATCATTCATGTTGCTGGTACAAATGGAAAAGGCTCCACCATCACATTTATGAAGGAGCTTGCTAAAGAGCATGGATATACATATGGCGCATTTACATCACCTTGCCTGGTAGATGTGCATGATCAGATTCAGATTAATGGGAAAAACGTAACAGAAGAACAAATGGATAGAGCCTTTCAAAAAATTCAAGCAGCTGGTCTAAGCGGAAAGCTGACTGAATTTGAATTACTGACAGTCGTAGCATTTCTAGTCTTCGAGGAGCAAAACCTAGATGTGCTTTTGATAGAAGCTGGGATGGGTGGAAGATTTGACAGTACAAATGTGTTTGCGCAGTCCATAGGGGTGATCCCAAGCATTTCCATCGATCATACAAACTTTCTAGGAGATACAATCGAAAAGATTGCTTGGCATAAAGCAGGAATTATAAAAGAGAATAGCAAAGTAATTATAGGAAATTTGCCAGACGATGCTAAAGTGATAATTTTAAGAGAAGTTATGGAAAAAAAAGCTAACCTAATAGAGCTTTCGAAAGATATAACAATAAATGAACATTCATTCATTTATAATGATTATCAGTTTGCCGAATTAAAGCCTAGTATGCTAGGCAGTCATCAATTTTCTAATATAGCTTTAAGCATCACTGCTTTATTAGAAGCAGGCTTCGAACTAGAAGAACAAAAGGTACGAAGAGCAGTGGGAAATGCGTCCTTATTGGGTAGGATGGAGCAAGTGAGTGATAACGTTTATATGGATGGGGCGCACAATATTGCAAGTGTGGAAGCCCTAGTAGAAACAATTAAAGCTAAGTTTTCAAATCAAACAATTCGTTTTATTGTAGGAATGCTTAAGGATAAAGAATATGTATCGATTCTCCGAAAGCTAGAAGAAGTGGCTGATAGCTTTGAATTCGTTGAATTTAAGCACGAGCGGGCACTTTCTCCCGAAGTATTATATAAACACTGTATACACAGTAAAAAGGTTATAACGAAGGATATAGACGAGATAGATTTAAAAAATATGGAAAAAAATCACATTACTATAGTCACGGGTTCTCTTTATTTAATTTCCGAGATTAGAAAAATAAACAGGTAATTGGTAATTTTAATTATTCGGAGAATTCGTGTTATAATTTTTCAATAGCAACAGTGTAAAAAGTAATAGTAAATAGCGGAGGAAGGGATGGATAGGCCTATGGATATTTCAGTTAAAGCTAAAAAAAATATATTTTACCTGTGGCTTTTAGTTGTTCCATTAGGGGTCTTGTTTGTGTATTCCTACTTCCCTAGTAAGCCGATTGATTGGGGGATCTACTTATCCTTTATCGTACTAGGGTTATTAACGACCTTGTTCCCTTTCTTTATTGGTGGCTCTACCATGTTCCTTACACAGTGGGTTACCCTTGCTATTATTATGAAATATGGGGTGCTCGCTGAATTAATTGCCATGCAGATTGCAATCCTACCACTGATCTATCATATGAAAATAACGAACGATACTAAATATAAGGTATACTATAGCTCCTTTATGTTTTTCCTTATCTCGGTAGTATCTGGTTTGTTTGCTTTACTGTTAGACTTTGAGCTCGGAACGAAAGATATTAAGAGCGTTATTATATTTGGTATTGTATATGGTTTGCTAAATATTATATTAAACCATGTTCTTCTTTATCTTCGTGAAGTAGTAACAGGCCTAAAACCACTGTTTTTAACGAAAGATTTTTTGTGGGATCTCATCTATTTATTGATTACCTTACCATTCGGCATTAGTTTATATATGCTAGAAGGACAGCTTGGATATATTTCTATCTTGCTTTTAGGTATCCCATTTTTTATTATCACTTTATTGATCAGAATGTATAACGACTCAGAAAGAGTGAATGCCGATTTAACGAGAGCTAGTGAGTTCGGGCATGAGCTAGCAGAGCAGCTTTCTTCAAAAGAAATTATGGACTTATTTATGGAAAGAATAACGAAAATGTTTCCTATAGATAGTGCCTATATTATCGATGTTGTAAAGGATAAGTTTATCGTTCTTCGGGCGATAGAGTACGAGGAGAAAAAAGAAATTTTTTGTTCCCATGAAGAAATTAAATATAGTCTGATCGGACGAGCATATGAAAAGGCCTCGCCGGCGTTATATAACAAGCAGACAGAGTGGATGTTTATGAGACCTCCGTTTCTCGGACTAAATATCCAAAGTGTTATGACGGTTCCTATTTATCGCAATAGTAAGATTGAAGGAATTCTCGTATTAGCATCTAGACATAAATATGCCTTTGAATCCTATCAACTAAATATTGTTCACTTGCTTTGTTCCTATTTTGCGGTTTCTTTAGAAAAAGCAAGATTTGTACGTGAACAAGTAGCGAAGAGTGAAATTTGTGAGCTGACGAAGCTACATAATTATCGTTATCTTGATAGACAGCTAGAAACAGATATGAATAAGTTGTCTTTAGGGGTATATAGGTCTGTCTCTTTGATCATGTTAGATATCGATAAGTTTAAATCTGTGAATGATACGTATGGACATCATAGTGGAAACCTAATCCTCCATAAATTTGCAAACATTTTGAAGGAGGAAATAGGAAATGAGGGAACAGTAGGAAGATATGGCGGTGAGGAATTCGTTGTCATTCTACCAGACTATACGAAGATCCAAGCAATCAATCTAGCTGAACAGCTTCGCTACAAAATAGAGCATACCCCATTTACCGTTCAAAAGGACCTATCCGAAATAATTACCGAAGAAATAATATTCATTACTGCAAGCATTGGCGTATCCAGCGCACCGGACGACAGTGACGAAGGCACATCCTTAATCCGAAACGCCGACCGCGCTCTATATATCGGTGCCAAGCAAGCGGGTAGGAATAAGGTTGCGGAGTATGTGAAATGAATATAAAGAGAAAGCCTTGATCGAAAGGACCAAGGCTTTTAATTATCTGGAAGGCAATATTTTCAAGGCACTATAATATTTGTTGGTATCCTTATTGAAGGGCATAGGACAAAACAAAAGTGATGAAACAGAATATGTATGAATCCGACGTTTCAATCACTTCTTGGGAAGATTATATTAGATTTATAAGATTAAACTATAATGTAGGAAGAAAAGCAGTTTGGAAATTATCTCTACCCATTATTCATCCTAATTTATACTTCTCTATCCATAATAATAGGTGGCTCTACTCTATAAATTATATGTTGTTTTCTTTTAAGATTTTTATATATTTTATCAATTTCAGGATCATAGTTAATTTTAAGTCGAGAATTACCTAGTAATTCAGCTCCATATAATTCAATGTTTTTCCCTGAAATTCCCCTCCTCAATGTTAATATTTGGAACTATCCCTAAAATTTTTATGTCATCTTCAGAGTAAAAAAATCCACCAATATTATTACTTCGTAAGTCATTTAATTATGATGATGGCGTAATTTATAGTATGCAATATGTCGTTGAGATACAGGACGTTGAGAATGAAAATACTGTTGATTTAGCGGAAGAAACTGAAACAGTTGGAGTGACAGATGAAGTAACAGATGAAAGTCAAGAGCCTCCCGTGTCTTCTCTAGAAACTGTTCATCTACCTAATAATTTAAAGTTAGTCACTTTTAATCTTTCTGTCTCAACTAAAAATTATCAGCATTTAGTGGAATTAATAAAAGAAATTGAAAATCTTGAACGTGTCATTCGAGTGAATCAAGTCACTTTAGCGGCACCGGGAGAAGAAGAGTTACTTCTAGCAGAGGAAACTGGATATACTTTAGCGACTATACAATTAACTACCTTTTTCCATAATCAATAACAGTAAGCGGAGTATCAAACTTGAAACTTATTACTAGAAATTAGGTGTTTAAGTGGAAATAGTTATTACATTCATTATATTTTTTTACGGTCTAATCTTCGGCTCTTTCTTCAATGTCGTGGGACTTCGTGTTCCTATGAAGGAGTCGATTGTTCGGCCTCCGTCACATTGTAAGACGTGTGATCGGAATTTGACGGCTAGGGAATTGGTGCCGGTTTTTTCGTATGTTTTCTTAAGGGGAAAGTGTAAGGGTTGTGGCAACAAAATCAGTTGGGTGTATCCGATGATGGAGCTGTTGACCGGCCTTTTATTTGCGTTGGCTTATTGGGATCTAGGGTTCTCATTAGAGTTTATCGTGGCACTTTTGTTTATTTCCCTGCTTGTGATTATTACGGTTTCTGATTTAGCTTATATGCTGATTCCAGATAAGATTTTGTTGTTCTTCCTTGTGCCTTTAGCTATTATGCGGTTTGTGTCTCCGCTAACTCCTTGGTGGGATAGTCCTCTGGGAGCCGTTGTAGGTTTCACGGTGCTTTTACTTGTGGCGCTTGTATCGAAGGGCGGCATGGGAGGAGGAGACATCAAGCTTTTCTTTGTGATTGGCTTGGTGCTTGGGACGGTTCATACCTTACTAACGTTATTCCTTGCTTCCGTTTTTGGGACAGTTTTCGGGCTTATTTCGTTGCGAATTATGAAAAAAGGACGAAAAACGCCGATTCCGTTTGGACCTTCCATTGCAAGTGGCGCAATTATTACGTACTTTTACGGAAGCTTGATTGTCGATTGGTATGTTAATTTGTTTGTTTAAGTAGATAACTTTTTAGGACAAGCCGACAAAGGTCTTGTCCTTTTTTATTTGCCAGATGATAAGGTGTAGGTAAACGAGGTGAAGCGGGTGCCAATACGAAGAAGAAATAGTCCGAAAAAAATGATTCTGCTAGCAGGGGCGCAAGGTGTGATTATTGGTGTTGTGGGGGTTTTGTTGTTTGGTCTCCTGTTAAATTTAGCAAGTGATAAGGAAGTGGCTGAGAAGGAGGACAATGAGCCGTCCACGGACGTTTCTGCTCCAAAAGATAACAAAGAGGGTGAAAAAATTGATGTCGCAGCAGAGCCAAATTTGGCGTTTAAGGCGCGGCAATATGGAATGTTCACGACGAAGGAAAGTGCTATTTCCTTTATGTCTGCAGAGCCGTCTTTAACGAAGGCGGGGATTGTCCAAATTGAAGGAAAGTTCTATGTATGGAGCGATGTGTTTGTGAATGAGGTTGCGGTGATTCAACAAGAGGAACTCCCTTCCTTTATTAAGACTTTTTATGTTTCCACCAGTAGCTGTGAAAGCTCACAGGTTCAAAAAATGTTTACAACTCTAAATGAAGAAACAATCTCTAAAAATTATTTTGATTCACTGTCTAATAAAGAGGAATATCCAGAGGATTTACCTAGCATCGTTCAAGCCCTATCAACGTTTTCCGACGCTCCATCCGTTCTTAGGCTACACCTTTTTACTCACTATCTAGAGAAGAACAATTGTATAAAATTAAGTTTCTAAAGGCAAAAAGACGTGAAAATCTTGTTGTTTTATTTTTTAACCAATTTCCATTTTCTCCTTTCTTCTGTATGCTTACATATATAAGGGAGGAATGTATGATGATAAAAGCAAATGTGCCAATTATTTTAGCGAGTCAGTCTCCAAGGAGAGAAGAGCTTCTAAGTAAACTGAATATCCCGTTTACGATTCAGGTATCTGGTGTAGATGAAGAGATAGCTGGAAAAGCGACACCTAAAGCTCTTGCGCTAATCATTGCAAAGAAAAAGGGAGAGCATGTTGCAAACGAGCATCCAGAATCAATCGTTATTGCAGCTGATACTACTGTATTCTTAGATGATTATTTATTATCTAAGCCTAAAAATGAACACCAGGCAAAGGAATATCTTAGAAGGCTATCCGGAAAAACGCATCGGGTGATTACTGGTGTCTCCATTAAAGGGATGGGAACTGATGTTGGATTTTCCGAAACTACATATGTGACTTTTCATGAACTCACCGATGAATTAATAGATGCTTATGTAGCGACTGGTGATCCGCTTGATAAGGCTGGTGCCTATGGAATACAAAGCATGGGAGGGCTATTAGTACAGCGGATTGAGGGAGATTACAATAACGTAGTCGGTCTTCCTTTAAGTAGGTTATTCCATATTCTTCTTGATATGAGAGTCTTTGAATTAGACGGGGAGGGAATGCGATGACCGTGCAGCTTCCTCCAACTTTGATGATTCGAGATGTGCATTCAGCAGATAGACCTAGGGAGAGACTTATCAGGCAAGGGCCTGAAAGTCTCTCTAATCAGGAGCTGATCGCCATTCTTCTGCGTACAGGAACAAAGCAGGAGTCTGTTCTACACCTTGCAAATCGTGTACTCACTTTCTTTGAGCATATCCAGGAGCTAAAAAATGCAACGCTGGAAGAAATGATGTCTGTGAAGGGCATTGGAGAAGCAAAAGCGGTGCAGTTATTAGCTGCCGTGGAGCTAGGTAGAAGACTTGCACAGCAGCAGACAAATGAAAAATTCACCATTAGATCCCCAAAAGATGCAGCCTCTTACTTAATGCCGGATATGGTTTCCCTCCAACAAGAGCATTTTGTCGTTTTATTCTTAAACGTAAAAAATCAGATTCTCCACAAACAAACGATCTTCATAGGCTCCTTGAATGCCTCTATCGTCCATCCAAGAGAAATATTTCGTGAAGCTGTAAAACGTTCCGCTGCTTCCATTATTTGTGCGCATAATCATCCTTCTGGTAATCCTACTCCATCCGCTGAAGACATTGATGTGACTAAACGCTTACTAGAAGCAGGAAAGCTCATGGGTATTGAGTTGCTTGATCATGTTATCATCGGAGACCATCAATTTATCAGCTTAAAAGAAAAGGGGTATATGTGACACTGTGCTTTTTTCTCTCTTTCCGTTATAATGAATGGTATTACTGAGACAGTAGTTGATATTTGTATTGGAAGAAAGGGAGTAAAAATTGTGTTTGGATTTGGATCAAGAGATGTAGGTATAGATTTAGGAACAGCAAATACGCTTGTTTTCATTAAAGGAAAAGGTATTGTGCTAAGAGAGCCTTCGGTTGTAGCGAAGAATGTTCAAAATGGTGATATTGTAGCTGTCGGAAACGATGCGAAAAATATGATAGGTCGTACACCAGGCTCTATTGTCGCAATTCGTCCAATGAAGGATGGCGTAATTGCAGATTTCGACACAACCTCTGCCATGATTGAGTACTATTTGAAGAATGCCATGAAAGCATCAGGTATGTCTTGGAGTAAGCCGAATGTCATGATTTGTGTACCGTTTGGAATCACTTCTGTGGAACAGCGTGCTGTAATTGATGCAGCAAAGCAAGCGGGAGCTAGAGAAGCGCTGACAATTGAAGAGCCTTTTGCTGCTGCTATCGGTGCGAATTTACCAGTTTGGGAACCTACCGGTAGTATGGTCGTTGATATTGGTGGAGGGACAACCGAGGTTGCTGTCATCTCTCTTGGTGGCGTTGTAACGAGTGAATCTGTACGAGTAGGTGGAGATGCGATGGATATGGCGATTACAAGCTATGTTCGCAAAACGTACAACCTAACTATTGGGGAAAGAACGGCAGAAGCGATCAAGATGGAAATTGGATCTGCTCGAGTGACTGATAAGGAAGAAATGATGGATATACGTGGTCGCGATTTAGTGACTGGTTTACCGAAAACTATTGATATTTCTTCTAAAGAAATCGCGAATGCGCTAAAGGAGTCTATTGCAGCAATCATTGATGGCGTGAAGAAAACTTTGGAGCAAACTCCGCCTGAGCTTTCTGCTGACGTGATGGAGCGTGGAATCATGCTTACTGGCGGTGGAGCACTGCTTAGAAATTTAGACAAGGTTATTAGTGATCAAACAAATATGCCAGTTTTCATTGCTGAGAATCCACTTGACTGTGTGGCTATCGGGACTGGTAAGGCGTTGGATCATATGTCATTATTAAAACGCCAACAATCTAAATAGTAGGGAGAAAGCGAGCTATGCCACAATTTTTTTCAAATAAGCGATTAATCTTGCTACTTGTAGGGATGATTTTTCTTGTGGCACTCATCGGCTTTTCTTTGCGAGACCGAAATCATGCATCTTTGCCTGAACAATTAATTAAAGACGTAGTCGGCTTTGGACAATCTATGTTTTCCAAGCCGACTCAATATGTTACTGGTATTTTTAACGATGTAGAGTCTCTGCTTCATACATATGAGGAAAATACAAAGTTAAAAGCAAGGTTGGAGGATTATGCATCTCTTCAAGCGAAGGTAAATGACCTGAAGCAAGAAAATGAAAAACTGAAGGATATCGTAGAGAAAGAGGATGACATAAGAGATTATGAGTCTATTCAGGCTACGGTCATCGCAAGAAACCCTGATCAGTGGGAAGAAAAGATAATTATTGACCGTGGGGAAATACACGGTGTGGAACAGAACATGGCAGTTATGACTGCAAAAGGTTTGATAGGCAAGGTTACATTGACTACACCTTATAGTGCGACCGTGCAGCTAATGTCTACTCAGAATCCAAATTATCGTGTTTCAGCTGTAATTACTGATTCAGAGGAAGTGTTTGGTTTGATTGAAGGATATGATCAAACAAGAAGAGAATTAATTATGAAGCGAATCGATTCAGATTATGAAGTTAAAAAAGGCCAAAAGGTTATTACTTCTGGATTAGGAGGAATCTTTCCAAAGGGCATCCTAATTGGAGAGGTTACCGAGGTGACTACAGATGATTACGGCCTTACAAAGCTCGCTTATATTAAGCCAGCAGCAAGTTTTTCTTCTTTAGATCATGTAATTGTTGCGAAACGCACTATTCATTCGGTGGATGGAGCAGATGGAGGAAACACAGAAGCTGACTTAGGAGAAGGCGCAGGGGATGAATCATGATTAGATATGTCATTGTCATCATTTCGGTTCTATTATTTTATATGGAACCGATTTTTGGGCTTTTTTCTCCCATCGAGCTTAATGGAGAGACATATACGCTAGTTCCCAGGTTTTTGATTATCTACTTAATATTTGTCTCGATTTATTATGATAGAAAACGTGCAATGTTGTACGGTTTGTTTTTTGGACTCTTGTATGATGTCTTTTTCATTGATATTATTGGATTATATTCTTTTATTTACCCGTTAATGTGTTTAGTTGCTAGTTTTATTATTAAATTCATCCACCAGCATTTGTTGGTAGCAACTATCTTGGCACTTTTGTTAGTAGCAGCTGTAGAGACATTGTTATTTTTCTTCTATACATTTATTGGTATTAAGGTAATGACATTAGCAAGCTTTTCGAGCTATCATCTCATCCCTACTATGATCGCCAATTTAGTGTTTATCCTAATGTTTGGGTGGGCGTTTAAATATCTTCTTCTATACCGTTTTAATCAAAAAGCATCGCTTTCCTAGCATGCTAGTCGTTAAATGGTGGATCTGAGGTGACTTGATTGACAAAAAAGCAGTTAATATCGATTAAAGGAACGAAAGAAGGCCTTGTATTACGTTTAGACGATCAGTGTTCATATGCAGAGCTTTTAGAAGAACTAACGAAAAAAGTTTCTGATGATGGTTTTGAAGGACAGGCCGAAGTACTTTTACAGCTAGGTTATCGATATTGCAACGATGAACAGAAAAAAGAAATTATTAATTGTGTGCAAAAGACGGAACACCTTCGAGTATCGAAAATTCAAAGCGAGGTAATGACCGTCGAGGAATGTAACCGAAAGCTGTTGGAAAATCAATCAGAAACATATGTAGGAATTGTAAGGTCAGGACAAGTCGTTACTGCAGAAGGCGATCTTGTGGTCATTGGTGATGTAAATCCAAATGGCAGAGTTGTCGCTGGCGGAAACGTATTTGTCCTGGGTAGATTAAAAGGGATTGCTCATGCTGGCTCTAATGGTAATAGAGAGGCTGTCATTGCAGCATCCTGGCTAGAGGCGACACATCTTATTATTGATAATGTCATAGAAACGATGACAGATGAGCTAAGTGTTTTGTCTGAACAACCAGAAATGGAATGTGCTTACTTACATACAAATGGATCTATCGCAATAGATCGTTTGCAGGAACTTAGATTAATAAGACCAAATCTATCATCATTTAAAGGAGGAAGCTAATGTGGGAGAAGCAATTGTTATAACCTCAGGAAAAGGAGGAGTCGGTAAGACGACTACCACTGCTAACCTTGGTACTGCATTGGCTTTACAAGGCAAAAAAGTGTGCTTGATGGATACCGATATCGGCTTACGAAATCTTGATGTTGTGCTTGGCCTGGAAAATAGAATTATTTATGATTTGGTAGATGTAGTAGAAGGTCGCTGTAAGATTCATCAAGCGCTTGTAAAGGATAAGCGCTTTGAGGACAAACTTTACTTGTTGCCGGCTGCTCAAACGACGGATAAAAACGCAGTCACACCTGAGCAGATGAAGAATCTTGTGACAGAGCTTAAGCGCGATTATGACTATGTGCTGATCGATTGTCCTGCTGGAATTGAGCAAGGATATAAAAATGCCATTGCTGGAGCAGATAAGGCAATCGTCGTTACGACTCCGGAGATATCAGCCGTTCGAGACGCGGATAGAATTATTGGCTTACTGGAGCAAGAGGAAGCAATTGATCCACCAAAACTTATTATCAATCGTATTCGTCAGCACCTTATGTTAAAGGGCGACGCATTAGATATTAATGAGATTACTACTCATCTCTCCATTGACTTGCTAGGTATTGTGGCGGACGATGAAAATGTCATTTCTTCGTCTAATAAAGGAGAGCCTGTAGTGATGGATCCAACCAACCGAGCTGCATTAGGCTACCGGAATATAGCAAGACGTATTTTAGGAGAATCCGTACCATTAATGTCCATGGATACCCCTAAAAAGGGAGTTATATCAAAAATCAAATCTATTTTCTCTAAATAATATAAACATAACATTAGTAGCACAACCAAGACCGTGGTTTGTGCTACTATTTTTTTTTTTTTTTTTTGCTGGGATCTTGAGATTTTGTCTAAGAAACTGGAATTGATAAGGCTATGGGAAGCGTTTTTGTTAGCCCTATCTAACACAGTGATTAAAAATTGTTTAAAGACCAATACATAAAAAACTATCACTAACGCATAGCAATTGTTAATAAAAGTAAATAAAAATTGTTTGTTCGGTCTCACAAATCAATGCTTTCTTGGTGGGGAATATCCTTCTTGGGATTCATATTACAAAATTTATGGTTCTTCGCCACAAGGTGGGGATGACATATAAGAAAAAGTTGGTTGCCAAGCGTCCGACGCAGCGGAGAACCGAAGATGCAAACTAAAAAAACAATCAGACTTTATAAGAGTCCTTTCATTCGCTTTATCCCAACAATAACTATCTATCCAAGAAGACTGAAACTACCTAAAAACTTTTTCGTGAGCTTTTTTTGGACATAGAACTGCAAGTAGTATCATACATTTTTCTTAGGGGGAATGTTATATGCTATCAAAAAAGAAATGGTTTCTAGCGATCATCTTCGTCATTTTCTTTATTACATGGTACAAGCTTGAAAGCAATGATACGCTATCTAGCGATTATACTACTATGCTTATGGCTCCTCAGAAGCCTTCTGAAATGTATGCAAAAGTAAAATCATGGGTAGCACCGGAGGAGGATTTGGTCAGTGTAAGTGGGCCTGTTCTGGATATTCCTGCAATTGAATATACGACGATCCAACCGTTTGATAAAGGAGCAATCCTCTCTTTGGAGTCATATATGGAAATTGGGGCTACGAATGATGGACTGATTATTTACACGGGCTATACAAAGAAAACTGGTAAAACACTTTCAGTTTTATACGACTCGGGAGAGACGGTTACTTATGGCTTTGTGGATGAGTTTTATCAGCTGCCATATACGACTGTAAATGCAGGAGAGCTCTTTGCCTCTGTAAAAGACAATGTCCTATATATGCAGGTAGAGAAGGATGGAGAGATATTGGAAACAAACGATATCGTGCAATGGTTAACGGCTAATTATGAGTAAGCAGTTTTTTCGTATACACCCGATCATGATTCCTTTTCTACTTTTTTTCCTTTTAGAAGGAGAGATTGCATTCTATGCAATAATCTTTGGCTCTCTAATCTTCCATGAGCTTGGACACTTATTTGGAGCTAAACTGGTAGGGGGTAAGGTGAGAAAGTGTACCATCCTTCCTTATGGCGGGGAAATTCAAATTGAACAATTTTCCAAATGGAAGAAAGGGGACCAGTTGATTGTGATACTAGGAGGTCCCTTTTTTACTGTTCTCATTTTGCTTATTAGCCTTTGGGCCTCCTTTCCACAATCTGAGCTCATTACCTATACCCAGCTGGCAATTCTTACGATAAACTTACTTCCCATTTATCCACTTGATGGTGGGAGACTTCTTTCTGCCCTTTTTCCAGCCTGGTATATTGAAATTATTAGCTTTTCTATATTGGTTAGTTTTTTGCTCTTTTACGTGAGTTTATTTCACTTCCCAAAGGCTCTTTTTCTTAGCATTTTGTTTTTTTATATCTTACTTCAGAACTTGAATTTTTGGCGTTATAGAAGATATAAGCTAGCTTTTGATAGATTGACGAAAAGCACTTGACTCTCATTAGTTAAGTGTGGTAATATTTTAATGTTATTGTTTGTAGCAGCACCCGTTGCTACAACCGCTCTGAAAAGGTTTAAGTATTCGGTAACGAATCACCTTTAAGAAGGCGAGTCTTAGTCTAAGAGGAGGTGCAGGTATGTACGCAATTATTGAAACTGGTGGTAAACAAATCAAAGTAGAACAAGGGCAAGAAATCTACATTGAAAAATTAGATGTAAATGCTGATGAAGTTGTTACTTTTGATAAAGTTTTATTCGTAGGTGGAGATGATGTAAAAGTAGGCGCTCCATTCGTGGAAGGTGCAAAAGTAACAGCGAAAGTTGTGAAAAACGGCAAAGCTAAAAAAATCATCGTTTTCAAATACAAAGCGAAAAAGAACTATCGTAAAAAGCAAGGTCACCGTCAACCATACACTAAATTAGTAGTAGAATCTATTAGTTTATAAGATGATTAAAGTGACAGTGACAAGAGATCAATCAGGTCTTATTCATTCTTTTGAAATGAAAGGACATGCTGACTTTGCTGAACATGGGAAAGATTTAGTTTGTGCTGGTGCATCTGCTGTGTCATTTGGTGCTGTAAATGCTGTTATAGCATTGACTGGTATCACTCCTATCATTAAGCAAAAGGGTGACGGAGGGTATTTATACGTTGAAGTGCCTAGTATTGAAGACTCTGAAAAAGCTGCAAACATACAGTTAATTTTAGAATCTATGATTGTCTCTTTACAAACGATTGAGCAGGATTATGGGAAGTATATAAAAATTACCTTCAAAAAGTAGGAGGTGGAACATATGTTAAGATTAGATCTTCAGTTTTTCGCTTCGAAAAAAGGAGTAGGTTCGACTAAAAACGGTCGTGACTCACAATCCAAACGTCTTGGCGCTAAACGTGCTGATGGACAATTCGTTTCTGGTGGATCCATTTTATACCGTCAACGCGGAACTAAAATTCATCCAGGTGAAAACGTTGGACGTGGTGGAGATGACACACTTTTCGCTAAAGTTGATGGCGTAGTACGCTTTGAGCGTTATGGCCGTGACAAGAAAAAAGTAAGTGTATATCCTGTAGCTCAAGAAGCTTAATTTGCGAATTCAAAAGGACTGCATTTATGCAGTCCTTTTTTTGTGGAAAAGTTTTGCAGCAATACCCAATGAGTGAAGGATAAATGAATAAATAGGAAAAAGTATATATTGCAGTAAAGCAAAATGTTCGCTTACCTGTTATACTTATTAGAGGATAGCAAACGGTGGAGTGTGTATAATAATATGACTGATAAAACTATTACAATCAATAAAGTACTTCGTCATTCCATGCATGATTTTTTGAATAATATGCATTTAATTCAATTAAATATTGATATGGGAAAACAGGAGGAAGCCAAAAGTTTAATCCGGAGTTATGCACAAAAATGCTCCCAATTCTTTGATATTAATAATATCGGTTTGTTCCTGACAAATGAATGGCTGCAAACATTTCCTATCAGGTTTAATCTTATTACTGTCGAAGTGGAAACCTCTTTAAGAGATTTTAAGGCAACGACAGAAGACGATCAGGAGATTTATGAGATACTAGAGCAATTTGTACAGTCTATTTATCCTCATTTGACTGGATATCAAGAGCAAAAATTAACTGTTTCTATATTTATAGAAGAGAGCCTGCGTATTCAGGTAGAAATGATAGGAGAATGGAGCTCCTATGATTGGTTTTCACCATCAACGCAGTTTGCATCGATTGAATATATACAAAATAAAGAAGGACGTTTGCAATTTAACATTATTGCAAAAGAAAGATTGGAGTGAAGTAAATGTTTGTCGATCACGTGAAGATTTATGTGAAGGGTGGAGACGGCGGAGATGGAATGGTTGGTTTCCGTCGTGAAAAATATGTACCCATGGGTGGACCAGCTGGTGGAGATGGAGGAAAAGGCGGAGATGTAGTCTTTGTTGTAGATGAAGGTCTTCGTACACTAATGGACTTCCGTTATAAGCGCCATTTTAAAGCAGATCGTGGTGTTCATGGATCTAGTAAAAACATGCATGGTGCAAATGCTGATGACTTAGTAGTAAAGGTTCCACCTGGCACGGTAGTTATTAACGAAGAAACAGGACAAGTTATCGCAGACCTTGTAGAACATGGTCAAAAGGCTGTAATTGCAAAAGGTGGACGCGGCGGACGAGGAAATTCACGATTTGCTACACCTGCGAACCCAGCGCCTGAGCTGTCTGAAAAAGGGGAGCCTGGTGCAGAGCTAAACGTTACACTTGAGCTTAAAGTACTGGCAGATGTAGGGCTAGTTGGGTTCCCAAGTGTAGGGAAATCTACTTTGTTGTCTGTAGTTTCTGCAGCTAAACCGAAAATTGCCTCTTACCACTTTACCACGATTGTTCCTAATCTAGGAATGGTGGAAACAGAGGATCACCGAAGCTTTGTTATGGCAGACCTTCCAGGGTTAATAGAAGGTGCACACCAAGGTGTAGGGCTTGGTCATCAATTCTTACGTCATATAGAACGTACAAGAGTTATTGTGCATGTGATTGATATGTCTGGTATGGAGGGCAGAGACCCATACGAGGACTATGTAACAATCAACGAAGAGCTAAAGCAATATAATCTTCGATTGACTGAAAGACCTCAGCTAATCGTTGCAAACAAAATGGACATGCCGGAGGCGGAAGAAAACTTAGCGGAATTTAAGAAGAAGGTATCTTCTGATCTTAAAATATTCCCTATTTCTGCGATATCTCGTCAGGGACTAAATGAGCTTCTTTTTGCCATTGCAGACGAGCTAGAGGCAGCACCTGAATTCCCGCTAGAGCATGTAACAGAGGAAGAGTCACAAACCGCAGTTATGTATAAGCATGAAGCGGAAAAAGATGATTTTGTCATCACAAGAGACGATGACGGTGCATATGTGCTTTCTGGTGGATCAGTAGAACGTTTATTTAAAATGACTGACTTTAGCAGAGAAGACTCTATTAGAAGATTCTCTAGACAGCTTCGCGGCATGGGAGTAGATGATGCTTTACGTGCAAGAGGTGCGAAGGATGGAGACACTGTACGCCTGCTACAATTTGAATTTGAATTTATCGAATAAGGAAAGAGGAGAGCCGGATGAAGGATGTTACGAGTCAACGTTTTTTTCTAGTGAGAGAAGACGTGCTAACCGAAGCAATGCAAAAAACACTTGATGCTAAGCAATTGCTACAATCAGGGAGGGTATCCTCGATATGGGACGCGGTAAAGCAGGTAGACTTGTCTCGAAGTGCCTTTTATAAATATCGTGATGCGGTTTTTCCGTTCCATTCGATTGTTCAAGAAAAAATCTTAACTGTATTTTTGCAGCTTGAGGATAGAGAGGGAACGCTTGCAAGGCTCCTCTCCTTGGTTGCAGAATCAGCTTGCAATGTTTTAACGATTCATCAGACGATACCGATCCAGGGTAGGGCAAGTGTTACGTTATCATTAGATGTCACAGCCATGAACAAAGAGCTAGATGAATTCATGAGCGAAATGAAGCGTTTGGATTTTGTGGAGTCTGCAGAAGTAATCAGCTCAGGAGCTATTTAAGGAGAGGGTATTTTGTCTACTCAACAAGTTTCATACTTAGGACCAGAGGCTTCCTTTACACATCTAGCCTCTAAGTTTTTATTTCAACAAGAAGAGCTAATTCCTATGAGAACAATTCCAGAATGTATTGAGTCTGTTAGTAACGGAACTGTTGATATAGCAGTGGTGCCACTAGAAAATGCATTAGAAGGTACAGTCCCATTGACCATCGACTATTTGTTTCATGAAGTGGAAGTATCGGTGATTGCAGAAATTTTAGCTCCTATTGAGCAGCACTTAATGGTGCATCTAAAAAACAAGGATAGATGGGAGCAAATTACACAGATATATTCTCATCCACACGCTTTGGCTCAGTGTCACAAATATTTATATAATCGATTCGGTAAGGTTCCATTGGAGCAGTCTTCCTCCACTGCAGCTGCAGCGAAATATGTTTCGGAAAATGAAGAGCTTTGTATTGCTGCAATAGGTAATGCTTCAGCAGCAACGGAGTATGGATTGACTATCGTACAGCCGAACATACACGATTTTCATTTTAATCATACTCGTTTTTTTGTTCTTTCTAAGAGCAAGGATAAAGTAGTGACTCCCGGACATACGGGACAAATAAAAACGACGGTAATGATTAACCTTCCGAAGGATGATCGATCAGGAGCCCTTCATCAAGTATTATCTGTATTTGCTTGGAGACAGCTGAACCTGAGTAAAATTGAATCTAGACCTTTAAAGACAGGGCTGGGTCAATATTTTTTCATAATAGATGTGCTTGAGGATGAAGAAAAGCCAATGATGGTGGGAGCGCTAGAAGAGTTGAAGGCGTTAGGATGCGAGGTTAAATCGTTAGGATCCTATTATACATATGAAACAAATAAAGGGGTGCCCCATGAGTAGTAAGCTTATGGGACCCCCTTTTTATTTATAATTTGGACTATCGCATGGCTTATACTATACTAGCTACCTTTTCAGTAGTAACGAGCCGTCTCCTGAAGACCTTTTCTAATGAATCGATTTGTTCGTTTGCAAGAATCACTGGTGTTTAAGTGGAAGACAGAGATACACTGTCAAATCACTCCTACTCTAGTCCTCAAGCAAATAGCCTTTTTTTCGGATAGCGTCTATTCCTCTTTCTAGGATTGCCTCGGATGGAGCAGATAAAAGATGTAGATGGATGCCAGAGGTTAACTCTAACAGAAAGGCTGCCTCCGTCTCTTTTATTTTCTTTAAAAACAATTCGACATCCTGTCGATTGGAAACCATGATGGGAGAAGTTATTTCTCCGTAAACAGGATGCTCAATCATTACTTTTTCTACGGTTACACCCTCATCAACCAGCGTGAAAAGCTCGTCCTCTGTTTCGTGGGGCTGGTGAGTACATGCTACCTTCCGTTGTACGTAATTATTTTCCTGGCTTGGCAGTAAGATATACCCTTGGCTAGTTGCCACGATAGGGTGGTTTGTGGCCTTTAAGAGGGTAATATCATTCACGATTACCTGTCTACTAACATTCGCTAATTTTGCTAGCTCTGCACCGGTGACAGGCTGTGATTGTTCTTTTAGATACGTATAAAGCCAGCTTCTTCTTTCTTCCCCTTTTAACTTTTTCATCACAAAAGTCCTCCAAACTTGCATAACGATATAATGGTTATTCATAAGTTTATCATGAAGGGATGGGTCAATGTTTGAAAATCTGTGACCAAATTTTAACGATAGACATAATGTAAAGGAGAACGAAGGGAGGAAGACTTTGCAAGTTCATATTGTCAAAAAAGGTGATACATTGTGGAAAATATCTAGAGAATATGGAGTTTCTTTTGATGAAGTAAAAAAGCTAAATGCACATCTTGCAAACCCAGATTATATTGTACCGGGAATGAAAATTTTTATTCCAGACATGAAGACGAATGAAACATCCATGGGACACCCATATTCAGATGGGCGTCCAGTAAAAAAAGATATGGGGGCGGCACCTCATTATGGTTCTCTGCCACCGAAAGCGAAGCAATATACGGCACCAGCTACTACACCTTCCAAGGAGCAGCCAATAAAAGCTCAGCCGATGAAGGAACAGCCAAAAGCACAGCCAATCCAGCCTGTACCAATTCCAATGCCAACACCAATGCCAACGCCAATGCCAGCACCACAACCTATTCATATCCACCATCAGCCGATCTATCAAGCACCCCCGGTACAGCCGATTCAACCATATATCATACCATTCCACATGATGCATAAACCTGAAGTGGAAAAAATGCCTTCCCCGAAAGGCTGGAAGCTAGATGAATCCACTGGCATCGATATTCATGTAAACTTCGAGGAAAATTATACTTATAATGTTCAGCCGCCGAAGGAAGAAGTGAAAGAGCAAATGGTTGCGCCTATGTTAGATGAACCGTCATCTGCTATTTATCATAAGCATTATGAGTCATGTGAACAACCAATGTTTACAGGACCAATGTATTATGCACCACACGGTTTTTGTGGACATTGTGGTCATCAGCAGTACCCGATGTATGGAGAGCCTGTATATAACCATTCATACATGCAACCGATGCCACAATTCCATGCCCATCAAGGCTGCGGCTGCCACCATACATCCCATTATCCCGTTCATCCATACAACCCATACCCTTATTAAGAATCTAACTTAAGTGAAAACATACACGAAGCAGATAAAAAAGAATGTATGGAAATGGAAGAATGAAAATGGTGTGTATTCTGTAAAAAAGTATCCTTTATTAGAGCAAGCCGAAAAGATTCGTTTCATTCATTATGAGCTTCAACAGCTAGAGGATCCTTTTGTTTTGCCAATCGTCCCCTCTACTCAAGATGATTTTATTATCCAGCCATGGTTTAAAAGTACCCGTTCCGTTAATTATAAAAATGTAGAGGATCGAATGGGAGTCTATAACATCTTAGATAGGCTCCATCAGTCTTCTTCTATAATCAATTGGGAGGATAGTGGGTACTTACAGCCCTTTGATTTAGTGAATAAATGGCAAGGAAGGCTTATGAGGGTAAAAAGTATTTCTGGGTTTCTGGAAATCCATTTAGGGTATCAGTTAACCCAGACCCTTATTATGTATGGAGAAATTGCCTTGGCCAATATCCAGCAATTCGATAGTGCAAAGCAAACACTCCTGCATGGAGACGTTGTACACCATAACTTTTTGACGAATGATTTTTCTTATAAGATTATTGATTTTGATCTTGCAGTCCTTGGTCCGCGTGAAATAGAAAATATTCTTTGGATTCATCGAGTGCTACCTGACTTGGACTATCAAGTCGACAAGATAATCGAAGAATTTCCTTCCTTGGAAGAGGTTATCGCAAAATATAAGGAAGCCATTATGTATCCAAATGAGATTTTTAGAGAATGGCTATATGCTTTTGCGCTGCCAGAAGAAAGGAAATACAAGTTTATTGAGCAACTGGTTCCTTATACAACGAAGGCTATAACAAATTGGCCAAAGCTGTGCTATAATTTAAGTAAATTATAAGAATGGGTGTCTCATAAGTAGAATACTTATGGAACACCCTTCTTTCTTTGGCTGATATTTGTTTTGTAGCAGATTCCTAAGATGTCGCATGAAATGCAATATCCTTGTAGCAAAGGGGCTCTGGAAATGACTTTTCAGAAGGTCCCTTCTTTGTATATATGCTATAATAATGATAGATTATGGAGGAGAAACTGAGATGTATGATTACATAAAAGGACAGGTCACCAGAGTGACGCCAGAATATGTGGTAATAGAGCAGCAAGGGATCGGCTATCAAATATATACCCCAAACCCCTTTGTTTTTCATAAAGGCGAAGAAGTGATTCAGATTTTTACCCATTTGCATGTGAGAGAGGATGCACACCAGTTAATGGGCTTTCCAACACTTCCACAAAGAGAGCTTTTTCGTAAGTTAATCTTAGTGTCAGGAATTGGACCTAAAGGTGCTCTCGCTATTTTGGCGAGTGGGGAACCAAATCATGTTATCCAAGCAATTGAGAGGGAAGACGAAGCCTTTTTAGTGAAATTTCCAGGTGTCGGAAAGAAGACTGCTCGTCAAATGATACTTGACTTAAAGGGAAAGCTAAACGACTTAATCGATATAGAATTATTAGACTATACAGAGGTGGAGCCATCGTTGTTCTCAGAGGAGTCCGATCATGAACTAGAGGAAGCGATGCTTGCACTTGCAGCCTTGGGCTATTCCGAGCGAGAGCTCTCTAAAATTCGCTCTACCCTAAAAGACAGCAAGGATTTAACTACTACGGATGCATATATGAAAAAGGCCTTACAGCTATTATTTTCCGGCAAATAAGGAGAGGAGGGACTGTGTATGTCAGAAAGGGTTATATCAAGCGAGGCTTCTCATTACGATGAGCCTTTTGAACAGTCGCTTCGTCCTCAATTATTATCTCAATATATTGGACAGGATAAAATTAAACATAACTTGGCCATTTTTATAGAAGCTGCACGAATGAGAAGTGAGAGTCTAGACCATTGTCTATTATATGGCCCGCCTGGTCTTGGTAAGACGACACTTGCTGCAGTTATTGCAAATGAAATGAATGTTCAAATTCGAATGACTAGTGGTCCAGCAATAGAACGGCCTGGTGATTTAGCTGCTATTCTTAGCTCGCTGGAGCCTGGTGATGTATTATTTATAGATGAAATTCATCGCTTGAACAGATCAATTGAAGAAGTTTTATATCCTGCAATGGAGGACTTTTGCTTAGATATTGTGGTAGGAAAAGGACCTTCTGCTAGAAGTGTTCGATTGGATTTACCACCTTTTACGCTAATTGGCGCTACTACGAGAGCCGGCTCTTTATCTGCTCCGCTAAGGGATAGATTTGGTGTCCTCCTGAGACTGGATTATTATGAAGAGGAAGCATTAACCTCTATAGTAAAAAGAAGTGCAGAGCTATTCAATGCATCCATCGACTACGAATCTGCAGGTGAAATAGCCAGACGGTCTAGAGGGACGCCGCGTATTGCAAACAGGCTACTAAAGAGGGTCCGTGACTATGCGCAGGTAAGAGGAAACGGGAATATAACGTTACCGATTGCTAACGAAGCTCTAGAACTGCTTCAAGTGGACCCAAAGGGAATTGATCATATAGACCATAAGCTGCTTATTTCGATGATTGAAAGATTTAGAGGCGGCCCAGTAGGCCTAGATACCATTGCTGCTAGTATTGGTGAAGAATCCACCACGATAGAGGATGTGTATGAGCCATATCTTCTTCAAATCGGCTTTATCCAACGTTCTCCTAGAGGTAGGATTGTGACACCACTAGCATACGAACATTTAGGAATACCATTGTTAGATGAAATGAATAAAAAAGGAAGGTCTTAATGTGCGAGTAGAAGATTTTGATTTTGAATTACCAGAAGAATTAATAGCACAAACACCTTTACAGGATAGAACAAGCAGTCGACTACTTGTGGCTGATTACCCAAATAACCAGCTGTCCCATACCACTTTTGCTTCCATTATTGATGAGCTACATGAGGGAGATTGCCTTGTCCTAAATGACACGAAGGTAATGCCTGCTCGTTTGATGGGGGTTAAGGAGGATACTGGTGCCAATATTGAGGTATTGTTGCTAACCCAACTAGAGGGAGACGAATGGGAGACGCTTGTCAAACCAGCAAAACGAGTAAAAATCGGCACAAGAATTGTTTTTGGTGAAGGTCTTCTCGTTGCTGAATGTATTGGTGTGAAGGAGCACGGAGGGAGAATTCTTCGATTTGAATATTCCGGTGTGTTTTTTGAAATTTTGGATAAGCTAGGAGAAATGCCACTTCCTCCTTATATCCATGAAAAGCTCGAGAATAAGGATCGTTATCAAACGGTATATGCCAAAGAGCAGGGATCCGCTGCAGCGCCAACTGCGGGACTTCATTTTACAAAAGATCTGCTTGAAAAGATTCAGGCAAAGGGAGTGAAGCTTGCTTTTGTGACCTTGCATGTAGGTCTAGGAACCTTCCGTCCAGTAAGCGTAGATTCTATAGATGACCATGAAATGCATGCAGAATTCTATCGTATAACGAAAGAAACGGCAGACCTTATTAATAATGTAAAGAAAAACGGTGGAAAGGTTGTAGCCGTTGGGACAACCTCTACACGAACTTTAGAAACGGTTGCTAGCAAGTTTAATGGAGAACTACAAGAGGATAGTGGCTGGACGTCTATTTTTATTTATCCTGGCTATGAATTTTCTTGTATAGATGGGATGATTACTAATTTCCATCTTCCTAAATCCACGCTTGTGATGCTGGTTAGTGCTCTAACATCGAGAGGTTTTATTTTAGATGCATATAAAGAAGCAGTGAATTTACGTTATCGTTTCTTTAGCTTTGGAGATGCAATGTTTATAAAAGGAAGGAATTATTAAATGACTGCTATAACATATGAATTGATTAAAAAAGATAAGCAAACTGGAGCGCGTCTAGGGATTGTGCATACACCACATGGATCTTTTGAAACGCCTACATTTATGCCAGTGGGTACACAGGCAACAGTTAAAACGATGGCTCCTGAGGAAATTAAAGAGATGAAGGCTGGGATTATACTAAGTAACACTTATCATCTATGGCTTCGCCCAGGTCACGACATTATAAAAGAAGCTGGCGGTCTTCATAAATTCATGAATTGGGATCGAGCAATCTTAACAGATTCCGGTGGCTTCCAGGTCTTTAGTTTAAGTGATATGCGTAGAATCGAAGAAGAGGGAGTACATTTTCGTAACCATTTAAATGGAGACAAGCTCTTTTTAAGTCCTGAAAAATCAATGGAAATCCAAAATGCATTGGGCTCGGACATCATGATGGCATTTGATGAATGCCCACCTTATCCAGCAAGCTTTGAATACATGAAAGCATCAGTAGAACGTACCTCACGATGGGCAGAGCGATGCTTGACTGCTCATACAAATACGGAAAAACAGGGGCTATTCGGAATTATTCAAGGGGGAGAGTATGAGGAGCTTCGCAGACAATCTGCAAGTGATTTAATTTCTCTTGATTTTCCAGGATACGCGATTGGAGGATTATCTGTTGGTGAGCCAAAGGATGTCATGAATCGAGTGCTTGATTTTACTACTCCGTTAATGCCTGAAAACAAGCCACGATATCTAATGGGAGTAGGGTCACCAGACTCCTTAATAGATGGCTCTATACGTGGAGTGGATATGTTCGATTGTGTACTACCAACTCGTATTGCTCGAAACGGCACTTTCTTCACACATAAGGGACGTCTTGTTATAAAGGGAGCAGCTTATGCTCGTGACTTTGGTCCGATTGATGAGAAATGTGATTGCTATACTTGTAAAAATTATTCACGTGCTTATTTACGCCATTTATTTAAGGCAGATGAGACATTCGGATTGCGCTTAGCATCGTATCATAACCTTCATTTCTTGATGAAATTAATGGAAAATGTACGTCAAGCAATTCGAGAAGACCGCTTATTAGACTTTAAAGAAGAATTTTTTGAAGAGTATGGTTATAATAAACCGAATGCAAAAAACTTTTGATTCTTGTATACTGTATAGAGAGTAAAAAGGAGGGAAATATTATTCATGGAAACACTAGTGGGATTGTTGCCTATTATCGCTATGTTTGCGGTAATGTGGTTCTTTATTATTAGACCAGCACAAAAACGTCAAAAAGCAACTGCAGAAATGCAAAATAGCTTAAAACGTGGAGACAAAGTAATCACTGTTGGTGGTCTACACGGTACAATAGATGCTATCGACGATACAACGGTGTATGTGACTGTTGCTGATGGTACTCGCTTGCAATTTGAGCGTGTCGCAATTGGACGAGTTATTACTGAATAAGCAACTAAAAAAAGAACTTACTCTTTATGAGTAAGTTCTTTTTCATTGGGAACACTATGCTAGAGGTGAGTCCTATGATGGATATACTTATAATTATTGGTAGAACCTTTATATTATATTGGTTAATATTAGTCATCTTTCGTCTAATGGGCAAGCGAGAGGTTGGAGAGCTTAGTATATTTGATTTGGTAGTTTTCCTATTAATTGCTGAAATAGCTAGCTTTTCTTTGGATGACCCAGAAACAGATTTCATCCAGGCAATTATTCCAATGGTTATCCTACTAATTATTCAAGTATCAGTTTCCTATCTGACGATGAAATACAAAAGATTTAGAGACCTGCTGGAAAGTAATGCTTCTCTGATTATAAAGAATGGCGTCATCATGGAAAAGGAAATGAGAAAGCAACGTTATAATCTAGATGACTTGCTGCAACAGCTGAGAGAACAGCAAGTAGGATCCATTCAGTCAGTAGAAACTGCTTTTTTAGAGCCTTCTGGAAATCTTTCCGTCTTCAAGAAGGAGGAAGAGCAATACGTTTACCCTTTAATCCTAGATGGGGACATCCAGCAAAACCATTTAAGAATTATTGGAAAGAGCGAAAAATGGCTTAGAGAAGAGCTAGAGAAAAAGCTTGTGCAGAATGTAGAAAATATTTTTTACTGCAGCTATGAGAATGATGAGTTGTATATTCAGTTGAAATTAGAGCATTAAAATTTATTTTTCGTTGTTTTTGCGATATTAAATATGATGCGAAGTTCTTTGCGTTTTATTTGACCAAAAAGAGCGAGGCCGATTATTAAGATTACTAGCGTAATGAGGCAATCAATTATTAGTGGCTGTTGTCCGATTTGATAAAGCAGGGGTCTTCCAATGATCGTAAGCAAGAAAACAGCATAAGGTAGAGCGAAAAACGAGAAGCCGATTTGCGCTTCTTTTTTTTCCTTCAAGGAAGCGATATGTAAGAAGGATGTAATAAGTACTCCAAATCCAATCGCAACGATTGCTCCTTTTTCTTGGATGGCTGGCTGAGACGCTAAGAAAAATAATAGGAGCAGCTTGCCGATTCCACCATAAAGAGAGTTTAAAAAAGCAGTGTTTGAGCTATTTAAAGCCTGCAAGATTGAGAATAGCGGACTTTGAATGTAATAAAAGAAAAAGATTGGAGCTAAGATTCTCATGTAAGTGTCAACATTCTCTACATGAAAAAGAGCAGACACTAGATCCCCGCCATGAAGATAAAAGACAGTCGCAGCGAAACACCCAGTAAGCGTGGAGAATTTTAAGGATAAATGAATTCTTTCCTTCAATAGCACAAAATTATTCCTTGCATAGGCATCACTTACCGCTGGAATCAGCACAATCGAGAGAGCTGCGGAAATGAAGGACGGAAATAGTAGTAATGGGATAAGTACTCCTGAAATTACTCCGTAGAGTGTCGTTGCTGCTACAGCTGTCATCCCAGTTATGGCCAATGCCTTGATGAAAATAATTGGTTCTAAAAACCATGTAAAAGATCCAAAAAGCTTACTCCCTGAGGATGGTAATGCAATAGACATCATTGGGGTTAGAGGATAGGATTTGCTTGGTTTCGTATGGGTTTGCTTTTTTTTCCACTTGTCATACTTCCATTTCAAATAAATAAACGCAACCGCTTCCGCAATTAATGCCAGGAGCATAGCATATGCAGCCGCTTCCTGTGGCGTAGAAGAGGTCAAAAAGAAAGGTAAAGCAAAAGTGATTAATACAATTCTTACAACCTGTTCCATCAATTGAGCAATTGCGGTTTCTTCTAGTCGAGCAATCCCTTGAAAGAAGCCCTTTAAGATTCCTCCAGCAGCTGCGATTGGAATAATAGCAATAGATATATATAGTGTCATGGTGATTGCTTCATTTTTAAGTAGGCTGCTTGAGATGAGAGGTGTTACCAAGATAAAAATTGGTGTAAAAACAATCAGGGTGATGACGGTTACAATAATGGATGTTCGAATAACCGAAAAATACTGGTTTACTGCATTCCTTGTCCGAAGCTCAGCAATAATTTTAGCGATGGCAATTGGAATACCTAGTTGAATAATAGATAGGAAGAAGATAAATGCTGGATAGGCAGCACTATAGATACCAACTGCTTCTTCCCCTGTAAGTCGAACAAATTGCATACGATAAATAAAACCTAAGAACTTGGACAAAAAAATGGCAACCATTAAAACCATTGAGCCTCTTAAAAAAGTTGACAAATAAACACTTCCTTCTCAAATACAGGAACTTCGTTTACAATAACAATATGAGATTGCTAAGTACATTATTCTATAAAGAGGTGCGGTATTTTGGAAAACTTACACAATGATATTTATACCCACGTACTGCCAGCATTAGAAAGTAAAAAGAACGAGTTTAAAGTTTATCAGTATGACACCGTAAATGAAATGGACCTATGGAAATATCTTGTGCACAAGAAATGGCGCAAAAAAGAGGTTAGTTCTATTTCTTTACATCAAATCGTGAACGATATCATGTCTTTAACCCCTGCTGAATACATGACCTTTGAGCAGATTGAGAATTATAGGTCATCAAATTGGTTCGCAGAAATTAATCATGAGGAATTACAGGTTTTGTTAAATCCTAAAAAAGCGGAAGCAGAAGAGGAAAAGGAATAGAATAGCCATTTGACAGTAAGCCTTTCCTGTTTCATAATTAACTTGTTGCTTTATGGAAAAATAGAGAGGTATTATCAACACTAACTGTCCTTGAACAAAGGTCTTTAGCGTTATCATAGGAGGAAATAGTACATATGAAAACTAGAGGACGCATAGTCGCGTTTTTATTACTCATCGTAGTGTTTGCTGGAACGATTAGTCCGACAGTTGGTGGAGTTCTAAACAATATTAAATTAGGACTTGATTTGCAGGGAGGCTTTGAGGTTTTATACGAGGTTGATCAACTAAATGAAGAAAGCCCTGAAATTACCGACGATATTGTAACGGATACTGCGGAAGCATTAAATAGTAGGGTCAATTCTATCGGTGTAAGCGAACCTAGTATACAAATCGAGGATGGAAATCGTATCCGAGTTCAGCTGGCGGGAGTAGAAGACCAAAACTCAGCTAGAGAGCTTCTGTCTACCCAAGCTAACTTAACTTTCCGAGATTCTAACGATGTCGTTATGTTAGATGGAAATGATTTAAAAGAGGGTGGAGCAAAGGCGGAGTTTAACCAAAACGGTCAGCCAATTGTAACACTCCAATTGAAGGATGCCAATAAGTTTGGACAAATTACTTCCGAGATTTCATCAAGACCATTTCCAGACAACGTGTTAATTATCTGGCTGGATTTTGAAGAAGGTGTAGATTCTTACGCTGCAGAAGTGGTAAAACCTCCAGAAGAACAAAAATTTATCTCTAATCCAACTGTTAGTCAAACAATCAATTCAGACAGTGTAGAAATTTCTGGTTCCTTTACAGTAGAAGAAACAAAAAGCTTAGCAGGAATTTTAAATGCAGGGGCATTACCTGTCAAATTAACAGAAATTTATTCTACTTCTGTTGGAGCTCAGTTTGGCGAACAGGCTTTAGATAGTACCGTATTAGCTAGTATCATCGGGGTAGCGGCAATCTTTATCTTTATGATTTTCTATTATCGCCTACCTGGAGTAGTAGCAGTTATCTCTTTAAGTGTTTATATTTACTTGATTCTATTGATTTTTGATTGGATTAACGGAGTACTAACATTACCTGGTATTGCAGCGATTGTTCTTGGGGTAGGTATGGCAGTCGATGCGAATATCCTAACCTATGAAAGAATAAGAGAAGAGCTTAGAGTAGGTAAGTCAGTGAAGAAAGCCTTTGATACAGGTGCTAAATCATCTTTCACTGCAATTTTAGATGCAAATATTACTACCTTACTTGCAGCGGTTGTTCTTTTCTACTTTGGTACAAGCTCAGTAAGAGGGTTTGCTACGTTATTGATTATAAGTATTTTGGTAATATTTATTACAGCAGTTTGGGCATCTCGTATTTTACTAAGTCTATTAGTGAATAGTGGATACTTTGATAACAAGCCTGGCTGGTTTGGTATACCGAAGAAGAAGATGCACCCAGTTGAAGACGAGGTAGATACACTTGACCTAACAACGAAATTCGATCGCTTCGATTTTGTGCATAGTAGAAAAATCTTCTACATTGCTTCCATCGTTTTAACGGTAGCTGGAATCATTATTCTAAGTGTATTCAAGCTAAATCTAGGGATTGACTTTTCACAAGGAACACGTGTCCAAATTCAATCTGAGCAAGCTTTAACTCAAAGTATTGTTGCTGAAAAGATTGAAAGTATCGGGCATCCTTCTGAAGATATTGTTATCTCTGGAGATGAAAGCGAAACCGCTGTAGTTCGATATAAAGAAGATTTTAGCCAAGAAGAAATCAATACTTTAAAAGAAGAATTAAAGGCTGAATTTGGTGTTGAGCCAAGTATAAATACAGTCTCTCCTACAGTTGGTCGTGAATTAGCTCAAAATGCAATGTATGCATTGCTATTTGCTGCAATAGGTATTGTTATTTATGTAGCATTTAGATTTGAGTGGAGAATGGGACTAGCATCCGTCGTATCCTTACTGCATGATGCCTTCCTAATGGTTGCCATCTTCAGTATTTTGAGACTAGAGGTAGATATAACCTTTATTGCAGCAGTTCTAACCATTGTTGGTTACTCAATTAATGATACGATTGTTACATTTGACCGTATACGAGAAAATCTACATCGAAGTAAGGTTATTACATCCGAAGCTGAGCTTGCTGAGGTTGTGAATAAATCACTACGTCAAACGTTAGGACGCTCTGTAAATACTGTTTTAACAGTCATCTTTGTGGTAGTTGCTTTATTACTATTTGGTGCAGAAGGCATTCGCAATTTCTCTATTGCATTGTTGATCGGCTTAATTGCAGGAACTTACTCATCTATATTCATCGGTGCACAGCTATGGTATGACCTAAAGGTTAAACAGCTACGTAAATCTGGTGGAATTGATGTGAAAAAAGAAGAAAAAACATGGGGTTCAGATGAGCCTGTAGTTTAATAAGTAGAAAATCTGGGTTCACTTAGGTGCGCTCAGGTTTTTTATTTTGCATTCGGGATGTGAGGAGGTGAAGGTGCTCGTACAAGATATTTATTCTTGTATTGCTAATGTATTCCGCAGGCCTGGTTACGATGATAGTGAAATAAATCGATTTCTACAATATTTGTTGGTGGTATCTATATAAATGCAAAAGATTACACTTTTTTTAAAACTGACTAGGAACAATCTATAAAAAGTAGATTTGTGCACTATAAAACACCTATATGACCGAAGATGTATATAAAAATGTTGGGATTCTCATTGGTTATAGAGAGTTGATTGGAATTGAGGGTGGCAGACTCCTGCGGGAAAAGCAAATGTTATTTGCGACGAAAGAAAAGCGTAAGGAACACCCGTGCGGGAAGGATCCAGACTAAGAGGAGTGAAGGTAAGGAAGGAAAACTAAGGTCGTCACATCTTGTGACAACGTTTTCCTGACCAACATCCTGTTGGCCTCCACGGAAAGCGTCCGGCAGCAATGGAGATCAAAGGAGTTTATTAAAAGCCATCAACATTTGACCTTAATCCATTAAACCTAGCAAATTAACTTACCAATCATAGGTGCTTTCGTTCTTGACGGGATAGGTTATAATAGATTGAAGGATGTGATAGCGTGATACAGTCTCAGAAAAGGTGGAGAATCTCTCGACCAGAGGAACAGCTTGTGAATGAATTAGAAAGCGCACTTTCTATTCCACGAGTGTGCGCAAAAGTACTCGTTTCAAGAGGTTTTCATCAAGTAGAAGATGCGAAACGATTTTTATTTATAAATGAAGAACATATACATAATCCTTTCCTACTAACAGGTATGGAGGATTTGGTGCAGAGAGTGAATGCTGCAATAGAACTTAATGAAAAAATATGTATCTATGGTGATTATGATGCAGATGGTATAACAAGCACCACGGTGATGATGAAGACACTTCAGTCTTTAGGGGCTGATGTAATATATAAAATTCCAAATCGTTTCATAGATGGATATGGACCTTGTGAAAGATTATTTCAAGAGGCATTTGATGAAGGAGTAAAACTAATCATTACTGTGGATAACGGAATTTCTGGACATCAGCCAATTGAATTCGCAAAGAGTCTTGGTATGGACGTCATCGTAACGGATCATCATGAGCCAGGGGAAGAACTACCAAAGGCTGATGTTATTATTCATCCAGCACTTAGCGATGAATATCCGTTCAAGCATTTAGCCGGAGTCGGAGTTGCCTTTAAGGTAGCACATGCCTTGCTTGGAGAGATGCCAAAAGAGTTATTCTATTTGGTTGCAATAGGTACAATTGCAGATTTAGTTTCACTTACAGAAGAAAATAGATATTTTGTTCAACAAGGTGTTAAACAAATGCGCCAAACTGATTCTATCGCAATAGAGGCCTTGGCAAATGTAAGTGGGGTGGAAGTATCCACCATTAATGAAGAAACAGTCGGGTTTATGTTTGGACCACGAATCAATGCAATTGGGAGACTAGGAGAGGCTGCACCGGGTGTACAGTTGTTTCTTTCTGAGGATCCACATGAGGCGTTGGCAATTGCTAGTTTACTCCAGGACAAAAATAAAGAAAGACAAGTAATTGTAAAGCAAATAACAGAGGAAGCAATGGAACTGATTGAGACCGAATATGATGTCAAGGGCCCTTGTGTAATAGTGGTAGGAAAAGAAGGCTGGAATCCTGGTGTGTTAGGAATTGTGGCATCCAAGCTAGTAGAAAAATATTATCGTCCTGCTATTGTCTTGGGCTACGATACAGAAAAACAAATTGCGAAGGGCTCCGCTCGTAGTATAGAGGGCTTCCATATGTACAAAGAGCTCGCGAAAAACAGCGATATCCTACCTCATTTTGGTGGTCACCCGATGGCAGCTGGGATGACCCTGCCGCTAGAAAATGTCGAGATTTTTAAAACTCGAATGAACAGACAAGCGATGGAATGTTTAGAGGAAGAGCACCTGATCCCGGTTATTACAATAGATGTTCCTGTAGAAATGCATGAAATTTCAACGGAATCTATTCAAGCTATTCAGCAGCTCGCTCCGTTTGGAATGGATTTTGCGAAGCCTGTGTATTGCATAGAGAATGTGGAGGTAGCCTCTGTTCGAAAAATCGGCTCTAACCAAGATCACTTGAAAATAGAGCTTTCACAGGATGCTGTATTGTTGGATGCAATAGGCTTTGGAAAAGGGAATCTTGCGGACGAAATCTCCCCATCTGCTAAGCTATCTTTTATTGGAGACTTGCAAATAAATGAATGGAACGGCCGAAAAAAACCACAGCTGATGATTCAAGATGCCAAAACAGACGATTGGCAGTTATTTGACGTGCGAGGTATTAAACAAATTAATCGCTGGTTGCCAAACATCCCAACAGAGGAAACTGTATTTGTATGCTTTCACAAGGAGATGATGGATTATTTCCAATCTGTTATTTCTGAACCAATTTGCATGTTTAATCAATTAAAAGTGTCGGAGCAACAATATATTTGTTTATTAGATATGCCAGCCTCGGAGGAAAACTTAACGGAGCTATTAAGAGCCTACCCTTGGAAGCGAATCTATGCTCATTTTTATGTTGATAGTTCTAGTTATTTTGAAGGAATCCCTACTAGAGAGCAATTTAAATGGTATTACTCTTTTCTAAAGAAAAGAGGAGTCTTTGATTTGAAAACACATGTTCATCAGCTGGCAAAACATACAGGCTGGAATCAGCAAACAATAAATTTCATGTCAAAGGTGTTTTTTGAGTTAAATTTTGTTAAAATAGAAAATGGAGTGTTGGCGGTCAATGAGAATGTCGAAAAGCAAGACTTATCAAAGGCACCGGCCTATCGCATGCGTGCAAAGCAAATTGACCTAGAGCAAAAGCTTTTGTACGCACCATACAAAGAGTTGAAACAATGGTTTGAAGAGCGTATAGCAGTGCAAACCGTTCCTGAGGAGGAGCAAACATGGATTTAAAGAAGTATGTAACAATTGTAGAGGATTGGCCAAAACCAGGCATTCGATTTAAAGATATCACCACTATTATGGATAATGGTGAAGCATATAAATATGCAACAGACCAAATAGTCGAATATGCAAAGGAAGTTAATGTAGATATTATTGTAGGGCCAGAAGCTCGCGGTTTTATCATTGGCTGTCCAGTGGCTTATGCACTAGGAATTGGCTTTGCCCCAGTTCGTAAAGAAGGAAAGCTTCCACGTGAAGTAATCCGTGCTGAATATGGTTTAGAATATGGAAAAGACACTTTAACGATGCATAAAGATGCAGTTAAGCCAGGTCAACGTGTGTTAATCGTGGACGACCTATTAGCTACTGGCGGAACGATTGAAGCAACGATCAAGCTTGTAGAAGAACTTGGTGGAGTTGTAGTAGGTTGCGCATTTCTTATCGAATTGACGTATCTAAATGGTAGAGAGAAATTAAAGAATTACAATATCCGTACATTAATGCAATACAGCTAATACTAGTTTGTTGTTTCCGTAACTTTACGAGACAAAGCTTTCGAGCTAGTAATACAATAGAAGGGTGGACTTTACAAGTCCCTCTTTTTTTTTATAAAATATAGCTTATATACTATTTTTGAAAAATAATGAAACAAGGTGAGTTGACATGGCAAAAGATCAGGTGAAAACAGCAGAAGATGTTTTTCATACGGTTTCCGGATATATGAACAAAGAGCATGTTGACTTTGTTAAAAAGGCCTATGAATTAGCAGAGCACGCCCATCGGGAGCAATTTCGTAATTCTGGAGAACCATATATTTTACATCCCATTCAAGTAGCCGGAATTCTTGCCGATCTTCAAATGGACCCTGAAACGGTTGCTGCTGGATTTTTACATGATGTAGTAGAAGATACAGAGTACACTAGAGAAGATATTGTAAGAGAGTTTAATGAGGAGGTTGCCTTACTTGTGGAGGGGGTAACCAAGCTCGGAAAAATTAAATATATGTCTAAGGAAGAGCAGCAAGCGGAAAATCATCGAAAAATGTTTATTGCTATGGCACAGGATATTCGTATTATCCTCATTAAACTTGCTGACCGCTTACACAATATGCGGACGCTTAAGCACCTTCCAGAAGAAAAACAACGTCGTATTTCGAATGAAACACTAGAAATTTTCGCTCCTTTGGCGCACCGCCTAGGAATTTCTGCTGTGAAATGGGAGCTTGAAGATACTGCTTTACGTTATTTAAATCCACAGCAATACTATCGTATTGTTAACTTTATGAAGAAAAAACGTACGGAGCGGGAGTCATACTTAAATGATGTGATGACCGATATTAAGAAGCAGCTGAATGAAATGGAAATAGATGCGGATATTTCTGGTCGACCAAAGCATATCTATAGCATCTACCGCAAAATGGCAGTACAAAATAAGCAATTCAATGAAATCTATGATTTACTTGCCATGAGAATTATCGTGAATAGTATTAAGGATTGCTATGCAGTACTAGGTGTCATTCATACCCTTTGGAAACCAATGCCAGGAAGATTTAAAGATTATATTGCAATGCCGAAACAGAATCTTTATCAATCTCTCCATACTACTGTAATAGGACCTAATGGTGAACCGCTAGAAGTCCAGATTCGTACAGAAGAAATGCATAATATTGCTGAATATGGGGTTGCTGCTCACTGGGCCTATAAGGAAGGGAAGAAGATTGACTCTGGCACTCAAACAGTGGATACAAGGCTATCCTGGTTTAGAGAAATTTTGGAGTTCCAGCAAGAGTCCTCTAATGCAGAGGAGTTTATGGAATCATTAAAGTTTGATTTATTCTCTGATATGGTATATGTTTTCACACCAAAAGGAGACGTGATCGAGCTTCCTGCTAGTTCTGTACCGATTGACTTTGCATATCGAGTTCACTCAGAAGTAGGGAATAAGACGATTGGTGCCAAGGTTAACGGGAAGATGGTGCCACTAGATACAAAGCTAAAAACTGGTGATATTGTTGAAGTGCTAACCTCTAAGCAATCATTTGGTCCTAGCCGAGATTGGATTAACATTGCCCAGTCCTCTCAAGCAAAAAATAAAATCAAGCAGTTCTTCAAAAAACAGCTGAGAGATGAAAATATCCAAAAAGGAAAAGAGCAAGTTGAAAAGGAAATAAAGGCACAGGAATTTGATATCAAAGAGGTACTAACCCCTGAAAACATTAAGCGTGTATGTGAAAAATATGCTTTTGCCGGTGAAGAGGATTTGTATGCTGCTGTCGGTTTTAATGGTATTACCGCACAGCAGGTAGTTAATCGTTTAGCTGAAAAGATGCGTAAAATCCGTGATCAAGAAGAGGCTTTAGAGAAAATTCATACAGAAATGAATTCTCCTTCTCCGAAGAAGGTCACTGAATCTGGGGTAATTGTAAAAGGTATTGATAATCTACTTATTCGTCTTTCAAGATGCTGTAGTCCGGTACCAGGAGATGAAATTGTTGGCTTCATCACGAAAGGGAGAGGGGTATCTGTTCACCGAGCAGATTGTCCGAACGTGCAAAATGAAGAGGCTCATACACGAATCATACAAGTGGAATGGGAGCATGCTGCTGCCGATGTGAAGAAGGATTATCAAGTAGACATAGAGATATTTGCTTTTGACCGGGCTGGCTTATTAAATGAGGTTTTACAGGTGGTAAATGAATCAAAAACGAATATCGTTGCTGTTAGTGGTAAGTCAGATAATGATATTGCAACTATCCATCTATCTATTCTAATCTCCAACATTGCTCATTTGAACAAAGTAGCGGATCGAATAAAACAGTTGCCTGATGTCTATTCAGTTCAACGTATCATTAATTAAAGGAGCGCCAGTTATGAAAGTTTTATTACAGCGCTGTAAGCATGCAAGTGTGACGGTGGACAACCATATAACAGGAAAGATTGATCATGGGTATTTACTGCTGGTAGGAATAACCAGTTCAGATACAGAGAAAGAGATTACTTATTTAGCTGATAAGGTTGCAGCCTTACGCCTCTTTGAAGATGACGATGGTAAAATGAACCTTTCGTTAGAGGAGGTAGGTGGTTCTATTCTGTCAGTTTCTCAATTTACCTTATACGCAGATACGAGAAGAGGAAGAAGACCTAGCTTCACAGAAGCTGCAAGACCAGAGCAAGCGAAGCCACTATGGGAGCTTTTTAATGAAAAGCTGAAAGCGAAGGGCTTTAAGGTGGAAACAGGAGTCTTTGGAGCAATGATGGACGTAACATTTACAAATGACGGCCCTGTCACAATCATGTTAGAGGCATAATACAGTATTTCCCGAAGCAAATAAAGAGCACTTATGATTCACTTTACTGAACAATTGAATCATAAGTGCTCTCTTTCTGTCTTGTGAGTATTATTTAGCTAATAGACTATCAAAATAGTTGATAATCCCATTGTAAATTCCGTGGGTAGCTTGTTCACGAAATGCGTGTGTTGTTACATGCTGTTCCTCTGTAGGATTGCTGAGATATCCTAGCTCTATTAAAATAGCTCTTTGTTTATTTTCTCGTAGAACAAGATAGTTGCCTGGTTGAACACCGCGGTCCCTGAGGGAAATCATATTTCCTAAGCCGTCGTGTACATACTTCGCTAGCTCATTTTGATAGCCATGCATGTAATAGGTAGTGAAGCCTCGAACGGAGCTATTATTGATAGCATCATAGTGTAAGCTGATAAAGGCATCAGCACCAGCTTGGTGACCTATGGAAACTCGCTTACGTAAGTCCACATATACGTCAGATTCTCTTGTCATGATTACATTGGCTCCTGCTGCTTGAAGCTTGCTCGATAATAGTTCAGCAGTCTTCAATGTAATATCCTTTTCATCTGTCCCTAAGGCTCCAGTAGTTCCTCTATCATTCCCACCATGTCCTGCATCAATAACAATAGTTAATCCCTTTAATGTTCCTTTTTTCCGACTCTCTTTTTTCGTAGGTTCTTTCAGGGTTGTTGTCTCAGAAGAGGAACCGGAAGATACTACCCAGCTTGCCACATAGGCCGTACTCTTGTCTGGAAGTTCAATTTGATACCAATCGTTTGTCTTTTCTTTTATCGTAAAAATTTCTCCTGCTGATGCTCTATAAACTACTTCACTTGATGTTGAGCTATCAGACCGGATATTTGTTCCATTGTAAAGTATTGTTATATTCTCCTGCTTTTGCGAATTAGAAGGAGCTTTATTTGTTATTGTTCCATAAAAACTATATACCCAGCCTTTTTTTCCGGATACTTCGATTTGAACCCATTGGTGGTCAATTTGTAGAATTTCAAAAGAATCGCCCTTGTGGACTTGTCCAATTTTTTTAGAGGACAAATCGGGTTTCGTTCTTACATTCAGTGTATCCACTGAGATAGTAAATGTTTTAGCGGATGTATCGGCTGGTATTGTATCTTCTTCGGTAGTTTGGTCAATAATAGTGACATATGTATTGTTTACCCAGCCTGATTGACCTTGAAAGTCAATTTCAACCCATTCTCCTTCTGTTTTAGCAGCGGTGTATTGATCTCCCTCATTGAGTTGACCAATAACTGGAGCGGATGTGGAAGGTAGTGTTCGTACGTTTAGACGATTTACTTTCGAAACGATTTGTTTCTTGGAAAGCTCTTGAGCCTGTGCAGTTGTGTACCAGCTAGCAACCCAGCCTGTACCAGAGCCATACTCAATTTGTAGCCAGTCATTTTCTTTTCCAACAACCTTCAGTTTCTCATTTTTCGCCACAGCCCCAATAGTACTATAGGTTAGTCCTGGACCTGATCGAACCTTTAGTGAGGCAACGTCTACTACATACTCTTGGTTGTTTGCCTGAACAATGGCAGGAAGAATAAGTAGAAAGGATAGAAAAAATATTGTCATTTTGTGGATGAATTTATCTTTCATTGAAACACCTCCTAAACCTATTTTAAATAGTTAGAAAAAAAATTACTACTCTTTATTTAAAAAGGTTGACTTATTTCTTCAACGTCATTATGATAAAGTATAATCAAAAACTAAGATAACCAATGACCGAAAAAGTAGCTTCTTTGCTTTGGATGGCAAGAGAGGGAAAGACGTGGCTGGAAGCTTTCCTACATCGCACAAAGGGTGAACAACATTCGCGAGGATTTTTGTCGAAAGAGATAATATCTTTATTAGGCAAAAACGGAGCTGGCCGTTATCCAGTAATGAGAGGGTCAAAACATTTTGGCCAACTAGGGTGGAACCGCGGAAGCTGACTATTAGCTCTCGTCCCTTGCAATATGCAAGGGGCGGGGGCTTTTTTATATTTTCCAGTTTACTGCCAAAATTGAGAGAGGAAGAAGAGAAATGGACATAAAATTACCTAGAGGAACCCAAGATACCCTTCCATCGGAAACGCCAAAATGGCAGATGGTAGAGGAGCTAATAAGAGAGCAATGCAAGGCTTTTCATTACAGTGAGCTACGCACTCCAATCTTTGAACATACAGAGCTATTCACAAGAGGGGTAGGAGATACAACGGATATTGTTCAAAAGGAAATGTATACATTTCAGGACAGAGGGAATCGTTCTCTTACGTTAAGACCAGAAGGAACTGCGTCAGTGGTACGTTCCTTTGTAGAGCACAAAATGTTTGGATATCCAGATCAACCAGTCAAGCTTTATTATATGGGACCAATGTTCCGATATGAAAGACAACAGGCAGGTAGATATCGTCAATTTGTACAGTTTGGGGTAGAAGCGATTGGCAGCATGGATCCAGCTATCGATGCAGAGGTTATCTCCCTTGCAATGTCTGTTTACCAAAAGGCAGGCTTAAAGAAATTAAAGCTAGTTATTAACTCCTTGGGAGATACAGAGAGCCGTATTGCGCACAGAGAAGCGTTAATCAATCACTTTAAGCCACATATTGAAGAGTTTTGCTCTGATTGTCAAAACAGGCTACAAAAAAATCCATTGAGAATCTTGGATTGTAAAGTAGATAGAAATCACCCATTAATGGCTGCCGCTCCTTCTTTAGCCGATTATTTAAACGAAGAATCGGCTAGCTATTTTGAAAAGGTAAAGGAATACTTAACTTTATTGAATATACCGTTTGAAGTAGACCCTAACTTAGTTAGAGGGTTAGATTACTATAATCACACTGCCTTTGAAATTATGAGTGCGGCAGAGGGCTTTGGAGCAATTACGACGTTAGCGGGTGGCGGAAGATATAATGGGCTGGTAGAACAGCTTGGTGGTCCTGATGCGCCTGGCATCGGGTTTGGAATGAGCATCGAACGTCTCTTGTTAGCGATGGAGGCAGAGGGCATCTCATTTGACGATAAATCCTCTCTTGATGTTTATGTAGCTTCTATGGGAGAAGCTGCAAAAAGCAAAGCTATATCAATTGCTTATGAGCTTAGACAAAATGGTATTTCTGTAGAAACTGATTATTTAAATCGTAAAATAAAAGCTCAATTTAAATCTGCTGATCGCTTGCATGCAAAAGCAGTGATTGTCATTGGAGATGAAGAGCTTGAAAAACAAAGCGCTATGTTAAAGGATTTAACAACAGGAAATCAGCAGCTAGTTCCATTTAGCTCTTTAGTAAGCGAAGTACAAAAGTTATCGGAGGAATAAGAATATGAGTAGAACACATACAAGTGGCGAATTAAATGAACAACATATTGGGCAATCGGTTGAGTTAATCGGCTGGGTTCAAAAAAGAAGAGACTTAGGCGGACTTATCTTCGTGGACCTTCGTGATCGCTCTGGTTTAGTCCAAGTGGTATTTAATCCAGAAATCTCCGAGGCAGCTATACAAATTGCAGAGAAGCTTCGCAACGAATATATCATTCAGGTAAAGGGACAGGTTGTAGCAAGAGCAGAGAACCAAGTAAATAAAAATATGCCATCTGGAGCAATTGAGGTATATGCATCAGAGGTAACAATTATCAATGAAGCGAAAAACCCACCTTTTGCTATTGAAAATCAAACAGATGCTGGGGAAGATATAAGATTAAAATATCGTTATCTAGATTTAAGAAGACCTGTAATGTACGACACGTTTAAAATGCGTTCAGATATAACAAAAACAGTTCGTCGCTTCTTAGATGACGAAGGGTTTATTGAGGTGGAGACACCAATCCTGACTAAGTCTACTCCAGAAGGTGCACGTGACTATCTTGTACCAAGTCGTGTGCATGATGGAGAGTTTTATGCGCTTCCACAGTCCCCACAGCTGTTTAAGCAATTATTAATGGTAGGCGGTTTTGAGAAATACTATCAAATAGCTCGTTGTTTCCGTGATGAAGATTTACGTGCTGACCGTCAGCCTGAGTTTACACAGATCGATATGGAAATGAGCTTCCTATCAATCGATGAAATCATGGAAATGAATGAGCGCATGATGCAAAAAATTATGAAGGATGTAAAAGGAATCGATGTTTCTATTCCTTTCGCTCGGATGGATTACGATGAAGCGATGGATCGCTTTGGTTCTGACAAACCGGATGTACGCTTCGGGTTAGAGCTACAGGACCTTTCAGAGCTAGTAAAGGACAGCTCCTTTAAGGTTTTTGCATCCGCAGTAGAAAATGGTGGACAGGTAAAAGCGATTAATGTAAAAGGAGCAGCGGAAAAGTATTCTCGTAAGGATATTGATGCGCTTGGAGAGTATGCCGGTAGATACGGTGCAAAAGGTCTTGCGTGGCTGAAGGTGGATGAAGAAGGACTTAAAGGACCGATTGCTAAGTTCTTCGAAGGAGAGTCAGCAGTAGCCTTAATGAACAAGCTAGAAGGTGAATCTGGAGACTTATTGCTATTCGTAGCAGATAAAAAATCTGTTGTTGCTGACGCACTAGGTGCACTTCGTCTTAAATTGGCGAAAGATCTATCCTTGATTGATGAAAGTCGTTTTGAATTCCTATGGGTTGTCAACTGGCCATTATTTGAATATGACGAGAAAGAAGGCCGCTACTATGCAGCCCACCATCCATTTACACGACCAGCGGATGAGGACCTGCCATACCTAGAAACTGATCCAAGTAAGGTAAGAGCACAGGCATATGACCTTGTTTTAAACGGCTATGAGCTAGGCGGGGGATCACTACGAATTTATTCAACAGAGGTTCAAGAAAAAATGTTTAAGGTGCTAGGATTCTCAGAGGAAGAAGCAAAAGCTCAATTCGGGTTCCTATTAGAAGCATTTGAATATGGCACACCTCCACACGGTGGAGTTGCATTTGGACTTGACCGTCTTGTAATGCTATTATCCGGCAGAACAAATCTTCGTGATACAATTGCCTTCCCTAAAACTGCTAGTGCAAGCTGTTTACTAACACAAGCTCCTAGCCCAGTAGCGGAGGCTCAACTAGAGGAATTAAATTTAAAGCTAAAATAAGAATGCTTTAAAAATCAGGTTGAAAAGAATCAAAAATAAGAAGTACTTATGTTCTTAGCATCTTATAGAACCATAAGTGCTTCTTATTTATTTTATTTTGTTCCTTACCCTTAAACAGAACGGTGTTGGCATTAAGCTAATCCTCGCTAAATTTGGTTATGTATAGTAATTATTGTTAGTAGGAAATTCTATTTGTTTGGAGTATCCTCGTTGACTCCTACAGAAGTAGAATGAGAATCGAGACAATATTGCCTCATGCGTAAGTGTGGAGTTGTGGCTTATTTGTAAGAAACACTAAAAACAAAAATGGTGTTGATTTCCGTTCTGGCTGGACGCTTTCCTGGGGTCGCGGCTTCGGGACAACAGGATGTTGTTCAGGAAAACGTTGGCACAGGATGTGCCGCTTTTAGTTTTCCTTCTTGTTTCGGATGCTTCCGAAACAATTGGATTTTCCGCACGCGCTTATCCCCTAGGAGTCGCCAGCCGACACTTCAATCAACTTTTTCTAATACGTCATCCTTGGCTTTTGGTAATGAACCTAAAGTTACAATATCGAGTGACAACGTTTTCCTGACCAACATCGTGTAGGCTTCGTGTGAAAAGCATGCCCTGAGGGTAGCAAAAACAATTGGTTATTTTATAATAAGGTGAAGTGATATTACAGAAATACTATCTTTCTCCACTTCCAAACAAAATTTATTTATAAGAATCCTACACTAATGGCAGCGTCAGTTCCGATCAAAGAGCACTAATGCTAACTACCTTATAGAACCATAAGTAGTGTTTCTTATTTTAGTAAATCCTCTAATAGCAACATGTTCTATTTTATTTAAGACATAATTTATTAAATTTGCTTTTAGTAGCAAACCTACTGGTTCGGAGCAGCGTCGGCGACTCCAGTGGGAGCAAGGTGGTAGGAAAGACAGCACGGCCACGCGCGTAAGCGATGGGTGCTGGCTTACGGTGGGAAAACTAAGAACGTCACGTCGTGTGACAACGTTTTCCTGACCAACATCCTGTTGGCCTCCACTCCAAGCGTCCGACGATGCGAAGAACCCGATGTCCGATTAAAGAAGCGCAAACCCAATATCTGTTTTTTGTAATGTCTCTTTAAACATATATAAGACATGCTTTCACATATGATAGTTTATCTATTGTATTTGGGAGGATGATTGTAGTTATTGAAAAAGCACTATTGTTTATCATTGCATTACGAATGATATCAGGGAGCATAGAGATAACCGCTGCAATGTTCATGTTAAAATTCAATGACTTAGAAAAGGCTCTTTATATTAATTCCCTTCTTGCTCTAGTTGGACCTACTATCTTAATTGTTACGACAGGAATCGGGTTAGTAGGCTTAGCAGATAAGGTTTCAATGACAAAGATTGTATGCTTATTTGCTGGCATATTGTTGATACTCTATAGCTTAAATTCCAAATAAAGGAGAAGAAAGAGGTATCCCATAAGACTTTAGCTTATGGGATACCTCTTTTTAGATTATTACAATTAGTTTTTAACTATAAAGCCTTTTTCCTTTTTTCTAATTCTTCTACGTTAATAAATTTTATCACCATAAACAGGAGAATAAGACCAGCTACGCTAAAAGTGATGTATAGTCCATTTAAGAAATTATCTAAGACCAGAGAAACTACTGGCGGGCCAGCTGCTACTCCTATAAAGCGTGCAGAGCTATAAAAGGAAGAAATCGTTCCTCGTTGCTGTTTTTTAATATTTTCAGTAATAAGTGCATCTAATACGGGAAGCAGTACCCCAATCGCCACTCCTAAAATACTGGTAACAATGAGCAGGAGGATCAGTTTATCTTTCACAAATCCAACAAAAATGACACTTATTGAGGTTAAAGCTAGTGAAACTACCATAATTTTCTTCATCGAGCTTAGCTTGCCTTGAATCTTTCTTCCTGTCAAAAAGGAAGCAATACAAAGGAAAAGCAACGGAATTGCAAGGACAAACCCTTTTTTTATTCCTTTTATATGATGAATTCTCTCTAATTCCTCGGATAAGAAAAAAAGTACTCCAAATAAAACAAACATGACAAAAATTCCATTTAAAAAAATGGAGAGTAGCCACTTGCCTTCCTTCTTGAAAGTATGCTTCACCTTACTAAGGAAAACCTTTAGCTTATCGGGTTTTCTTTTTTCCTTGGGAGGTTTTACAAAAAACATAATTAGAAGTATGGATATTAAGCTGAAGAAGGAAATTGAAAAAAATGGCAGGAACCATAAGAGAGCAGCAAATGCAGAACCTAATATAGGGCTTAAAACTTTTCCAAAAGTATTGGATGTTTCAATAATTCCTAATGTCGCACTAGTTTTTTCATCATCATCTTTGTATATATCACCAACTAATGGTAAGACAATAGGCATCGCTCCAGATGCTCCTATCCCTTGTAAGATTCTACCGATAATAATCCAAGTGAATGGATCATCTAGCTTCCAAGAAGCGAAGCCGGCAATCAATCCACCTATTAAGGCTAACAGTAAACTAGGGAGGATGACTGCTTTTCTTCCAATTCGATCAGATAAATACCCGGCAACAGGAATAAGAATGATTGCTGCGATGGAGTAGCTAGTAATAATCATACTTGATTGAAACGAGCTAATATCCACTTTTTTTTCTAAAATAGGTAGTACAGGTATTAACATGGAGTTCCCGAGCGTCATGACCAATGGAATCGAAGCGAGACTTAAAATACACATTTTCGTAACGGTGAAGTGGTTGCTCTTTTTAGTGGAGGCTTTCTTTCCGTTATGACGATGTTTCTTGCTCATAAACACACCTCATTATTATTTTCAATAAGGGTATGTTCTCCTTTCAGAAGCGAAATTATGCAATAGTTAATATGGATGAAGAATAGGTTGAATTAAAATAAGGAATGATAAGCTTGTATGCCGAAATAGATCCCAAAACCGATCATAGACAGAGAAGAAATAATGGAGATTGTTTTAAGTAAAGATGTCGATAAAAATCTTCTAGAGCCGCTAGAAATAGAGGCCATAAATAGGTCAACTGCTGTTATGCCTAAAAGAATCGTAACACTTAATAATATTACCTCAAGACCAGACATAGTACTTGAACCACCTACTAAGACAGAGCCGTATATCCCTAACCAAAATAATATGGTTAAAGGATTAAGCATAGCCATTAGAAGGCCAGCCAGGAAGGAATGGCGTAGTCTTACTACCTTCCGATATTTTGAATCCATTGATATATTATTTACTGTTAAAAGGTTTTCAATACCAGTATACATAAGCACAAAAAATCCAAAAGCCCATAGGAATGTTTGTACCCCAGGATTGTCAATGAAATGACCTACGCCAAAATAAACCATCAACATGTAGAGGATATCTGTTGCAATAGCACCTAAACCAAAAAACCATGCATGAAAGAACCCATTTTTAATTCCTGTGTTGATTAATGTTGCTTTGACTGGGCCAATTGGTGCAGCCAATGATACACCCAATATAAAATAAGTAAATAAAGAATTCACAGATAGCCCTCCGTTATTTGTCGTATCAATGAATGATATTCAAAAGTAGGACAAAGTAGGACTAGTTGTTTTAGATTTTTTCTTTTTACATTTTTTGCCATGTGGGATATTTACGAAAATATGACTATCTTCTATAAACAGAATAGTTAAATAATAGCATGGTGAAACAATTGCTGTTCTTTAAAAGATGTGGTAACATACAAGTAATACGAATCCTGATGTGTTCGCTATATGCCAATCAGTTTTGACCGAACACTTTTATCGTCGGGAGCTTTACTTTTATTATTAATGAAATGCCCTTTCAGAGGGACTTCAAAAATAATAAAGAGGGCACCCACCTGCTATGTGCGGGTTCAAAACGATATGCTTTGATTAGTCGGCACGATTGGGATTCGTCAAACTTTTATTATAATCCTCTGGCAACTGTTGCTAGAGGTTTTTTAATGAGTTAATTCCCACTAAACTGATATAAATGGAGTGTTATCATATGTTGCATCAATTTTCTAGAAATGAACTTGCAGTTGGCAAGGAAGGTATCGAATTATTAAAAAATAAGACAGTAGCCATTCTCGGTATTGGTGGTGTTGGCTCATTTGCTGCGGAGGCATGTGCTCGAAGTGGAGTTGGAAGAATACTATTAGTAGATAAGGATAACGTGGATATCACGAATATTAATAGACAACTAGTAGCATATATTTCAACGATTGGACGATCGAAATCAGAGGTAATGAAGGAAAGGATCGCCGATATTAATCCAGCTTGTGAGGTAATCGATATGCATATGTTTTATACCGAAGAAACCTATGAAAAATTCTTCGAAATGAACATTGACTATGTAATTGATGCATCTGACACAATTATTTATAAAATACATTTGATGAAGGAATGCCTGAAACGAGGGATTAAGATCATATCTAGTATGGGAGCGGCTAACAAAATGGACCCTACTAGATTTAAAATTGCAGACATTTCTAAGACGCATACTGATCCTCTAGCGAAAGTAATTCGAACAAAGCTAAGAAAGGACGGCATCCGAAAAGGGATTCCAGTAGTATTCTCGGATGAGAGTCCGATTATAGTACGGGAGGATGTTGTAGGAACAGTAGGGAAGCCGGATGCAACAATCCGTAAAGCCCAAATGCCACCATCCTCTAACGCTTTTGTACCTTCTGTTGCAGGATTAATCTGTGCAAGCTGGGTAATTAATGATATTTTAAAAGATATTCAGATAAATCGTGTTCAGTAATAGTTGCAGTTTTTACCACATCACTTATACTTAAGTAAAGACAAGTATGTGAGGTGGAAAAGGATGACAGAAACATCAAACCAACAAGAGCCCAAAAAGAAAATGTCTCTTCAAGAAGCAGTGAAGCTTCGACTAGAAGAAAAGAAAAACCAGGCAACAGGTAATAATGCAAAAGGGAATATGCAAGCAACAAACCAAAAGGCAAAAAGTCAGCAAACGAAGAAGGTTAGTAATACACGTAGAAAAATGGGCGTGTAAGATAATTCAAATCCAAACACAACAAACAGGTAACGAGAAATGCTTCCGTTACCTGTTTGTTGTGTTTTTTTATGCTTCTTGACCAAAAGGAATGAAGGGCAATTCCTTATTTTAGAATAATATTTACATTTCCTGGGAAATTATATTCAAAAAAGATATATCTTTTTTGAATATAAATCTTTTTACGAGTAAGCAAATGCGAGTCTTATACTTACTCGTTATCTTTTATTTTCTTTCATTATCTTTCTTTTTAAATTCCTCTAATCGATTATAAATGCCAGCCAAACGCTTTTCTTCTCCCGCCTCAATAGGAGTATAGAATTTTGTGCCGACTAAGTTATCTGGTAAATAGCTTTGGTTGACCCACCCTCCAAAGGTACCTATTTTATGGTCATGTGGATAAACATAACCACCATGTCCAAGCTCTTTTGCTCCTGCATAATGTGTATCCTTGAGATGGCTTGGTATTTCACCTGTTACTCCCTCATGAATGCTATTGATGGCTGCGTCTAATGCTAGATAGGCAGAATTTGATTTCTCTGATAAGCACATCAACACTACTGCATTGGCGAGAGGGATTCGTGCTTCAGGTAATCCAAGCCTTTCTGCTGCTTGAACAGCGGCTAATACTTGAGGACCAACGGAAGGATTAGCTAGACCGATGTCCTCATAACTCATGACTAGCAGTCTACGAGATACAGCAACCAGATCTCCATTTTCTAATAAGTGCGCTAAATAATATAAGGCCGCATCTGTGTCGCTGCCTCGGACAGATTTCTGTAAGGCAGAGAGTAGATTATAGTAATGGGAACCCTTTTTATCTCCAAAGACTCCTACTCTATCTATTAAGCTGTTAAGAATAGAGTCGCTGACTACGGTTACACCGTCCTCTTCAAAGCTTGCAAAAACGGTGGATTCTAACAGGGTAAGTGCCTTTCTTGCATCTCCATTTGTTGCCTCGGCAATACGTATTCGTTGCTCTTCACTAATTTGGATTGGTATCTTTCCTAAGCCTTTTTCTTTGTCTTTAAGTGCTCGTTGAAGGAGGATGTAAATATCTTCTGTAGTAAGCCGTTTTAATTGTTTAATTTCCCCACAGCGTGACCTTATCGCTGGATTTACGTCATGAAATGGATTTTCGGTTGTAGCACCAATTAATATTATCGATCCATTTTCCACATGAGGTAAAAGGGTGTCCTGTTGAAGCTTATTAAAGCGATGAATTTCATCTAAAAATAAGATAACCTTTCCACTAATTCTCGCCTCTCCGACTACTTCTTCCACATCCTTTTTACCAGAGGTGGTGGCGTTCAAAGCGATGAACGGGAGTTTTGTTGTACCAGCTATCGCAAAAGCTAGCGATGTTTTCCCTATTCCAGGGTCACCGTATAGCAGCATGGAGGGAACATGTCCATTCGTGATCATTTTATATAAGGCGGTTTGTGGGCCAATAATATGCTGTTGCCCTACCACTTCATCAAGATTTTGAGGTCGCATGCGATATGCGAGTGGTTCGTTCTGCAAGATAATCTCTCCTTCATGAGAAGCTGATAAGTAGTAAACGTACATTTGTTCTTTTATTATATAGAAGATGACTAAAAAAGTCATTTCCAAGTCATCCTTAAGCCTAATTATGCTATACTAGGAACAGAATTTTTTCCTTTCTAATAGGAGAAGTATAGATCCTCTGAAGGGGTAAGGAAATAAACATTTTGGAATGTTAACTGTTAATGAGGTGTAAAAGGTGAAGTTTTCAACAAAGGGCCGATATGGCTTAACAATAATGGTAGCATTAGGGAAGAAATTTGGAGAGGGACCGCTTGCACTACGTCAAATTGCAGCAGATTATAGCTTATCAGAAGCCTATCTGGAGCAAATCATTTCTCCACTGAGAAATGCAGGCTTGGTTCGCAGTGTTCGAGGGGCATATGGTGGATATATGCTCTCTAAGGATCCGAGCGAAATAACAGCAGGGGACGTCATTCGAGTTCTGGAAGGACCAATCCAAATAATAGAAGGAATAGAGGCAGAGGCTGCTCCACAAAAAGAGCTATGGCTTCGTATACGAGATGCTGTAAAAAATGTCTTGGACACTACTACTATTGAGGATTTGGCTAAGCACCAGCAAGATGCAAGTGAAAATGACGGCTATATGTTTTATATATAAGGGAGTAATAAAATGAAAAGAATTTATTTGGACCATGCAGCAACTACACCTATGTCCGAAGAAGTAATCCAAACTTTTACAGATGAATTGAGTCACATATACGGGAATGCTTCCAGTATTCATCAAACTGGTAGACTCGCAAGAAAGAAGCTTGACGATGCGAGAGCAATCTTAGCAAAAACAATCGGTGCCTCTGAAAACGAAATTACGTTTACAAGTGGAGGGACAGAGGCTGATAACTATGCGATTTTTGGCACCGCGTATGCTAGAGCGAATAATGGTAAACACATTATCACAACAACCATTGAGCATCATGCAGTTTTGCATGCATGTGAGCAACTAGAGCGAGAAGGGTATGAAATCACTTATTTGCCGGTGGACCAAAACGGGCTTATTGATGTAGAAGACTTGAAAAAAGCTCTAAGAAGCGATACTATCTTAGTTTCCGTGATGTTTGCGAACAATGAGATTGGAGCCATTCAGCCCATCAAAGAAATAGGAAACCTGCTAAAGGATCATCAGGCGTTATTCCATACAGATGCTGTACAAGCATACGGAAGCGTCAAAATAGATGTAGAAGAATGTTATATTGATTTGCTAAGTGCCACAAGCCATAAGATTAATGGACCAAAAGGGGTTGGTTTCCTTTATCAGCGAAAAGGAGTAAATTTGAAGCCAATCTTTTATGGTGGTCAACAAGAGCGAAAAAAACGAGCAGGAACAGAGAATGTACCTGCAATTGTTGCTTTTGCGAAAGCAGCACAGCTTAAGCAGGAGAACTTAGATAAGAATCATTTACACTATAAAGAATTAAGAGATGTATTTCTAAGGACGTTAAAGGAAAACAATGTACCATTCACGATTAACGGTGACATAGCGCACACGCTTGCGCATGTTGTAAATATTAGTATCCCTAAGACGGATGTAGAAACATTTTTAATACAACTCGATATGGCTGGTATCGATGCGTCAAGTGGATCGGCTTGTACTGCAGGATCCATTGATCCCTCCCATGTGTTGGTGGCAATGTATGGAGAAGACACACCAGAGCTTCGTAACTCGGTTCGTTTCAGCTTTGGAATTAATAATACAGTGGAAGATGCAGTTCTCGCTGCAGAAAAAATAAGCAGCATTATTCGGAAGTATGAATGAAATGAGTGATAAAAGATGAAAAGAAAAGAAGATACACGAGTCGTGGTAGGAATGTCAGGAGGAGTTGATTCCTCCGTTGCAGCATACTTATTAAAAGAACAAGGGTATGATGTAATCGGCATTTTCATGAAGAACTGGGACGATACCGATGAAAATGGCGTCTGCACGGCGACAGAGGATTATGAGGACGTTATTAAAGTATGTAATCAAATTGGCATCCCTTATTATGCAGTGAATTTTGAAAAACAATATTGGGACAAGGTCTTTACGTATTTTTTAGATGAATATAAAGCAGGAAGAACGCCAAACCCAGATGTCATGTGTAATAAAGAAATTAAATTTAAAGCATTTTTAGATCATGCTCTTGCATTAGGAGCAGACTATTTGGCGACTGGTCACTATGCGCAAGTTGAGGTGCGTGATGGACAAACACGTATGCTTCGCGGGAAAGATACGAATAAAGATCAAACGTATTTCCTTAACCAGCTAACACAAGAACAGCTGGAAAAAGTAATGTTTCCAATTGGCCATTTAGATAAAAAGAGAGTAAGAGAAATTGCCTTGGAGCAAGGGCTTGCTACTGCAAAGAAAAAGGATTCTACTGGTATTTGCTTTATTGGCGAAAGAAATTTCAAAGAGTTTCTAAGTCAATATCTACCTGCAAAACCAGGTGCCATGGAAACGATGGACGGAAAAGTAATGGGCAAGCACGATGGTCTTATGTACTATACAATTGGACAACGTCATGGTCTTGGAATTGGAGGAGCAGGAGATCCTTGGTTTGTAATCGGTAAGGACTTAAAACGAAATGTCTTATTGGTTGGACAAAATATCAATAATGATGCGTTGTTCTCCACAAGCTTACTTGCTACCGATTTATCCTTTACTACTACCTTGGAAAAGCCATCGACCTTCCGCTGTACTGCGAAATTCCGTTATCGTCAAGAGGACGTGGGGGTAGAGGTGGAACTATTGCCAGATAATAAAGTGAAGGTAACGTTTGACCAGCCGGTCCGTGCTATTACACCAGGTCAAGCAGTTGTTTTTTATCAAGGCGACGAATGTCTTGGAGGAGCAACTATTGATGAGGTATTTAAAGAAGGACATAAGCTAGAGTACGTAGGCTAGGAGGTAATAGGATGAATTACAATGAACTTGGGATACAAGCGATACAGGAAAAGGATTACACAAAAGCAGCAGAATACTTTACAAAGGCTATAGAAGAGGAGCCTACGGAGGCAATCGGTTATATTAATTTTGGTAACTTACTTGCCTCTATGAATGATCAAGAGCGTGCGGAAAGATTCTTCCAGAAAGCCATAACGTTAGATGAGAAAGCTGCAACTGCTTATTATAGCTTAGCAAATCTCTATTATAATGCCGAAAGATTTGAGGAAGCTGCAAAGCTCTATGAAAAAGCGATAGCTAACAATATTTCTGGAGCAGATGCCTATTATATGCTAGGAAAATGCTTTCAAAAGGGAGATCTTCCTAAGCTGGCACTTCCGTATCTACAAAGAGCATATGAGTTAGATGCAGAGGACGTGCAAATCAAGCTGACCTATGGAATTGCTCTTGCTAGCTTAGAGATGTTCGAGCAAGCTGAGCCGATTTTTAAAGAAATATTGGATATCGATTCAGAGAATGCAGATGCCCATTATAATCTAGGTGTCCTATATGCTGTATCAACTTCAGAAACAGAAAAGGCATTGAAGCATTTAAAAGAAGCATTTACCATTCAACCAACTTACGACCAAGCGAAATATGTGTACGATATGATTTCACTACGAAATTAAAAAGGAGAGAGACAATCGTGAACAACGAAGTGAACAATGAAAAGCAATTTATAACAGGTCGACCGATTGTCTCGATCTTTCATAATCCCCAAAACTTGTTCTCCATTATAAAACTTAAGATTAAGTCCACTAATACTACATATACAGAAAAAGAAATAATTGTTACTGGCTATTTTCCTCCTTTAGTTCTGGAAGAAGCATATAAGTTTACCGGTTTTGTTAAAAATCATCCGAAGTATGGTATTCAGTTTCAAGTCGAGACTTTTCAAAAGGAAGTCCCAGCTACAGAAACTGGTATCATCCATTATCTTTCTAGCGATTTATTTCCTGGAATAGGTAGGAAGACTGCGGAACAGATTGTTCAGCTATTGGGACCAAATGCTATCAATAAAATATTAGATGATGCAAGTGTGTTAGATAAAGTTCCAAAGCTTGGAGAGGATAAAAAGAATACCTTACGAACTGGATTAGAGCAAAATTTGGGTCTAGAAAAGGTGATGATCCAGTTAAATGAGTGGGGATTCGGTCCACAGCTGGCAATGAAGATTTACCAGGTGTACCGTGAAGAAACAATGAATGTCTTAACCAAAAATCCTTACCGTCTAATTGAAGAGGTAGAGGGAGTGGGGTTCATCCGTGCAGATGAGCTAGGCTTTAAGCTTGGGATGAAAGGGAATCATCCGGATCGAATCAAGGCTGCCATTTATTTTCTCTTACAAAATGCCTCTCTTAGTGAGGGGCATGTATTCTTATATGCAGAGCAGCTGCTAGAAGAAGTAAAGAGACTTTTAGAAAGCTCACAGCGAGAGGAAATTACATACGAGTCTATCACCACCTGCTGTATAGAGCTTGCAGAAGAAAGTAGAATTATTGGAGAGGTAAATCGCTTCTATTTACCTTCTCTTTATTTCTCGGAAGTTGGGATCAGCTCCAAAATTGAGTTACTCTTACAAGAGAATGACCAATTTCAAAATTTCCCAATTTCAGAAATAAAAAAGCATGTGGGAGAGTTAGAGGATAGATTAGGTGTCCAATATGCTGATACGCAGATGAAGGCAATCGAGACAGCGTTGAATTCTTCTATCACACTGTTAACAGGAGGGCCCGGTACCGGAAAGACAACAGTTGTCAGGGGGATTGTGGAGCTCTATGCGGAGCTTCATGGTCTTTCATTGGACCCAAAAGAATGGGTAAAGGACAAAAAGGCCTTTCCTATTGTTTTGGCGGCTCCAACAGGTAGAGCAGCCAAGAGACTTAGTGAATCAACAGGATTGCCTGCTATGACAATTCACAGGTTACTAGGCTTCACTGGTCAAGAGGATGCGGATGCAGAGGGAAAAGAAATAGAGGGCAAATTAATCATTATCGATGAGACCTCCATGCTTGATACATGGTTAGGACATCAATTATTAAAGGCTATTCCGAAGGATGCACAAGTCATTTTTGTGGGGGACCAAGATCAATTGCCACCTGTTGGACCGGGTCAAGTGTTGAAGGATCTACTTGCCTCTAAAAGGATTCCAACTGTTGAATTAAAGGATATTTATCGTCAAGCAGAGGGGTCTTCCATTATTGAGTTAGCCCATGATATGAAAAATGGGGTAGTTCCATCTACTTTGCTAAATAAAACGAAGGACCGCTCGTTTATAAAAGCTTCGACTGAACAGATTCCAAAGGTAGTGGAGCAAGTATTAAAGAGTGCTCTTTCAAAAGGGCTCTCTATTCGGGAGATTCAAGTGCTGGCACCAATGTATAGAGGGCCTGCGGGAATTGATACTTTAAACAAAATGATTCAGGAAATGGTGAATCCGAATCCAGATGGCACAAGAAAAGAAATGATTTTTGGAGATACAACGTATCGGATTGGAGACAAGGTTCTGCAACTGGTTAACCAGCCAGAAAGCAATGTGTTCAATGGCGATATGGGAGAGGTAATTAGTATCTTTCGAGCTGCAGAAACTGCGGATAAAAAGGAAATGATGGTAGTTTCTTTTGACGGTAATGAGGTAACTTATGAAAAAACAGATTTAAATCAGATCACGTTAGCTTATTGCTGCTCTGTACATAAATCACAGGGAAGCGAGTTTCAAACAGTCATTATGCCGGTGACAAGAAGCTATATGAAAATGCTTAGACGTAATCTTCTTTATACTGGTATTACACGGGCGAAAAATTTCCTCATACTTTGTGGAGATCCAGAGGTTTTTAAAATGGGAGTAGAAAGAACAGACGACCTAACACGTCTTACTACCCTATGTAATCGCCTGACGCAAGAAGAGACAATGGATCAGCAAGAAGAGGAGATTGAACAAATAGAGGAAGCAGACAATACGCTCGTAGATTCTTCCTTTCTATCAGGGGATAATTATCACGCGATAGATCCTATGATCGGCATGAAAGGGATTACTCCCTATCAATTCTTAGAATCTGATTGACAGTTTTCCTTTCGTTCCTTATAATCAAGTGCATATATGAAAATGATGACAGAGAAAGTACTATTTGTTGACTGTATAGAGAGGAACTCCATTGGCTGAAAGAGTTCTCAGGACAATAATTAGGAAAGCTACTCTTGAGTGCAGCTAATCACTGCCGTATAGCCGCGTTAAGGTTTCGAGAGACATGGCAAACTGCTATGTAACTAGGGTGGTACCGCGAAAATATAGCTTTCGTCCCTTTTAGGGATGAAGGCTTTTTTTATTTTCAGCAAGTATTCCAATGGGACCTCACGATAGCTGATAGTCTGTACAAGCTTTCTAATTGCTCTATTTTTCATTAATATTTACTAATTAAAAAAAGTAGGAGGAACTATCATGAAACAACTGACTGGTGCACAGATTAGACAGATGTATTTAGACTTTTTCATGGAAAAAGGGCATAGTCAAGAGCCTTCCGCTCCACTAGTGCCGATTAATGACCCGTCCTTGCTATGGATTAATAGTGGGGTTGCTACATTAAAGAAATATTTTGACGGGCGAGTAATTCCGGACAATCCACGTATTACAAATGCCCAAAAATCTATTCGTACTAATGATATCGAAAATGTTGGGAAAACGGCTAGACATCATACGTTCTTTGAAATGTTGGGGAATTTCTCTATTGGTGATTATTTTAAAAAAGAAGCGATTCATTGGGCTTGGGAATTCCTTACGGATGAAAAATGGATTGGTTTCGAACCAGAAAAATTATCTATTACGATTCATCCAGAGGACGAAGAAGCATATGCTATTTGGAGAGATGAAATTGGAATTCCTGAGGAGCGTATTATTCGTTTGGAAGGAAACTTCTGGGATATTGGGGAAGGACCAAGTGGGCCGAACTCTGAAATATTCTACGACCGTGGCGAAGAATATGGCAATGATCCAGAGGATCCTGAATTATATCCAGGTGGCGAAAATGAACGCTATTTAGAAATCTGGAATTTGGTATTCTCCGAGTTCAATCACAATCCTGATCATACGTATACTCCTCTTCCGAAGCAAAACATTGATACAGGAATGGGCCTAGAGCGTATGGCGAGTGTCGTACAAAATGTTCCTACTAACTTTGACACAGACCTTTTTATCCCGATTATCTCCAAGACAGAAGAGATCTCTGGGAACAAATATGGAGAGGATAAAGAAGCAGATGTGGCTTTCAAAGTTATCGCAGACCATATTCGTACGGTTGCTTTTGCAATTGGAGATGGTGCACTTCCATCCAATGAGGGAAGAGGCTATGTATTAAGAAGATTATTACGTCGTGCTGTTAGATTTGCCAAGCAATTAGGTATTGACCGTCCATTCTTACACGAGCTTGTACCGGTTGTTGGAGAGATTATGAAGGATTTTTATCCGGAAGTTACTGCGAAGCAGGACTTTATTATGCGAGTAATCAAGACAGAGGAAGAACGATTCCACGAAACCTTGCATGACGGCTTAGCAATTCTTGAAAAAGTAATAGAGGAGCAAAGAGCAAAGGGAGAATCCTTCATACCTGGTACTACTACCTTTACGCTGTATGATACGTACGGATTCCCAATTGAGCTTACAGAGGAATATGCAGAAGAAGCAAGCATGACTGTAGACCATGAAGGCTTTGAGAAAGAAATGGAAGCTCAGCGCTCAAGAGCTAGAGCAGCTCGCCAAAACGTAGATTCTATGCAAGTACAATCTGAGGTGTTCAGCAATATTCAAGATGATAGTGAATTTGTTGGATACGATACGCTAAGTGTTACGACGACTATCTCCACTATTGTTCTAGGGAACGAAGTAGTAAGCATTGCTCATGAAGGAGACGAGGTAAAGGTTGTCCTAGAGAAAACTCCTTTCTATGCAGAAAGTGGAGGTCAGATTGCAGACCATGGAGTAATTGAAAATGACAACTTCCGTGGATTTGTAAAGGATGTGCAAAAGGCACCTAATGGACAAAACCTTCATACCGTGTTAATAGAATCTGGTGAAATCACAGCTGGTGGAGAAGTGACAGCATCTGTTGATCAAACACTTCGCGGACATACGATTAAAAACCATTCTGCTACTCATTTGTTACACCAAGCGTTGAAGGATGTATTAGGAGGACATGTTAACCAAGCAGGTTCCTATGTAGGTCCTGACAGACTTCGTTTTGACTTCTCTCACTTTGGACAAGTTACAAAAGAAGAGCTAGAAACGATTGAACGAATAGTTAATGAAAAAGTGTGGGATAATATATCGGTAGTAACGGGCTATCACAGTCTCGACGAAGCAAAAAATATGGGCGCTATGGCACTATTCGGTGAAAAGTATGGTGATATAGTACGTGTCGTTCAAATGGGCCGCTATTCACTAGAACTATGTGGTGGAGTTCACGTTAAGAATACTTCGGAGATTGGCTTCTTCAAAATTCTATCAGAGAGTGGTATTGGAGCTGGTACTCGTCGTATAGAAGCAGTAACTGGCAAGGCCGCTTATGAAGCAGTAAAAGAAGAAGAGAAATTACTTCTAGAGGCTGGAAGCTTATTAAAGGCACAGCCAAAGGACTTACTAACAAAAGTTAACCAATTAATGACAGAACTAAAAAATGTTCAAAGAGAAAACGAATCATTGTCTGCAAAAATCGCAAACAGTCAAGCTGCTTCTGTTCTGGCTTCTGCTCAGACAGTCAACGATATAACCGCGCTTTCAGTGAAGGTTGATGCGAAAGATAATAACCAATTGCGTCAAATGATGGATGACTTAAAGCAAAAGCTTGATAAGGCAGTTATAGTATTAGGTGCAATAGATGGAGACAAAGTGATGATTTCTGCTGGAGTTACGAAGGATTTAGTTGGTGGAAGCTACCATGCAGGGAATATCGTAAAATTCGTTGCAGAGCAATGTGGAGGGAAAGGTGGAGGACGCCCTGACTTTGCTATGGCAGGTGCTAAAGACCCAGAAAATCTTGAGGCTGCATTAAGTTCTGTTTACGAATATATCAAAACTGTTTAAACTATTTTCAAAATAGGGTATAATTATAAAATAATTTCGTAACCTTGACAAAATTTTGAAAGCGAGGTGCTGATCATGAGTTCATTTGATAAAACGATGAAATTTAACTTTCCTGAAGAATCCATGGAGCAGGAAGTAAAACATGTGATGCTACAAGTTCATTCCGCACTAGAAGAAAAAGGGTATAACTCTATTAATCAAATTGTAGGCTACCTACTCTCTGGTGATCCAGCTTATATCCCTCGCCATCAAGATGCACGCAATATGATACGCAAATTGGAACGAGACGAAATCCTAGAGGAATTGGTAAAGTTCTATATCAAAAAGAATAACGAGGCATAAGCATGAGAATTATGGGATTAGATGTAGGCTCCAGAACAGTTGGAGTTGCAATAAGTGATGCTCTTGGGTGGACAGCCCAAGGAATTGAGACCATTAAAATCAATGAAGATGATTCAAACTTTGGTTTGGACCGAATTGATGAATTGGTAAAAAAACATCAAGTTACTGAATTTGTTGTCGGCTTTCCAAAAAACATGAATAATTCAGTGGGACCAAGAGCGGAGGCTTCCGAAAGATTTGCCGAACTATTAACGGAAAAATACAATATGCCTGTTACATTGTGGGATGAACGTTTGACAACAATGGCTGCTGAGCGTATGTTAATAGATGCGGACGTTAGTAGGAAAAAGCGTAAGCAAGTGATAGACAAGATGGCTGCAGTGATGATTTTACAAGGCTTTCTTGACAGAAAAAATAGATGAGGTGACGTTAAATGGATCACGGACAAGAAAATATTACAGTAGTAGACGAAAACGGAAACGAGCAGCTTTGTAACGTATTGTTTACTTTTGAATCAGAAGAATTTGGGAAATCATATGTTCTTTACTATCCAGTAGGAGCAGAAGAGGATGAAAACGAAGAAATTGAAATTCATGCTTCTTCCTTCACTCCAAACGAAAATGGAGAAGACGGAGATTTACTTCCAATCGAATCAGAAGCAGAGTGGGATATGATTGAAGAAATGCTAAACACTTTTTTAGCTGAAGAGGAAGAAGACGAAGAATAAGCCAGCTCCTTTTAAAGGGTGATGAGAAGGGATTCCTCTCATCACTCTTTTTCTTTTGGTTTTATTATTTGTTTCAAACAGTTTGAAATTAGAAATGTAGCTAGAAGGCTAGAGGAAGGAGACTTAGGTCTTCCTTGTATGACTATGTATTCTTGAACACAGTTTGCTGTTTTTCGAGTGAAATGGAGATTAACGAACTTTCTAAGACACTACCCTAACTTTGACTTAGAACCTTTCTTTTTAGCTTTTATTATGTATAATATAGGAGGACAAAGGGGGAGATCCCATGGAAAATGATAAGAAAAAAGAAATCATGCTGGAACGAATGAAACACAAGAAAAAAGAAGTGAAGCTTGTGAGAAAAATTGTTCTGATTATATCACTGGTTTTGTTCTTGATAATAGGTATTGGTGGCTTCCTTGGCTATAATTATGTAAAAAGTGCACTGCAACCAGTGGATCCTGAATCAGGAGAAAAGGTTACAGTTGAAATTCCAATCGGTTCTGGAATAGATAGCATTTCTTCTATCTTAGAGAAAAATGGAATTATTAAGAATGCAAGGATATTTAAATACTATGTAAAATTTAACAATGAATCTGATTTTCAAGCAGGAACGTATGACTTATCGAAGGATATGACGTTAGATGAAATTATCCAGAGTCTTAAAACAGGGAAAATATACAGAGAGCCATTATTTACACTAACGATTCCAGAGGGTCTTACTCTCGAGCAAATTGCTGAAGTGGTTGAGAAAAAGACTGGGAATTCCTCGGAAGACTTTTTTAAGCTTGTAACAAGTGAAAAATTCGTCGATGAAATGATACAGGCACATCCTGATTTACTGACTGAGGAAATTAAAGGGGAAAATATTCGATATTCTCTAGAAGGATATCTATTCCCATCCACCTATCCTTTTTATGAAGAAAATCCATCCAATCGGATACTTGCAGAAACAATGATTAAACAAACAAGCAAAGTAGTTGCAGAGTATCATGACATATTAGAGAGTGAAGAAAAATCTGTTCATTGGTTATTAACCTTTGCATCTCTTTTAGAAGAGGAGGCAACATCCAAAGCAGATAGAGAAATTATAGCCAGTGTCTTCTACAATCGCTTGAATACAAATATGCCATTGCAAACAGACCCTACCGTTCTTTATGCGCTAGGCAGTCATAAAGAAAGGGTACTATTTGAGGATTTGGAAGTGGACAATCCGTATAATACGTATAAAAACCAAGGTCTTACACCAGGTCCAATCGCAAATGCGGGTAAATCTTCTATTGAGGCAGTTTTAAACCCAGAGAGCACAAATTACTTCTATTTCCTTGCCGATAAAAATGGAGAAAATCATTTTGCAGAAACGTATGATGAGCATCTTCAAAATATAAACAAGTATCTTAAATAATATATGCAGGAGAAGGAAACGATATCGCTTTCCTTCTCCTGCTATGTTATTATTAGATGTGTTTTTTGTACGGTAACAATCTCAATTCTTTAAAAAGGGGGAAACCTTATATGCAAGTTAGCGATGAATTTCTTGGGAATTTAATAAAATCTCGCGATCCCATTTTTTTAGAGATGGAGAAATTTGCAGCTGAAAACCATGTGCCAATTATGCAGCTGCCTGGAATGGAGTCGTTGCTACAACTCTTGTTACTCCAAAAGCCTACTTCTATCCTAGAGATAGGTACAGCTATTGGCTATTCATCCATGCGAATGGCTAAAAAGTTAACAAATGTTCATATTACAACGATTGAAAGAGATCAAGAAAAATTTGAGATAGCAAAACAATATATTGCAAGGGAAAATCTTCAAGATAGAATTAATACGATTCATGGGGATGCTTTAGAAATAACTGCCGATAATTTAGGTAATCAAAAGTTTGATGCTATTTTTATCGATGCAGCCAAAGGTCAATACAAAAATTTTTTTGAAAAGTATGAGTCTTTTCTAAATGACCATGGAGTTATATATTGTGATAATATTCTTCTAAATGGACTTTCAGAGCTGCCATTAGAAGAAGTTCCAAAAAGGAAAAGAACAATGGTGCGAAACCAACATCATTTTATGAAATGGTTACTAGAGCATCCAAATTATGAAACAGCCTTCTTTCCAGTTGGAGATGGAATGCTAGTAAGTATAAAGAGGTGACAGATATGAAAAAAGCAGAATTACTAGTTACTCCAGTAAATGTAGAGCATATAGAAGCATTAATCGAAGCAGGAGCGGATGCTTTTCTAGTTGGTGAACAGTTTTTTGGTCTGCGTTTAGCTGGTGAATTTTCACTAGAGGATATCAAAAAAGCATCAGTTTTAACGGAAAAGCATGGTAAAAAGCTATATGTAGCGATGAATGCTTTATTTCATAACGAAAAGGTAGACGAGCTAGCTCCTTATATGCAAAAGCTTCAAGAAATCGGGGTAGATGGTATTGTATTTGGAGACCCTGCTGTAATTATTGCACGAAGAGAGGCAGGAGTGACAATTCCTTTACACTGGAATCCTGAGCAAACTGCAACGAACTATTTCACAGCAAATTATTGGGGTAAACGTGGAGCGACAAGAGCTGTTCTAGCACGTGAGCTTAGCTTAGAAGAGGTAATAGAAATAAAAGAAAATGCAGAGGTTGAAATTCAGGTGCAAGTTCATGGAATGACCTGCATGTTCCAGTCTAAGCGTTCCTTAATCGGAAATTACTTCTTATTCCAAGATAAAGCGATGAAGATTGAAAACAAAGAGCAAGGTTTTATGTTCTTGTATGATAAAGAGCGTGACAATAAGTATCCGATTTATGAAGATAAGAATGGTACTCATATTTTTAGTCCAAATGATATGTGTATGATCGATGAACTAGATGAGCTGTTAGATGCTGAAATTGACAGTTTGAAGATAGAGGGCGTCTTGCATGATCCGGACTATATAACTGCCATTACAGCATTATATAGACAGGCTATAGATGCTTATTATACAGGGCGTTCCACTTACCGCGAAATCAAGAAAGAGCTGTATAAAAAAGTGGAAGAGATACAACCAGCACTTAGACCATTGGACACTGGTTTTTATTTTAAGGAAACTGTTTATTAAGTCCAGATTGAGTATGTAGAAGGGATAGGTTAAGGTGACTATAAAAATCGATAAAATCAGCGAGCTGATAGATGGTAAGCGGGTTATTACAAAAAAGCCAGAATTATTAGCTCCCGCCGGCAATTTGGAGAAGCTGAAAATAGCCGTTCATTATGGTGCGGATGCCGTGTTTATTGGTGGTCAAGAGTTCGGCTTACGATCCAACGCTGGAAACTTTACGATAGAGGAAATGAAGGAAGGCGTAGAATTCGCAAACCGATATGGAGCGAAAATCTATGTGACAACCAATATTTTCGCGCACAATGAAAATATGGATGGGTTAGAGGAGTACTTACAGGCACTAGAATCAGCAGGAGTTACAGGAATCATCGTAGCGGACCCACTCATTATTGAAACCTGTCGAACTGCTGCACCGAAGCTAGAGCTTCATTTAAGTACACAGCAATCACTCTCTAACTGGAAGGCTGTTCAGTATTGGAAAGAGGAAGGGCTACATCGTGTAGTCCTAGCACGTGAGACAACAGGCGAAGAAATTCGCTTAATGAAAGAAAAGGTTGATATAGAAATTGAAACCTTCATACATGGTGCTATGTGTATCGCATACAGCGGGAGATGTACTCTTTCTAATCACATGACGGCTAGGGACTCCAACCGTGGAGGCTGCTGTCAATCCTGCAGATGGGATTACGATTTATACGAAGTAGCAAATGGTGAAGAAAAAGCACTTTTTGACGAAGATGACACTCCTTTTGCAATGAGTCCGAAGGATTTAAAGCTAGTTGAATCCATCCCTAAAATGATTGAAATGGGAATCGATTCCTTGAAAATAGAAGGCCGGATGAAATCTATCCATTATGTAGCAACGGTAGTAAGCGTATATCGAAAAGTAATTGATGCATATTGTGCAGATCCTGAAAATTTTCAAATTAAACAAGAGTGGCTAGATGAATTGGAAAAATGTGCAAACCGCGAAGCGGATACTGCCTTTTTTGAGGGTGAACCAGGCTATGAGCAGCAAATGTATGGAGTACATGACAAAAAGCTAGGCTGGGACTTTGTTGGGTTAGTATTAGATTACAACGAAGAAACGCAGGTAGTGACACTTCAGCAACGCAATTACTTTAAGCCAGGTGACGAGGTTGAATTTTTCGGTCCGGAAATTGACAATGTGCGTCTAACAATGGGCGAAATAAGAGATGAAAAAGACCAAGTATTGGATGCAGCAAGACACCCGTTACAAATTGTCCAATTTACTTGTCCTGTAAAGTTATACCCAAATAATATGATGAGAAAGGGGTTAAAATAATGAAAAAGCGTACTCCACTTATCATCGGAATTACTGGTGGTTCAGGTTCTGGTAAGACAAGTGTTACACATGCGATTAGTGAGGTCTTTAAGGATCATTCTGTGGTAGTAATAGAGCAGGATTATTATTATAAAGACCAAAGTCACTTAGAATTTGAGGAAAGATTAAATACGAATTATGATCACCCTTTTGCTTTTGATAATGATCTATTAATTCAGCACTTAACAGACTTGTTAAACGATAAAGCAATCGAGAAGCCGGTTTATGATTATGCACAGCATACACGCTCAAATGAAACCATCACCATTGAGCCAAAGGATGTTATCATTTTGGAGGGTATATTAGTGCTTGAGGACGAGAGGTTACGAAATCTGATGGATATCAAGCTATTCGTAGACACCGATTCCGATTTGCGAATTATTCGCCGAATACTAAGAGATATTCACGAACGTGGCCGCACGGTGGAATCTGTTGTAGAGCAATATATTAATGTAGTGCGTCCAATGCATAATCAGTTTATTGAACCTACCAAAAAATATGCAGATGTGATTATACCAGAAGGCGGTCAAAACGAAGTTGCGATTGATTTAATGGTAACAAAAATAAAAACTATTCTTGAAACTAATGCAATTGTATAATATGATGATGAAAGATTTACAAATATTTCATTGAATTCATATCTACTCATCATTTGGCATATGAATAAAAAATGATTATTGAATAGTGGGTATTTAAAGGAGTGTATAGAATTGTCAACAGAGAAACAATATCCGATGACTGCTGCGGGGAAGAGAAAATTAGAAGAAGAACTAGAAGTTCTAAAAACGGTTAAAAGAAAAGAAGTCGTGGAACGTATTAAAATAGCGCGTAGCTTCGGCGACTTATCTGAAAACTCGGAGTACGATTCAGCAAAAGAAGATCAGGCGTTTGTGGAAGGCAGAATTTCAACACTTGAATCAATGATTCGTAATGCAGTAATTATTGAAGAAGAAGATAATAACGACGTTGTAACACTAGGAAAAACAGTTACTTTTGTCGAAATTCCGGATGGCGATGAGGAAACTTATACGATCGTAGGATCGGCAGAAGCAGATCCTTTAGAGGGATTAATTTCCAACGATTCTCCAATTGCTAGAGGACTACTCGGAAAATCCACTGGTGACAAGGTTAAAATCATCACACCAGGTGGAGAAATGGATGTAGAAATTAAATCCATCTCTTAAGCGAACAATTAGAGATATGTAAATATGCAAGAAGCATATTTACTAATTATTTATTCACAGTTTTAGATGTAAGGTATTGATAGGCAATTATTTGCTCTCAATGCCTTTTTTCTTTGGAACAATAATGGTTTCTATTCACCTAAGGTGTGGAAGACTTTTTAACTATTTTTTTGTATGATAGGTTGAAATTATTGGTACAAGGAAACTTGTTTAAGGCTAAAGCGTCGCCATATGTAAAGAAGTTATTTTGAAAGTCTTGGTTTTTTCCTGGGAGTTATTGCTTGGAACCAGCATCGAAACTAGCCATTTTATTGGTAACTAAACCAAGATTATTTCGTAAACAACGTGCGTACCTTTTTGTTTTCCATGAAGCCCAAGGTGGTGTAATATCGTGTATATTAATCTATTGAATCATGTTTAGGGGGATTTCTATGTCACAGAATAGTAGGATGCTTTCGCGTCATAAAAGAAAAAAATCAAATACTATATTAAATATTCTTATTGGAGTTTTTTTAGTACTAATTGTAACGGTGGTATGGAACATTGTATCGGGTGATGAAAAGACGGTTAAAGAAGTAGAACAAGAAAATACCTCAGTGGAACCTACTGAACTAGAAAACAAAACTGAGGAGGAAGAAGAAAAGGAGCTTGTAACAGAGGAAATAAAAGAAGAGGAAGAGGAATCTACTTCAGAATCAGAAGAATCAGCTTCAGAATCAGCTGATACATCAAGTCAAACACCAGCCGAAGAGGAATCAATTCTTACAGAGGGCTCAGACGATCCGAATGTTATAGAAGTAGAAGTCGATCAGAATTGGCAGCCGATTGGAACCTCCCAATCTGGAGAGCATGTATCTATTTACGATAAGGATTCTATTGATTGGAAAGAAAAAGTTAGTGCGATTGCTTATGCAACTAAGCTAAATGAATCAGATATGTATATTAAGTATTTAGGAAATGGTGGTAGCCCACAAAAATCAGTTGGAACAGTCACCTCCAAAGATAGCAAAGAAATCTACCGTGTCTATCTTGAGTGGGTCGACGGTCAGGGCTGGAAGCCGACTAAGAAGGAAACATTAAAAACTCTGCCATGATACAATAAGAACATACTTTTCGTATAGAAAGCGGTGCTTGACGTATTGTACCGCTTTCCTATATTTTTAAATAAGTGTTTTAGAGAGGGGTAATAAAATGAAAATAGCAATTATCGGAGCAATGGAAGAAGAAGTGGAACTACTAAGAGGAAAACTAGATAATAGCGACTCTCAAATTATTGCAAATAGTGAGTACACTGTTGGAAGCTATAAAGGAAAAGAAATAGTACTTTTAAAAAGTGGGATTGGAAAAGTAAATGCTGCAATGTCAACGGCTATTCTTTTGCAGGAATATCAGCCTGATTATGTCATTAATACTGGTTCCGCTGGTGGCTATGACCCAAACTTAGAGGTAGGGGCAATTGTTATTTCGGATGAAGTAAGACATCACGATGTGGATGTGACGGCATTTGGATATGAAATGGGTCAGGTTCCTCAACTACCTGCAGCCTTTAAGGCGGACGCTGATTTAATGAAATTCGCAGAAGAAGCTGTGAAGGAAATTGGTGAGCACCAAGCTGCAACCGGTTTAATAGCTACTGGTGATGTATTTATGCATAATCCTGAAAGAGTGGAAGAGGTTCGAAAAAATTTCCCGCAAATGAAGGCATGTGAAATGGAAGCCGCAGCTGTTGCTCAAGTTTGTCATCAGTTTAACGTACCCTTTGTTGTAATTCGAGCATTGTCTGATATAGCAGGAAAAGAATCTTCCATTAGCTTTGATGAGTTTTTACCAACAGCTGCTAAGCATTCAACGGAAGTCGTTTTGCATGTGATAGAAAAGCTATAATATGTCATTAAATGGACAAACAGAAGAAAAAAATCATATTATTTGGCTCTACCCTATATGCTATGATGGAGAAAGAAGGAAATCATTTCGATCGTAGGGGGAAGGATTATGGTTTTTATTATGGCTATGTCGATTTTAGTAACAGCAGTGTTAAGTTTTATTATGATTGCAGAGACAAGTGAAGACTAAGTAAGCTTAGACTCTTTTGGTGTTCGCATCGAAAGAGTTTTTTTCATGGATATAAGATTGGTAGAGCTTGACTAACGCTCTCTTTTCAATACGAGATACATAGCTTCTAGATATTTTTAACTGCTTGGAAATTTCCTTTTGAGTCATTGGCTCATGTCCCTGGAGCCCATACCTTCTCACAATAATATCCAATTCCCTTTTATCTAAATTAGATAAATGAGTGTATAGTCGATTAGTATCTTCTTCATCTACTAATTGTTCATCTGTACTTTTTTCTAATCCTTGCAGCAGATCAGTAATTTCTAGGGAATGTCCATCCTTATCTGTTCCAATTGGCTCGTGCAAGGAAATATCTTTCTGTACTTTTTTTAAGGAACGCAGATACATTAGTATCTCATTTTCAATACACCTAGCTGCATAAGTGGCTAGCTTGGTTTTTTTGGTAGGTGTATAGCTATTAACAGCTTTCATTAACCCGATCGTACCGATAGAAATATAATCATCCAAGAGTTCATGCTTTGGATGAAATTTTTTCACAACGTGAGCTACTAGGCGCATGTTCCGCTCAATTAATTCATCTCTAGCAGTCATATCTCCATCTAAGAATCGTGCAATCATCACTTGTTCTTCTTCGGGCGTCAAGGGCTGATGGAATGCCTGGCCTTTCAAATAACCAAGAACAAGCGGAAGGTCTACAACAATATTGATAAATGCAGTCAATAGACCAGCGATCGAATTCACCTCCCTTTGCTTTAATGACTCATTATATGTCTAAAAAAGTCGGAATATACCCTGAGATAAAGCATAGGGAATAAGGAGATCTATTCAGGGAAAATAAAAAAGAGTGTCCAGATAGCAAAAATCTGAATACTCTTTTGCAATTTACACTTTCCGTAGAGTAAAAGTGCTAATCATTAAAAATGCTAAAATAATAAATAAGAACATATATGTCACCGGAGGAACATATTCAATAGCAAAATACGATAAGGTTAAGAGGACCCCTGCCACCGTAATTGGTAAGCCGGTAAAAAAACCATTTGATTCTGTAATGTTAAATCTTGCTAAGCGGAAAGCACCACATGCAATATAGATGACGGTTACTGCCATACCAGCAAAATTGAAATTTTGCAGAACTAGTGAATACATAAGTAATGCAGGCGCTATTCCAAATGAGATAATATCACTCATGGAATCTAACTGCTTACCAAGCTCTGATTCTAATTGAAAACGTCTTGCTACCATTCCATCAAAACGATCTAAAAGACCAGCTACAAATATAAATAAGACGCTAAATGAGTAATATTCATTCAAGGTAGCCATAATAGCAGCTCCACCAAAGGCTAAATTCCCTATCGTAATCATATTAGCGGTATGTGTTTTTAACTTTTTTATGGTTTGACTCATTGCATTCTGAAGGTACACTAAAAATCAACTCCTTTACAACTAGCATATTTGTTCATTATACTTCGATTAAGTAAAAATTGTAAGCATTATAAGGGAGAAAAAAAATGAAAGATAAAATTTATCAATCGATGATTGAACTGACGAATGGAAAGTGGTCATCAACTTTATTAAAGCATTTTGCTCATTCAAAAATAAGTAAAATGGTTATCCCTTTTTATATGAAGCATTTTAATATTACCACTAACGATATGATATGTCATGTGGACGATTATGCATGCCTTCATGAATTTTTTATTAGAGAAATTAACAAAGAAAATAGAAAAATCGACCTTGCTATTGAAAGTATCACTTCTCCTGTCGATGCCACCGTTGAAATATTTGGAGATATAACAGAAGAAGGTCTCTTTCTAGTTAAGGGGAAGACGTATACTCTAGCGAATATATTAGGCTCTGAAACTATTGGTAGACAATATACGAATGGGAAATACATCATTTTATATTTAAGTCCAGCCGAATATCATCGCATACATGCCCCTGTTGATGGGAAAATTAAAAGACAGTATATACAAGGAAATAAATCGTATCCAGTAAACAAATGGGGACTTCAGTATGGGAAAGAAACAATAAGTGGAAATTATAGACTCTTAACAGAACTAGAAATGCCTAATGGAAAAAATTGCTTTCATATTAAAGTTGGAGCTATGTTTATTAATTCAATCGAGTTAACTTGCTTGGACAAGCAATGGAAGAAAGGCCAGGAAGTTGGGTACTTTTCCTTTGGCTCCACGGTAGTTCTTTTGTTTGAAGAAGGCAGTGTTTGTTTTGCTGGAGACTTAGTTCCTGGAAAATTTGTAAGGATGGGTGAGAAAATAGCTAATATGCTATAATGGAACAAGAAATTGTGGAATTGGAGTGTTTTTAACTTGATCAATAAATTTATACCCAGTGAATTTGTGAAAAGTGTGTTTCACATAACCCCTGAGATGCTCCAAGAAAAGGGGATTAAAGCAATTATCACAGATTTGGACAACACACTTGTGGAATGGGATAGACCGGAGGCGACTCCTATGCTAATTGAATGGTTTGCTTCCATGAAGGCTGCAGGCATCCAGGTGACAATAGTCTCCAATAATAATGAATTAAGGGTAAAAACCTTTGCAGACCCTTTAAGTATTCCATTTATTTATAAAGCAAGAAAGCCATTTGGAAAAGCCTTTAGACAAGCACTTTCTATTATGTCTGTGAAAAAAGAAGAGGTTGTAGTAATAGGTGATCAATTACTTACGGACGTTTTCGGAGGAAATCGTCAAAAGCTACATACGATCTTAGTGATTCCAGTGGCAAAATCAGACGGCTTTGTTACTCGTTTTAATCGAATGGTTGAAAGAAGAATATTTAGTTACTTAGATAGAAAAGGTAAAGTGACATGGGAGGAAGAAGCGTGACAGAAGCGTTAAAATGTATCGGATGCGGTACTGTTATACAAACAGAATTTGTAGGTGAACCGGGATATGCCCCACCATCCTCTTTAGAAAAGGAGGAAATCATTTGTCAGCGTTGTTTTCGGTTGAAAAATTACAATGAGCTTCAGCCTGTCTCTTTAACAGACGATGATTTTTTAAGAATATTAAATGGCTTAGGAACTCGTAAAGGACTAATTGTAAAAATAGTAGATATTTTTGATTTTAATGGAAGCTGGTTGCCAGGTCTCCATCGCTTTGTAGGAAATAACCCCATCCTTTTAATTGCAAATAAAGCTGACTTATTACCAAAATCGGTGAAAAAAAATAAAGTAATCAATTGGATTAAGCAGGAATCAAAAAAATTAGGCTTGTCACCAATTGATGTTTTATTTGTAAGTGCGCATAAAGGCACAGGTATGCCTGAGGCAATGGAAGCTATTGAGCAATATCGAGAAGGCGAAGATGTATATGTGGTTGGGTGTACAAATGTAGGGAAATCTACATTCATCAATCGCATTATTAAGCAAGCTACCGGTGAAGATGCTATTATTACAACTTCTCATTTTCCTGGAACAACATTAGATATGATTGAAATTCCTTTAGATGATAAGAAGGCCCTGCACGATACTCCAGGTATTATTAATCATCATCAAATGGCTCATCATATTGATCCCTCCGAGTTGAAGTTCATTACACCGAAGAAAGAGATTAAGCCAAAAGTGTTTCAGCTAAACAGTGAGCAAACGCTGTATTTAGGTGGCTTATCGCGTTTTGACTTTATAAAAGGAGAGCGTGCGGCCTTTACTTACTATATTTCAAACGATATTCCAATTCACAGAACAAAACTTGAAAATGCCGATAAGCTCTGGGCAGAGCACCGTGGAACATTACTTTCTCCACCTTCGGAAAAGTTTGTAGAGAAGCTACCGCCACTTGTACGTCATGAGTTTAAAATTAAAGACGATAAGACGGACATTGTGTTTTCAGGGTTAGGTTGGATCACTGTACAAAAGGGTGGGTGTGTCGTAGCTGCTCATGCACCAGCCGGAGTACAAGTCTCCATTCGACCTTCCCTTATTTAGGAGGTAGTTCCATATGAAAAAATGGTTTGCAGTAATAGGCAACCCAATTAGCCACTCGCTGTCTCCTTTTATGCATGATACTTGGCTAAAGGAACAAAATATAGAGGCAAGCTATATTCCCATTCTGGTGGAAGAAAACAAGCTGTCTGAAGCAGTTCAAGCACTAAAATTATTAGGCTGCAGCGGTTGGAATGTGACAGTGCCATACAAGGAAGCAATTATTCCTTTTTTAGATGGAATAGACGAGTCGGCTCAAAATATCGGTGCAGTAAATACAGTTGTGAGAACAGAGCAGGGGAAGTATATAGGTTATAATACAGATGGTCTTGGCTTTCTCCATTCTATAGGATCTGTTCCCATAACTAGCAACATTCTATTAGTAGGGGCGGGCGGAGCAGCAAGAGGCATTGCCTATGCATTTAAGCAATCTGGTTATCGTTCTATCACTATTGCCAATAGAACATTAACGAATGCAGAAAGACTAGTACAGGAGCTTGGGGTAGGAAAAGCTGTTTCCTTGCAGGATGCAGAGAATCAGGTAGCGCAGTATGACTTAATCGTACAGACCACCTCTGTAGGTTTGGAAAAAGGACAACAGCTCCCTATTCAACTAAAGGGAGTCAAACAAGATGCAATTGTAGCGGATATTGTATATAATCCATTGGTTACTCCGTTTTTAGAGGAAGCAGCAAAATATCAAGCACGAACACTTAATGGTCTTGGAATGTTGGTCCATCAGGGGGCATTAGCCTTTTCTTATTGGAATGGCGTGCTGCCGGATGTTGATTCAATGATTGAAAGACTTACAGGTTTTTTAGGAGGAAATTATGTTAACAGGTAAACAAAAACGTTTTTTACGCAGTGAGGCTCACCATTTGTCACCAATTTTTCAGGTTGGTAAGGGTGGTATTAATGATGCAATGATTAAGCAAATAGGGGAAGCTTTAGAGGTCCGTGAATTAATAAAGGTGAGTATTTTACAAAACTGTGAAGAAGATAAACATGAAGTGGCAGAAACGTTGGCTAAGGGTGCAGATGCGGAGCTAGTTCAACTAATCGGTTTAACAGTTGTATTGTACAAGCCATCTAAAAATAACAAACGAATCGAGCTGCCAAAAGCAGGGCGATGAAAAAACGAGTGGGTATACTAGGTGGCACCTTTAATCCCCCCCATATAGGACATCTAATCATTGCGAATGAAGTTTACCATGCCTTAGGTTTAGAGGAAATCAGATTCATGCCGAATGCTATCCCTCCCCATAAAAAGCAGGACTTCCGGGTAACGGGCAAGCAAAGAGTTACCATGCTTGAGCTAGCGATTGGTAATTGTTCTTTTATGAAAGTGGAAGATATGGAACTAACAAAAGGCGGTACTTCTTATACATTCGACACAATAGAGCTGTTAAGGCAAAGAGAGCCCGACAGCGAGTTCTTTTTCATCATTGGAGGGGATCAGGTAGAGTACCTGCCTAACTGGTACCGTATTGATGAGCTTGTACAAATTGTTCAGCTGATTGGTGTTGCAAGACCGCATACAAGCTTGCAAACAGCATATCCTATCAAGATAGTAGAAATTCCTCAAATAGATGTTTCCTCTACCGAAATACGTCGTCGTTTTGAAAACGGAAACACGACTAAGTATCTGGTTCCAGATGCCGTAAGGGAGTACATTGAAAGGGAGAAGCTATATGAAATATGAACAGCTGCTGGAAGAAATGAAGGAACGCATGCCGGAGAAACGTTGGATTCATACGAAGGGTGTTACGTTAACAGCGATAAAACTAGCCCAAAAGTATGGAGTTGATCAGGAGAAGGCGGAGATAGCTGGAATTTTACATGATTGTGTAAAGTATGCGGAAAAAGAATGGTTAAAGGAAAAAATCATTACAGAGGGCATGGATCCTTTATTATTAGAGTTCCATCATGAGCTTTGGCATGCCCCGGTTGGCAGCTATGTTGCGGAGCATGAATATGATATAAAGGACCAGGACACCCTAAATGCTATTAAATATCACACGACAGGACGAGTAGGTATGTCGGATCTTGAAAAGATTATCTATATAGCGGATATGATTGAACCAAACCGACAGTATCCCGGGGTAGAAGTTCTTCGGGAAATAGCAGAAAAAGATTTAAACGACGCCATGCTTCAATGTGTTCAACACAGTATTGCGTTTCTGATAAATAAAAAACAATCGATATATCCAGATTCATTTCATTGTTATAATGATTTGGTAAGAAGAGAGGAAAAGTGAAAGAATGGATTCAAAAAAACTAGTGGAAATCGCTTATAAAGCCGCAGACGATAAAAGAGCAGAGGATATAGTAGTACTTAACATGCAAGGGGTGTCATTACTTGCAGACTATTTCCTTATCTGCCATGCAAATTCTGATCGTCAAGTTCAAGCGATTGCAAAAGAACTCTCTGAACAAGCGTTACTTGCTGGTTACAACGTGAAACGCTTAGAGGGCTTTGACGAAGCAAGATGGGTTCTAGTGGATATGGGAGATGTCGTTGCACATGTTTTCCATAAAGATGAGCGTGCGTATTATAACCTGGAAAGATTATGGGGAGATGCACCAATGATTCAAGTTGGGCAGGATGCATAATGTCTTCCTACCATCAATTCGCCTATATTTATGATTCCTTAATGAAGGATATTCCATATTCTAAATATGCAGAATGGGTAGCGGCCAATGCGCCTGCTGAAAAGGGTGCCAAGCTATTAGATGTGGGCTGTGGTACCGGTGTATTAAGTATGGAATTTGCTAAAATGGGTTATGAGGTCATCGGAGTGGATTTGTCAGAAGATATGCTTGCGGTGGCTCAGTCCAGATGTATAGAAAACAAGGTAGATATTACTTTCTTATGTCAATCTATGTCCAGACTAAATGGTCTAGGAGAAATAGATATTGCGGTAATTGCAATTGATTCCTTGAACTACCTGGAGGATTTGAAAGAGGTAAAAGAAACCTTTCAAGGAATATATGAATCACTAAACGAACATGGACATCTATTTTTTGATGTGCATTCCTTATATAAAATGGACGTCATCTATCCAGATGGCCCTTTTACTTATGAGGATGAGGATGTAGCCTATATATGGCATACGGAGCCAGGAGAGGAACAGCACTCTATCTATCATGACATCACCTTCTTTGTAAAAGGCCACTCAGGATACTATGAGAGATTTGAAGAATCACATTATCAAAGAACATTTCCTTTAGAAGAGTATAAGGAACTTCTAAAGGAAGTTGGTTTTCGTTCTATCTCTATAAGTGATTCAGTTTTTGAAGATTCCCATGAAGATGTACAACGTTATTTTTTCCACGCAATAAAATAATTCTTTTCAACAAGAGGTAAATTTGGTATATTTTGTATAACTCCATATAATTTACCTCTTTTGAAAGAGGATGATCCCCTTAAATAAACAATTCTTTCAACGTTATAAGAAACTCCTTTTCCCATTGGCTATCCTTCCGATTATCGTCCTATTATTTTTTTGGAAGAATACAGAAGCAGAACGTACACCTCTTACTAGTCCTATAGAAGTTCCCCCACCAAGTGTCATACAAGATGAACAAAATGTATCAGAAACGGAGAGCACTACTATTTTTGTAGAAATTAAAGGTGCTGTTCACAAACCAGGAGTATATGAGCTTGAAGAAGGCGAAAGAGTTTTAGCTCTTATACAGCTTGCAGGTGGCTATCTTTCCACAGCCAATAGCAGTACCATTAATCATGCTGAGCGTTTGACAGATGAGATGGTTCTTTCTATTCCTCTCATTGGAGAAGAACCAAGCGAAGAAATTGCTCCTCAGGAGAAGGAGCGTCTACTCAATTTAAACAAAGCAGATGCTATTTCCTTGACGTCTCTTCCAGGGATAGGGCCATCTAAAGCAGAAGCGATTTTGCAATATAGAGAGGAAAATGGTCCCTTTAAAGATGTAAAAGACCTCATGAATGTTCCGGGAATAGGGGAAAAAACCTATGAGCATCTAGAGCAGCTAATTACCGTAAAATAAGCAATATTGAACTTTGTCTTCTAAACTACTAAACTTAGTATAAAGCAAAATTTGGAGGTATTTATATGGAGCGTATAACATGGGACCAGTTTTTTATGGCACAAAGCCATTTATTAGCATTACGAAGTACTTGTGTTCGATTGGCGGTAGGGGCTACTATTGTCCGAGACAAGCGGATTATAGCAGGCGGGTATAATGGCTCTATTTCAGGTGGAGACCATTGTATTGATAACGGCTGCTATGTAGTGGACAACCATTGTGTACGTACGATTCATGCAGAGATGAATGCATTATTGCAATGCGCAAAGTATGGGATTGGTGCTAGTGGAGCTGATCTTTATGTAACGCATTTTCCGTGCCTACCTTGTACAAAATCTATCATTCAAAGTGGAATTGCTCGACTGTATTACGCACAGGATTATAAAAATAATCCCTATGCAGTAGAACTTCTGGAAACTGCTGGAGTAGAAGTATTCCATGTTCCTTTTGATCAAAGAAAAATTGATTTCCTTCAAGAAGACAAGGTTTCCTTATATATGGAGCTAATGGAGAAATTAAGAGAAAAAGGGGCTAGCCCTGAGGAGCTACAACCTTATGAAGAGAAGGTGGCAAGCCTATTCGGACTATAATTTTTAGAGGGACATGGATTTACGGAGCTATTTTTGTTCTATTAGGAACCCTGCTAGCTTATGAATTGAACGAATATTTAATTTTACTGATAGTATTATTACCCTTTCTGCTATATAAAAGGATGCACCTGGTTGTCTTATCTACCTATATCTTTCTTGGATTGCTTACTTTTGGACTTGTCAATGAAAGAATCCACCTCTCTGCAGAAACTGATATAAAAGAACTGACCTGGACAGAAGTTTATAAAATTAACGGCCAGACCATCAGAGGCTTTGCAGTTTCAGAGCATGGACAGAAGTGGTATGTTAAATGGAAGCTGAGAACGGAGGAGGAAAAAGTGTACTTTTCTTCTTATTCTCTGGCGGGCTCTCGTTTTGCTGTAGACGCATATCCTACTATGGAGGCTCCATATGCTCATCAGTATGCTTTTCGGATGGATGACTATATAAAGAGTAATGGAGCTTCTGGTCAGGTTGAGGTCGAGAATTATACATATATCGACAAGAATAATAGCTTTAGAACAATAATGGCCGATCAGCGCTTTCAACTGAAGGAGCACATTGGTAACACCTTTCCAAAGACGCTTCAAGCCGAGGCAGAGGCTCTTTTAATTGGAAGTAGGGAAGAGTTAGACGATGAGCTACAAGTTGCCTATCAAACGCTGGGGATTACTCATTTATTTGCAATCTCCGGTTTACATGTCGGTCTAATAGTGATGCTTTTATATGAAACTCTCTTGCGTGTTGGTGTTAGAAAGGAAGTTGCAAGTGTCCTTTTAATTGTCGCCTTGCCTCTTTATGCATTTATTGCTGGTGGAGCACCCTCTGTATGGAGAGCTGTTTCGGTTTCCTTAATTATACTAATCAGTGGGAGGGTCCGTAAGAAAATCCCGATAGAGGATGCCTTTGCAATAAGTATAATCGGCTTTATCTTTATAACTCCTTGGGTGATTTTCCAAATAGGCTTCCAATTATCTTATTTAGCAGCGTTTTCTTTAATTTTTTCTTCCAAGCTACTTCAACGTCAATCCTCCTATATCATTCAATCTTTCTTTATCACATTCCTTTGCCAGCTGATCGTCTTCCCCTTGTTACTCTTTCATTTTTTTGAAATTTCGATTTCCTCTTTTTTAGCAAATTTATTATTTGTACCTCTATTTTCTTTCATTATTCTTCCGATTAATCTGCTACTACTCTTTATCAGTTTTCTTTCTCCCCTTATTACTAGCATCTTGTTATCTGTTTATGAACCTTTTCGGTTGTTTCTGCAAGATGGGATACTCTTATTAGGAAGTCTGCCCTATCAGATGTGGAAACCTATGATGCCTCCTATTCCGATTGTTATTGCTGCATATATTGGTCTACTCTCTTTTTTGGTTATGTTCGAAGGGAAGAAAAAATGGAAGAGAGCTTTCTGTGTGCTCGTAATACCTATTATCCTTATACAGATTTATCCTTCTCTGGATTCTTCTACGAGAATTACCTTTTTAAATGTTGGGCAAGGTGATTGTATTGTTATCGAGCTGCCTTATCGGAATAAGACGATTATGATTGATACAGGAGGGCTACTTCGCTTTCAAAACGAAGAGGCGTGGAAAAACAGCAAAAACGAATATAAAGTGGGAGAGCAGGTAGTAGTGCCATTTTTGAAAGGAAAAGGAATTCATCAGCTGGATGCTTTGATCCTCACACACGCAGATGCAGACCATATGGAGGGAGCAGATGAAATTTTAGAGGCTATCAAGGTGAAGGAGATTCATATAAGTCCAGGCTCTTTGGAGGAAAAGACAATGGATGAGTTAAGAAAAGTAGCAAACCTTCACCAAGTGCCCATTTTGGAGAAGAGGGCAGGAGATTTTTTTCAGCTAAGTCCTTTCATCTTTACTTATCTATATCCGGAGAACAGCGATTATGAGGGAAATAACGATTCTTTAATCCTATCTATGTACAATAACTATTTTCATGGATTATTTTTAGGGGATTTAGAAAAGGAAGGGGAGCAGCGTTTACTTGAAATGTACGGAACATCCTTAAACGATCTCACATTAATCAAGCTAGGACATCATGGTAGTAAAACTTCGAGTGACCAGCAATTTTTAGAACACACGAAGCCAGATTTAGCAATTATTACAGCGGGCTTTCAAAATAGATATGGTCATCCTCACAAGGAAGTAACAGATAGATTAGATATGTTAAGCATCCCCTATTTTCAGACAGGAGAAGTAGGTGCGATAGAAGTAGAGATAACGAAAGAGGGGAAGGTCACTTATTTCATACATTAAAGCACTCGATATGTAGGCAGGTAAGTATCCGGTCTCATGGGAATTTTGAAAGGAAAAAAGAGTTGTCCCAGAAGTAAAAAACTCATGGGACAACCCTTTTCTATGACATTAGATATCTGCTATGTGGCATTGATCGTGCGGTGATCGCATTACAATGCCACCATCCTTGTCGTAAAGAGACCATCTCAACAAACTGTCCCTTTCTGGTTATTATCGAGCTAAAAACTCAATAACTACTGCAATTATAAACATAGTTGCAAAAAATCCAAAGGAGACTACAAAGCCTACGCCTGAGTCGATAGCGTCATTACGCTTCGACTGTACATTTTGTTCAAACTCATTCATTGCTACCCCTCCTATTTCCACCTAATTATATCGGATAGTACAAGAAAAATCTATATACATTACCTTCTTTTTCATCTAGCTGTCATTTTTTTCGCAAAACTTTCAACTGAAATACGTTATAATATACATATAATAAAAGCAAGGAGCTACGCAATGATCACAGAAAAATGGATGCAAATTGGAAAGGGAGAAATCTCACCGATATACTTATTATTTGGCTCTGAGGGCTATTTTATAGAGGAAACAATCAAAAGGCTTAAAGCTAACTTCTCTAAGGATTCAGAAAGAGAAGTTGTTACCTTTGATTTGGAGGAAACAACCATTGAGGAAGTAATATATGAGGCAGACACATTGCCTTTCTTTTCAGATAGTAAGCTTATTATTGCCAAAAATGCTTTCTTTCTTAAAGCGACAGAAAAAGGGAAGGAAAAGGTAGTACATAATCTTGCAATGCTAGAAGATTGGTTAAAAAATCCGTCTCCTACTGCTGTTACTGTATTTATAGCTCCTTACGAAAAATTGGATGAAAGAAAAAAAATTACGAAATCAATGAAACAGTATTCCAATGTAATAGAAGCTATTAGCCTTCAAGAGCATGACATAAAAAGCTGGATTGTCCAGGAAGCCGGTCGCCATGGAAAAACTATCTCGGATTCAGCAGTGCAAAGCTTGCTAGAGATGGGAGGCACTAACTTGGTCCATCTTCAAAATGAAATAGAGAAGCTAGCTACGTACATTGGAGAAGAGCATGAGATTGATGAGCAGACAGTTAGATTGCTTCTCGTTAGGACGCTAGAAGAGGATGTATTCGCTTTGGGGAATGCCTATTTATCTGGCAATAAAAGTGTGGCAATCGAGATTTATCATGATTTATTAAAAAGAAAAGAGGATCCGCTGAAGTTAAATGCTTTAATCGCCTCGCAAGTACGCTTGATGGCACAAATTAGTCATTTAAAGAAAAAAGGATACCATGCACAACAAATTGCCAACCAGTTAAAGGTGCATCCATATCGTGTGAAGCTTCTAATGGATCATCCTATGTTGCATCATGAACAGAAGCTTTTAAAAGCATTAAATGATATCGCAACGGTGGATTTACAGCTGAAGACATTAAGTGGTAACAGAGAGCGGATTCTAGAATTATTTCTATTAAGCTGAGGAAATGTTGAAGCAAGTGGTCCTTTAAAAAGAATTATAAATAAAGACTGGTCGATAAAATCGACCAGTCTTTTTTCAACTTACGCTTTTTTCATTAATTGAGCTTTTTTACGACTAGCTGCGTTTTTATGAATTAAACCTTTTGAAGCTGCTTTTTCAACTTGTTGAATTGCAACTTTAATAAGTTCTTTTGCGTTTTCATCGTTGTTAAGCACTGCAGTATCAGCTTTTTTCACAGCAGTACGCATAGCTGATTTAGCTTTTGCATTTTGAGCGTTTACGCTTTCCGCTTTCTTAACACGTTTAATAGCAGATTTAATGTTTGGCATACCTTTCACCTCCTAATAAGGTCTGAGATGATACAAGTTTTGTATACAGTTTTATACAACAAGCATTATTTTAACAAACGAAAAACTAAATTGCAATATATAAAGCCAAGAATATTTACTTGACAGTTAGACCAAACTAAATTTGAGGTGAAAATATATGTGGGGACGTACAGATTTATTAGATGAATCAGATGAAATGGTTAAACATCGTACGAAAAAACAAAAGGAAACATTAAAGGATTCTGAGGGTATAAAATTAGAGGAAACTCGTGATGGTGCAGTTCTTATCACATCTATTGAGGTAGATGAGGAAGGAGAAAAGAATATTGGGAAAAAGAAAGGGAAATATATTACCCTTACAGATTTAACCCTTTCTCCGGAGGATGAAAATAGTTTTAAGAATATCGCAAGAATATTTGTGGAAAAGCTGCATGAGCTTCAAAAATCCCTAAAGCTGAAGAAAAACCCAAAAATACTGATCATTGGCTTAGGAAATGCTTCAATAACCCCTGATGCAATTGGTCCGAAGGCTATTGAGTATTTGCAAGGCTCTGACTTAACCAACCAAGAGAACATGAAGGTTGTCATGTATGCCCCTGGTGTTACTGGTCAGACGGGATTTGAAACAAGTGATTTTGTGAAAGCGATTAGTGATGCTTTTCAACCAGACTTGATTGTCGTGATGGATGCTTTGGCTGCGAGAAACAGTGAAAGGCTTTGTAAGACAGTTCAAATTACGGATACAGGGATCCATCCGGGTTCAGGTGTTGGGAATCAAAGAAAAGAGATTTCGAAGGAAGTATATGGGGTTCCGGTAATAGCAATAGGAATACCAATGGTTGTAGACGGACCGGTTCTTTACGCGGATGCGATGGAGCAGGTAATACACCATATTGCTTCTAAGGTGGAAGAATCAAGCAAGCCATCTGCGGCATTGGCAGTTACACCCATGACTTCTAGTAAGAAATCTAATTTGGATAAGAAGGTGCTACAGCCAATTTTTGGAGAATGGGTACACTGGTCAACAGAAGAGAAGCGAAAATTATTTGCAGAAGTTTTTGCTGGAAAGAATCCTTCTTTATTCGTTACTCCCAAAGAAACAGATGCTTGGGTGGAAAACTATGCATATATGCTTTCAAGCAGTTTAAATACTTGGTTAACAGCTAATTAAGTTCTAAAATTCTCGCTCTCCTCATACGATTGTGTGAGGAGGGTGGATACTATGGCTAATTCCGTTAAAAAATTGATCAGTATTTTGTTACTTCTATTTTTGGCTCCTATTGTAATTGCGACACTCCAGACACCGCTTTCTACTGAACAGGTAATAGAAAAAGAGACGGTGAGAGAGAAAAAGAGCGAGGAGATACCTGTAGTCTATGCAGCACAAATTGATGCAAAACCAAAGGTAGAAGCTGTGGCAGAATTTATTCCGCCTAAAAAAGCGTTAGTCTATTTTACGCATTGGCAGGAAGCATTCAAGCCTATACTAGAGGACAAAGGTGAAAAGATTGCTACCTATCATCAAGAAACAAATATATCTGCCTTCGCAGAGCAAATAACTGCACAGTTTGCATTTAACCAGTTGGAAGCAGACTTTGTAGAAATAGATAAGCCATTTAATATTAAAAACTATCATGATATTCGACCTTATGTACAAAAAGCAATAGAAAAGGAACAATATGATTTTGTCATAGATTTTCATAGAGATGCCGCTAAGAGAAATATTACGACATTGCAGGTTGGGGAAGAATCCTATGCAAAGGTTATTTTTGTCATAGGTGAGGAGCATCCTAATTTTAAGTGGAATGCACAGATAGCCAAAGCAGTGTCAGATGAGATGAATAGACTCGTGCCTGGTATATCGAGAGGAACTTTGCCTAAGTATGGCAAGGGGGTAGATGGAGTTTATAATCAAGATCTTTCAAAGAATGCACTGTTAGTAGAGCTTGGAGGTCCCGATAATTCCGAAGTAGAATTAAATAGAACAATTGCAATCCTAGCGAGGGCTTTGTCAAATGTGTTTAATGAAAAGGTAACTTCTTAGGTATACGACCAATAATAGAGACAAAATACATGCAGAGGTTTTAGCCCTTGATGTATTTTGTCTTTTTTATATCTGTCTAGGGAGAAAATTATATAGCAGTGTTACATACTAATATCCACCCTTATATCCGCTATTTCCTGAAGTGATTACTGCACCTACAATAATTAGCAGTATGAAAAGCACAACAAGTAACGCAAATCCAGAATTGTTGTTCCCATACCCACTACGATTAGAATAGTTTTCTCCGTAGGACCCGCCTTGGTTATTTGACATAATTTAACACCTCCCAAATACTAGATATGATATAGTACGCAAATTATTTATAGTGAAATAGTTAATTAGTTTAGAAATGAGAGAGAAAATATAGATTTATATATGGGATAAATATTTATGGCTGTTTATTTTTGTAAAGTAGCCGGTTGTAATGACTGCTGGGCCAGCCATTCAATGAACTGTAAGGCATCTCTTTTTCTAGCTGTTGTAATATGCATTATCTTCATAGTATAATTCATAATAGTTTAATTTCCTCAAAAACCCTTATACATCAAGGGTTGAAGCCGTTAGGGCTATTGATTAGCCCCATTTTTAGCCCCAGCTGTGGCTAAGCTTTGGCTGAACAGTGAAACGGATTCCTGTTCCAACTCGATTAATACATGACCGTATATCTTATAAATCATATCAACAGTATTGCCTAACCTTTGGGCAATCTCTTTTACATTTTGCCCTTGGTTTAACAAAATCGTTGCATGTGTGTGTCTTAAACCATGAATAGTAAGATGACCAAGATTTGTTCTGTTCTTAATTTTGTTAAAGTGATACATACAATTGCTATTTGATATAGGCTCACCAGAGTCATGGTTTATAAATACAAAAGAATCATCATTTAATCTTTTTTGATTTTTCAGCAGAACCTGTTTACTCCAGACCTGATATGCTTTTAATTGTTTGATTACCAAATCGTCAACTAAAATAGTTCTATAACTATTTCGGGTTTTAGGTGGACGAACGCTTTTTTCATCTCTCGTCCTTTCAATGGTGATTGTTTTTTTCTTAAAGTTAATATTTTTCCACTGTAGACCTAATGCTTCCCCGCGTCTTATTCCTGTATAGGCAATTAATTGAAATAAACAATACATGTGTTCAGAGTGCTTTTTAGCATCATCAAGGAAAGTTATTAATTCCGATGGTGTTAAAAAGTTTTTTTGTTGTTCAGGGATAGAATCATCGGTGGATGTAATAGTTATTTTTGTGAAACGGTTACGAGAAAGTATTTCTTCTTCCACAGCTGCATTGATAGCAATTTTGAAGATGTTATGCCATAGATGTATGCTACTCGCCTTATATTTACCTTCTAAGGCGTTTAAAAACTCTCTTTGATAAATAGGTCTATCTAATTTTTGGAGCTTGTAATGGCCTAAAAAGGGCTTTAAATGAAGCCGTATAATTGTTTCCCTTTGTATCCGAGTGGTTAACTTCCATTTATGTTCATTCATTTCATACCAAATATCTAACCATTGCCCAACAGTCATAGCATCTTTTTCAATAATTTTTGATTCACCACGTAAAGTAGCTGCTTTTGTTTCCAAGAGGGCCATTAAAGCTACTTTTTCAGAAGTAAATCCACTTTTCTTCTTTTCTTTACGCCTTCCACTGGAATCAATATATTTATGTCTATACATCCACAATCTTTCTTCATTTGCATTTAGATAGGAATATAGCTCTGGATCCTTATTTGATTTTTGTAATTTCATTTATTACCATTCCTTTCATCACTTGGCGGCGCAATGTACAAGAATGGAAAAGAAACAAATGTTCTATTTATGTGTAAAAAAATATCGAATTAAAGATTGTTTTCTAATAATTTTAAGGGTACTCCATAATGCTGTACTGCCTCTTGAATAGTCAATCCATCACTAAAGTGTTCTTTAGAGAAAATCAATTGTATTGCAAAATAATTGGCTTCTAGTTCAATTAGGTCTGTTGAAAAGAAAGTATTTCTTCTCATAAAAGGTGTATGTGCATCTGGATGTAATAAGGCATGGCCTAGCTCATGCCCACAAATAAAGATTTTTTGCCCCTCAGTTGCATTTTCATTAATGTGAATGGATTTTATTCTATACGCTTTATTATAGTAGCCTAAGGTGTTCCCAAGATTCTCAGAAGTAACTTGGATATCCAAATAGGCTGCTATTTTAAATGGGTCATTAGTCTGATACTTTTTTATTAACTCATTAACCAAAGTAATGATAGATTGCATTTAACTCATTCCTGTTCGCGGTATTTATTAGGGGTGAATTTTTGTTTTGCTATTTTTTTTGCTACTCTTAATGAATTTTCCAAAGAAGATATTAATAATTCTCTATCCTCTTCATCCATATCCTCTAAAGTAGTCCCATCAAATGCTGCGAAACTGTTAGATCCTACTTCTTGAATCATTTTTTGTAGTTCTTTTTGGATATCTCTTTCATCTTTTGCTGTAAGTTCAATTTCCTTATGTTTCTTAACTTCTTCGCCGTTTGCCATTCTTTCTAACTCATCAGTAGTGATGTTTAGCTTTTTGCAAACTTTAAGAACGTTATCAACTGAAGCATTCCCGATACCTCTTTGAAGCATAGATCTTAGAGTTGTGTATGGCATATCTATACTCTCAGCAAAGGCTTTTTTATTAGGAAAGTTTTCTTCAATTAATTTTTCAATAATTTCAGTTCTAGTGTCTCTCAAAATTGTCTCCTCCGATTAGCAATGTACGATATTTCGTATTAACTAATTTCATTATATACATAATTATATGTTTGTAAACTAAAAAAATACGAAATTGAGAATTATTTTTAACTATTTAGTTGACTAAATACGAAATTGAGTATATTATGGTGTCAAGATACGAAATTGAGTATCAAAATTTGTAAGGAGGTGTCGAAGTGTTAAGAAATTTAAAGGCGGAAATGGTTAGAAACGGGATTAAAGCGAAAGATATTGCCGAATTTTTAGGTGTTAGAGATGCAACAGTTTATGACAAATTAAATGGGCACTACGTATTTTCTTTTAACGAAGCATTAGCCATTAAAAGACGTTTTTTTCCTGAACATGACCTGGAATATCTTTTTGCTAATAAAGAAAATAAGTCAGCATAAAACGGAAGGGGGTGATGATTCTGCCGATTGCTAATGTGCAAATAGAAGTTAACCAATCAGAGATTCGTGAGTACATTATGAAAAAAATTGATGAAGAAGCAAGAGAAACTCTGTGGTTTGTTGATGTAGACAAAATCGCCGAACTCACTTGTATGTCTAAAAGATATCTGGAACAAGAAATTCTATCCGATGTGCGTATGAGAGCTATTGAGCGCAGAAAAAATAAAAAGCGTTGGTATCCGGCAAAACAAGCTTTTGAAGTGATAGACGAAATTACAGCTAGTTGGTAAAAAATAATGCTTGGCGGCGTGATTATTAGAGGAAGGGAGAAAACTAATGAAAATAAAACCAAGTGAATGGTCAGCATTGTCACTGGAACAACGTCTTGCACTAATCAGTAATGCTATTAACAAGTCAGGGGGATTCAAGTGATGAAGAATACCATTTGGGAAGTCACTGTAAACACAGGTCAAAAATTCAGAATTGCTTCTGAAGGGTTCATGATTGATGAAGCTTTAAGCGAGTTCAGAAGGGTGCATGGTTATGAAGCAGTCATTTGTTCCATTAATTACTTTGCAAAGTTAGGTGAAATCAATGGTCCATCCACAAATTGAAAGGGCAATGCTAACCGGATATCCGACCAAGGAACATTTGGATTTTGAAAGAGAGGACCATCCTATTGAAGATTTCATGGGTACCGAGTTACAGGCTGGTGATCGTTACTTCCAGATAGATGATGACATCATCTATGAAGAGAATTTGGAAGATTACTTTATTGAGACATTAGGTGCACGTGCTTACGTAGCAAAATAAGGGGAGGTGAGTATGTGAGAACAACAGCGAAAGAGTGGTTATCTAAACCAGGTATTGAGCGCTACATGTTAATTTATGATGCTTATGTTAAAACACAAAAGAAAGGAAAGTGAAATTAATGGAACCAAACATTCCTACTCCACAATTCCTCGCTGATATATCAGAAAAGGGAAAGCGTGACTTCGAGCAAGAGGTCCTGAACGGTCCTATCTTTAAAAGATTTGTTAGAGCAATAGAAGATTCAGCGTTAGAGGGTTATACAGGTTATAAGCACCGGATCTATCCAGGAGAGGATATCAGAGCATTAAAAGTTATCCAAAAGGCATTAAAGGCAACTGGGTATCATTGTGAATTCGTGGATGTGAAAAAGAAAGGGCTCGTGTCAGATTATACTGAACGTTATTTTCATATCAAATGGAACAAATAAAAAGAACCTCTTGGCAGAGAGGTCCTTCACAATAACATTTTCCACAACATTATATCATAAGGAGGATAAATTATGAACAAACTTCAAGAAGTTGAACTTGCTGAAATGGAAGGTATCGATTTCTCAGCTAATGAGAAACCATACGAAATTAATAGCCTATCAAGTTTGAATTGGGCTTTCCGTATGTTGTCTGCATTGAAAGCAGAAGAAAAAACAACCAAACAACTCGCAGAAGAAGAACGTGCCCGTATAAATACTTGGGAACAAGGTGAGTTATCCAAATTAAACAGTCGTATTGAATACTTCCAGTTTGCTGTTTCTCATTATCACGCTAGACAGCTTGAAGAAAACCCTAAAGCAAAAACTATCAGTACACCTTACGGTAAAACAAAATCGACTACTAGCAAAGCTCAACCTGAAAAAGCTGATGAAACCCAGCTGCTTGCATTTGTGGAAGAGAACAAATTACCTTTCGTGAAAATAAAAAAAGAATTAGCATGGGGTGATTTGAAAAAGACACTGCAAGTCGTTGAAAAAGAAGGCAAACAAATTGTTATCAATGAAAATGGACAAGTCGTTCCAGGTGCTGCAGTAAAACCTCAAACTACTACTTTTAAAGTAGAAATAGAATAGGAGACAAATTCAAATGGCGAAAAAAATGTTATTTCAAAAAGAGCGTTGGTATGCAGATTCACATAAAGAAGCCGAGGAAATTGTAGCTGATGCAAAGCAAGATGAAGCATTAACTATGCAGAAGATCCATGAAAAGCATAACTCCAAAGGCTTCTATTACTTAGTGGATTTAGAACGCACATACAGCACTGCTAAAGAAGAAATGGAAAACCGTCCTGAAAAGGATGATACTGCAGAAGGTCAGTTATCTATTGAAGACGTAGAGGCTGAAGAAATTGTGGAAGACAAATCAGAAGAGGCACCATTTTAATAGAATAGGAGAGTCGAAGGATGAACATATCAAGCGCTAAAGATATTAAAACAGATGCTTCAACTTTTCTTATATACAGTTCTCCTGGAATGGGAAAAACAAGCACAATAAAGTATTTGGAAGGTAAAACCTTGTATGTGCCATTAGACAAAACACACAGTGTTTTAAAAGGCCAAGAGAACATCGATATTGTGGAATTTAACTCTCACCGAGCTTGGGAAGAATGGAACTCATTAATGAAAGATTTGGCAAAAGCGGATTTATCAAAATACGACAATCTAGTATTTGATAATATCTCGGAGCTTACTAGATCCATGCTAGCGAATTTAGGGCGAGATGGAAAAAACAATCGTGTTCCATCAATGGCTAACTATCAGCAAATAGATTTTTTCATTATCGATAGTGTGCGTTTCATACAGACACTAGGAAAACGTGTAGTGTTTACCGCTTGGGAAACAACAGATAAATGGGAGTTACCTTCTGGACAAGCTGTAAATAGAGCATATCCAGATATGCGTGACAAAATTTTAAATAACTTTATGGGATTATGCCAGGTAGTCGGTAAATTGGTCATTAATCCAGAAACGCAGAAAAGAGGGTTCTTGTTAGAGCCGACGGATTATCTCTTTGCTAAAAATCAATTAGACAATCGAAAAGCGTGTGCTCAAGAAGAACTTTTCAAGGTTGGTAATAAACCTTCCACAACTAAAGAAGAAAAAGGAGAGAAAAAATAATGTCATTCTTTAAATTTAATGAAGAAAACGCAAGTACAGGATTTGAGCTAGTAGCGGAAGGTAAATATGAAGCGGTGATTGTGAATGCCGAGGCTGGTAAGACACAGCAACAAAAACCAAAGTTATCAGTAGACTTTGAGATTCGTTCTGATGTTCCTCAAAATCATCAAGGGGCAAAGGTCCTTTATAATACATTCACTTTTGAACACGAAGTATCAGTAAGGATTGTAAATTCGCTGTTAAAGGCTTGTGGCTTTGCTCATAATCATGTCTTCACTTCACCAGAGGATATGGCTAAGCAGCTTATCAATAAAAATTTGAAAATTACTGTTAAGCACGAAGAATACGACAAGATGGTTGATGGGGTGAAACAGAAACGTACTGCTGCTAAAGCTAAGTATTATGATGTTTCTGATGTTAATCCTCCAGCTGCTACAGGTGGACCAATTACAGTCGGCGATTCTGATCTTCCTTTTTAAAGAAAATTTCATAGAGAGGTCTGTTTTTACGGACTTCTCTTTTTTATACCCAAAAACAATGAAATACATCAGTATCGGAGGGCAACATGAAAGAAAATCCATATAACTTTAATGAAATACCAGCTGAATTAAAAGCCCTTCCTCAATGGATTTTATGGAAATCGGAAACACGAGATGGCAAATATACAAAGGTACCTTACCAAGTGAACGGTGAGATGGCACAGGCAAATAATCGTCGTACATGGTCCACCTTTGCAACGGCTTTAAAATTCTACTTTGATGGTGAGTATGACGGCATAGGCTTTGTATTTAGTCGCCAGGACAACTACATCGGGATTGATATAGATAAGTGTGTAACGGACGGAAAGCCGAATACCTTTGCTACAGAAATCATTGATTCACTAGATAGCTATACTGAATTTTCTCCTTCTGGAAAAGGTATTCACATCATTATCAAAGGCAGCCTTCCACAAAATGTTGTTGGTACAGGTCGAAAAAACACCAAACATGGATTAGAAATTTACTCCTATGGTCGTTACTTTACCTTCACCGGTAATAAGGAAAATTCCAATGAGGTCTTTGATAGAACGGATGAACTTGCGGAGGTATTCGAGAAATACTTCGATGATAGTGACATTGTCGGTCGAGTAAATCTGGCAGACTTCGAAAAGGACGAAATTCAGATATCCAATGATTCATTGTGGGAGAAAATGTTCCGTTCGAAAAATGGTGACGAAATCCGCAGTTTATATAACGGTAACTTACTCAGAGACGATCACTCAGGTAGCGACTTGGCTCTATGTAATCACTTAGCATTCTGGACCGGAAAAAGTGCCACTCGAATGGATTCCATGTTTAGAGAAACAGCTCTCATGAGAGATAAGTGGGATATCATTCATCATTCAAGTGGAGAAACATATGGAGAACGAACAATTGCAGAAGCCATTTCCTCTACTACTTCCACAATATTAGATGACAAGCAGCAGTACGCTGAATTCTCTTTTGACTTCCACAATAGTGAGGTTGAAAGTGTGGAGGACAAGCCAAAGAAGAAATTCCGATTAACCGAGCTAGGGAACGCCGAACGGATCGCTTACGAATATGGCCATGTAATCAAATATGTATCCGATATGGGTTGGCTAATATGGGACGGCAAACGATGGAAGATTGATACGAAAAAAGAAATTGAACGGATAACAGCTAAGGTCCTTCGAAGTCTATATAAATCAGATGATGAAATGGAGACCAAATGGGCAAGGATGTGTGAACGTAGAAACATCCGAATGAATTCCATTAAGGACTTAATGCCACTGGTACCAGGAGAACGTGAAGAGTTTGATAGGCATAAATATCTGCTAAATGTCGATAACGGAGTTGTTGATTTACAAACTGGCAGGCTCCAACAACATGATCGTGAGTTAGGTTTAACCAAGATAACGAATGTAGAATTCGATGAAAAAGCAACATGCCCTACATGGTTAAACTTCTTAAATCAGATATTCAAACAAGATACTGATTTAATTGAGTACATGCAAAGGTTAATCGGTTATTCGCTTACTGGTGACATATCAGAGCAATCGATGTATTTCTTGGTCGGTGGTGGATCCAATGGGAAATCAACCTTTATTAATACAGTTAAAAAGATGATGGGTGACTATGGAGCTCAAACGAAGTCAGATACATTCATCAAGAAAAAAGAAACTGGCGCAAACAACGATATTGCTAGATTGGTAAATGCAAGGTTTGTATCTGCAGTGGAATCAGAGGAAGGGGAGAAGCTGCAGGAGTCACTTGTAAAAACAATCACAGGTGGAGAGCCAATACTAGCACGCTTCTTACGACAAGAGTATTTCGAATTTCTACCAGAGTTTAAGGTTTTCTTCACAACTAACCATAAACCAATCATTGGTGGTGTGGATGATGGTATCTGGAGACGTGTGAAAATCATTCCATTTACTTTAAGTCTTAAACCTCATGAGCGTGATAAAAAGCTAGAAGAAAAGCTCTCCCTCGAAATGTCAGGCATTTTAAACTGGGCGATTGAAGGATGCTTGAAATGGCAGCGTGACGGATTGAAGGAGCCTAGAGTGGTGGCCGAGGCAACTGGCAACTATAAAGAAGAAATGGATATCTTAGCACCATTCCTTAATGAAGCTTGCTATATAGACGAACCTAAAAATGAGGCAATAAGAATCGAAGCAAAAGAGTTATACAACGTGTACGACAGTTGGTGCTATAGATCAGGAGAGCGGACTTTGGGGAACAGAGCCTTTTATCGAATGTTGGAGACAAAAGGTTTCGGAAAAATGAAAGGTGCCGGCAACAAAACGTTTTTGACAGGTATTACCATAAAGGAGCGTGCACCAGTTACTAAACAAGTTACTGAAACTGAACAAAATGGCTTTTTTAAGGTCGTTCAGTAACTAATTTTAGGTTTCAGTAACTGTTCAGTAACTCTTAAGAATTCAGTAATACCAAGGGTTTAAGTTATCTTTTTGTAGTTATTAGTTACTTTAGTTATTGGGATATTAATTAAATAAAAAAATAAAAAAATATATAAGTATATTAGGAGAGTTAATACCCCTAGACCGATAACTTAAGTAACTTTTCCTCTCAATCCCTTGGGGCTCTAAGGTTTTAACGAGTTATCTTTAATAACTTTTACGTTTTTCAAACTAACTTTTTCGTTTTTTGATAACTCGAAAGGAGACTGATGATGCAAACATTAAAAATACTAGCTGCTATTTGGAAATCAGGCGCAAATATTTACCTGGACGAAAAAGACGGCCGTATTGCAATAGAAAATCCAAAGTTGATACCAGTGGAAGTAATGAAAGCAGCAGAGGAAAATTTTCAAGCTATTGATAGTTGGTTCCAGTCATGGAGAAATGAAAGTAGCGAGAATATCACACTCATGAAAATGGTCCATCAAATCAGTGGATGGCAGCATAACGAAAAGTTGAATGAATGGTTATGTGCTGATATTGATTCACTCATGATGTTTGATGAATGGATGGTTGCTCTTGCAAAGAACGGTTGGAAGGATATCTTTGAAGACTTTCGACAATATATGACAGATGAATCTATAAAACTTGGACAAGAATTATATAAGCGTGCAGTGGTGTATACGAAGAAAGGGGCATGAGATGATTTCCTACCATTACACAGAAACAGAGTTAAATAAAATACTCAAAACATTAACGATCGTCATAGATACTCGTGAAAACGTAAATGGCCATATTTTGGATTACCTACGACAAAAGGGAATTCCAGTAAAGATACAAAAATTAGACACAGGAGACTATGGCTGCATGATTCCTAAAAATGAAGAGCTTGGTATCCATCGCGACATCTTCCTGAATAGCCGAGTGGAACGTAAAGCACATATGGATGAAATCACAGGCAACTTACAAAAGGATACAGCGACAGCATTTGAGAATGAATTAATCCGCTCGAAGGACATTCCTTTTACTTTGATTGTGGAGGACCTGCACGGCTATGAAAAAATGCTAAAGGGTGAGTACCGTTCGAAATACAATCCCTTAGCATTGCTTGGCCGATTAAATACTTTTAAAGCAAAATACAACTTTGAAATCGTTTATCTTGATAAAAAATTCACTGGCAACTGGATCTATCACCATTTTTACTACCAGGCAAAGCATTATTTGAAATCCGGTGCCTTTTAAGGAGTGATTAGATGCAACAGATATTCAGGAAACGGAAAATCGCAAAGGCTCATACGCGGAAAGAGTTACAGGATACCATTCGGGAAAATGAAAAACGTGGTTGGAAACAAATCAGCGACATTAAAGATGAGTATGGAAATTATCAAGTGTTGATGGAGTTCACTAATTATAGTAAGACGTCCTAACTTCTCAACTAATCTAGCAACAAACTGAAAGGCGGGTGGCACATATGTACGAATGGTTAAGGGACTATCAAAGGTTAGAGGAAGAGATAGCGTATTTGGAATTTAACCTTGAACGAACTATTAAGGAACTAAAAAGGTGGACTAATGGCGACTTAGCTAAGGTTAAGTTAACTGAAGAAAGCAATGGGGCTAAATTAGAAGAATTTATTGAATGCATTGAATATGAATTAGCTCATAAAATGAATGATCTACTGGATATGAAGAAAATGATTAACACATTCAAAGGGCTTGAACACAAAATACTTTATATGAAATATATAGAGGGTATGACGTTAGAAAGGATTGCAGAAGAATTAAAATACAGTGCTCAATATATTTACAATAAACATGCTCAAATCAAACGCATGATTGAATATGCACAAAACGCAATTTATTAACATACATTTAGCTTAACCTATAACTATGTTAAGTGTTGATTATATTGATTAAAGTAAGAGTATAAAGAACCGTGGTTGGTGCCTTTATAATTTTCTCCCTTCAAGAGAGCATCCGTAATGGGTGCTCTTTTATTTGCAGGAAAATATCCCTTTTTTGTCGAATGTTAGATATTGAAATGATAAATAGGGGGATTAAGAATGGAAAAAGATAAGAAAATATTACCTTGGCTTCGAAGAAGGGATTTAGTTTATTTAGTGATTGTAATTTTTATTTTTTGGTTATTGACATCTGACTTTGGGAAAGAGAATCCCTTAGTTATGGATAATTGGAATTTTGCGGCAACTATTATTTCAATAATACTCGCTGTATTAACAATTATTTATGCATTTACCCAAAGTGCAATGACTATTCAATCAACAAATATGTTAGAAAAAACAACTAGAAAAATTGAACAGGTAACTAGTGAGCTTGAAAATATTAGTGTTAATGACTTATTTAAAGAATTAGAAAATAAAATACACAGTTTAGAATCAAATGTTGATGCTAATATAGGAAAGCATTTTGAAAGATACACCGAGCAACTAACAATGTTTAAATCACCTGGAGAAATTGATAGCCCTTTTACAAGTCATGACTTAATAAGTAAGGAACAGTGGAAAGAGTATCTAACAAGGTTTGTATATGAAGAATTAACCATTGTTGGGGTAGTTCTAACGTATTTATATTACGCATATAGAAACCAAAAAACCTCTAATGTAATATTCCTTCATGAATTTTTAATGAAGAAAACATCTGTAGAACATAATGACGCGTACTTTGAAGGATATTTTATGGCAATTAGAACAGTGTTTGAAACATTAAATGTAGTGAAATTAAATGATTCATCAATGGTAGAAACCTTTTCTTCAACATGTGAATTGGCCTTTATTGAATTGAGTGAAAAACAAACATCGACCACTATACTAATGATAGAAGATTTCTTTAAGAGAAATTAAGGAATTTTATTATCTCATTCTATTAACAATCATTACCATTTAAATTATGATTATTGTGGGAGGAGGTGTTTTAGATGGAGAAAAGGGATTTAATTTTAACAATACTAATTACATTAGAAGAAGGACGAGAACCCACTTTTAATGAGTTAGGAGTTGATAAAGATTTCTTTGGTGATACAGTTGATATGATGCAAAATGATGAATTGATTTCTAATGCTTCTGTAAGCCGAGGTGGGATTGGTAACAAAGTAGCTTTTGTAACCCTTAAGCATGCAAAAGTTGAGATTAAAGGGCTAGAGTATATAGAAAACAATAAAAAGTAAAATAGAAAGTTTAGTCACATCCAATCGGGTGTGGCTTTTTATTATGCCTTAAAGGTGGTGATTATTGTGAAGCTGAAAGAAAAACTAGACCCAGAGTCTGTCAGAAAACTGAGTACAATCAAGAAACAAGAAAAACTAAGCACAAGTCAATGGCTAGAGGTCATGGGCGCTAACAGGGACACATATAAAAGGCACCGAGGGGCAATTAGAAGAAAATAAAAAGGAGAGATGATCAATGAGAGTAGAAGTAAGAAAGACTGCAGTTGGAACAGAGTATTGGGATAACGGGGAGAAACGCACGGTGTTTGTACCTGCAGGTAAAGAGCCTGACTTTGAAGTGACAGAGAATCCGAAGAGTATGGTTTTTGGTGTTGATTTAGCAACAGGAAAAGACATGACAAGTGTGGATGGAAAGGTTAATGAAAATCCTTTTGGTGTAAATGATGGCGAAATGGATTATCCATTAAGCGAAATGACAATCAAAGACTTGAAGGAACTAGCTGCTGAAAAGTCCATTGACTTACCATCTGAAGTGAGAAAACAAAAGGATATTGCCCAATACATCTTTGTCAACTGGACTACAGATGAAGAGCTAGAAGCTGATGAGTAATGAAGTACTGTGGTGAACAGGGATGTAAGGTAATGATATCTTCAGGTCGATATTGCATTGACCACAAACGGAAGATGAAACAGGGAAAGGCTTCTGATAATAAATGGTTCTACAATTCAAGGGCATGGCGTGACCTAAAGGCATACTGTTATGAACGAGACAAAGGTTGCTGTACTAGATGTGGAAAGTTTGTCTTTAAAAAGACAGCACAACATCATCACATCATTCCCATTGTTGTTAGACCAGACCTTAAGTTGAAGGCGAGCAATGTGACGACTGTCTGTCCGTCATGTCATACCATCTTAGAACAGGAAGCTAATGAGGAATACAATCATTTATTCAAAAAGAAGAAGTCTTCCTCATTTGATTGGAAGTTATAGCCCCCCTGTCTAATCGTGTTTTTGGCCAAATAAGGCTAGACCGGTTGTAGCATGTAAATGCGCACCTCAAAAAAATTTTTTGAATTATTTTAGTACTGCAAAAGGGAGGTGAATAGGTGTGGCAAGAAAACGTGATCCGAATCGAGACAGAGCATTTGAATTATATAAAGAACACGGTGGAGGCATTACCAACCGTGAGATTGCAAGTAAATTGGATGTTTTAGAAAAAACGATTTCAGCTTGGAAAAATCGCGACAAATGGAATGCTAGATTAGGAGCTAAAGTTTGTAGTACTACAAAACAGAAACGTAGTACTACACAAAATAAATCACAAGAGAGCAATCGGTCCAAAAAGCGAAAACAGGTCATAGAAGCACTCGTGGAAGCTGGCACCTATTCACCTGCCTTAGATTTGCTAATTGAAATATATCTTGATGCTTATGAAGAATATTTACAGGATCGAACTGAGAAGTTAAGGAAAGAACTTGCAAAGCTACTTGGACAACTTGGACTGGATGGGAAGAATAAGGAGCTTGTTAAAAAATCAGGTACATTACTGGCAAAAGGTGATGAAGAAAAAGAGAAGGACAAAGAACCGTCATCAACAGAAAGTAGTAAGTTGGTCCAGTTTAGGCAGAGGATGCAACGATGATTGATTTTGAAACCAACTATGCAGATATTTTTGCTGAAGAGGTAGAAAAGGATCCTAAACTTTTTCCTGATTCCGTCCACAAGGCCATTAAACGTTATCGAAAGTGGCAAAAACGAAAAGATATTTGGTTCGATGTTGAAAAGGCAAATGCCATGCTGTATTTTACAGAGACTTTTCTAAAGCATGCTAAAGGGAAATGGGCAGGGGAACCACTCATTTTAGAATCATGGCAGCGTTTCTATTTTGCCAATATTTATGGTTGGCAAAAATATAACGCAAAGGGTAAAGCGGTTCGGGTAATCCGGACGGCTTATTTACAGGTTCCAAAGAAAAATGGAAAGACAATCATGGGCGGAAGCCCCGTTATCTATGGAATGTATGGCGAGGGTGTAAAAGGTGCTGATATTTATATATCAGCTAACACATTCGAGCAATGCCAGAACGCAGCTATACCGATTGCACTGACCATTGAAAACAGTCCTGACCTAAGACCAGGAACAAGGATTTATAAAGGTAAGGAAGATACAGTTCGATCCGTCAAGTATACATTTGTGGAAGACGGTATTAAGTTTGCGAACACATTAAAAATCCTTACGAAAGACAATGCAGGAAACGAAGGTAAAAATCCATACATCAATTACTTTGACGAAGTGCATGCTCAAATGGACCGTGAACAATTCGACAATTTACGTTCGGCACAGATAGCGCAAGAAGAACCACTCAACATCATCACATCCACTGCAGGGAAACAATCCGGGTCACTGGGCTCACAAATCTACACTTATGCAAAAGAGGCCCTGAAGAACGATAATGATGATTCTTGGTTCGCTATGATCTATGAACCTAATAAGGGATTTGATTGGACCGACCGTGAAGTTTGGAGAATGGTTAATCCCAATATGGGCATTTCGGTAAGCATGGAATTTTTGGAGGATGCGTTCAAGGAAGCCCAAAATAACAGCTTCAATAAGGCAGAGTTTATGTCCAAACATCTAGACGTATTTGTTAACTATGCTGAAACTTACTTTGAAAAAGACCAACTGGATAAAATTTTAATCGAAAAACTGGGTGAACTTGAAGGACTTCCATGCGTGGCAGGTGTCGATTTATCTAGGAGGACGGACTTGACCTGTGTGAGTCTCAACTTTCCAACCTTTGATGAGGAAGGTGAGCCGATACTAAAAATTAAGCAGATGTATTTCATTCCGGAATTCGGTATTGAGGAAAAAGAGCAACAACGAAACATCCCGTATCGAGCACTTGCAGAAAAAGGATTTGTAACATTATGTCCTGGTAAGACGATTGATGAGGATTTAATTAATGAATACATTGAATGGGCATTCGAACAATTCGATTTAAGGCAGATCAATTATGACCCTGCACTTGCTGCTAAGCTTGTGGAAGGTTGGGAGATGCTTGGTATTACCTGTGTGGAAGTACCACAGTATCCAACTCATATGAACGAGCCTTTTGATGACTTCGAAATGTTATTGTTGCAAGAAAGAGTAGTGACGGATAATCCACTACTTATTTTTTGTGCTTCCAATGCAAAAATCATCACGAACATCAACAACTTAAAGACACCATCAAAGCGGAAATCACCGGAACATATCGATGGTTTCGTGGCCATGTTGATTGGACATAAAGAAACGCTCAATATGATGGGTGAAAGTGTAGATGGATTGGATGAATTGATTGGTAGTATTTACAGATAAGCCACGAAAGGCGGTGAAAAATTGGGATTACGTGATGCAATATCAAACTTTATTTATAGGCAGGCAGAGAAACGAGGATACTTCACTGATGTTTATGGGCGGTCTGCTCGATATGGAGGCTGGCATATCAATGATGAAAGTGTCCTGGAGTCCAGCGATGTCTATGAACTTCTGCAGGACATATCCAATCAAATGATGTTGGCTGAAATAGTTGTGGAGGACAGGGATGGAACCGAAATTAAAAATCATCCAATTTTAAAAGTGTTAAGAAACCCTAATCATTATTTGACCGGTTCCGAATTCATTAAGCTTATGACCAATACCTATCTTCTTCAAGGGGAAGTGTATCCAGTCTACGATTCGAATCAACTTCATTTGGCTACCAACGTCCAAACGGAATTGGACGATAGACTGATTGAGCATTTCAAAATAGGTGGACAAGAGATTCCAGCCTTTATGATAAGGCATATCAAAAATATAGGGAGCGACCATCTGCGTGGGGTTGGAATATTGGGACTCGGTAAAAGCACCCTAGAAGGCGTTATGAGCGCTGAAAAGGTTTTGACAGGGAAATACTCAAAAGGTGGTTTACTTGCGTACCTGCTGAAGCTGGATGCCCATATCAATTCACAGAATGCTGCCCAATCGAAATTAATTAACGCTGTCTTGGACCAGCTTGAATCCATAGACGAGTCAAGGACCGTCAAAATGATTCCACTCGGTAAGGGATATAGCATAGATACAATGAAAAGTCCGATTGAGGATGAAAAGATATTAGGATATCTGAATGTATATAAGAAGGACCTGGGCAAATTTCTTGGAATCAATGTGGATACATACACGGCATTAACTAAGTCTGATCTAGAAAAAGCCATGATGTACCTCCACAACAAAGCCGTGCGACCAATAATGAAAAACTTCGAAGACCATTTGAGTCTTCTTTTTTTCGGTCAAAATTCGGACAAGCGAATTAAATTTAAGATTAATATCTTGGACTTTGTTCCATACAGCACCAAGACAAACATTGCATACAACATTGTCCGTACTGGTATCACCTCACCAGATACAGTAGCGGTCCACTTTTTGGGATTGCCTGCACAAAACACACCAGAGACACAGGCTGTCTATATCTCTAATGACTTATCCAAGATTGGAGAGAAGAATGCGACTGATGATAGCTTGAAGGGAGGTGATGTGAATGACAAAGAAAAAGGAACTGAGGACAATTGACATCACCAATTTGAAGACTCGTGATGCTATCAATGATCAGCCAGCTGTAATCAGTGGCTATGCAGCCGTATTTAATTCTAAAACACTTATCGGTGATTACTTTGAGGAAATTATAGCACCTGGGGCTTTCAGCAATGCTATAGCCACAGGAAGTGACATTAGAGCATTGTTCAACCATAACTGGGACAATGTGTTGGGCAGAACCAAGAACGGCACTCTGAGGCTCTCAGAGGACGACAGAGGGCTACGCTTTGAAGTAGAGCTGCCTAATACTTCTTTAGCTCGAGATTTAGCTGAGAGTATGGCTAGAGGTGATATCAATCAATGTTCGTTTGGTTTCTTCGCAACGAATGATGAATGGGATTACTCAACAGAACCTGCCATTCGAACCATTAAAGAAGTGGAGCTTTATGAAATATCGGTTGTTTCCATACCAGCCTATGATGACACCGAGGTTGCGTTGGTGAGAAGTAAAGAGATTGATAAGACTGTTGAATTGAGATTGAAACTAATAAATCAAATAAAAGGGGTTTTGGAAAATGAATAAAAAACAATTACTTGCAATGCAAAAAAGAAATAAAGCACGCTTAACTGAACTGCGCACTAAGCTTGAAAAAGACGAGGTGCGTGCTGAAGACCTGGAAACTGTTAAGCAAGAGGTACAGGAGCTTTCCGAAGAGGCACAAGCAATCGCTGATGCACTAGCCAATATCGCTGATGATAGCGGAGATGGTGAAGGCGAAGGAGAAAGAGATGGAGAAGGTTCTGGCTCTGACGAAGGTGAAGAAGGTCGTAGCGGAGATCAGGAAGGAGAAAAAGGTGCCGAAGGTGAGGGCGAGGGAGACAAAGAAGGCGAAGGGCAACGCACTCAATCAATCTCTGGGGAACAGCGTTCTGCTGTAATGTCTGCTATAGGTAAAGGTCTTTCCACTCGTGGGGCTAAGAGTACAAAGAATAAGGAGAAAGAAGTACGTTCAGCATTTGCCAAGTATGTTGTCGGCCAAATCACTGAAGCGGAAGCTCGTGCTCTTGGTGTAGAGACTCAAAATGGCTCTGTTACTATCCCAGAAGTCATTGCTTCAGAGGTTATCACCTATGCTCAGGAAGAAAACTTGTTGCGTAGATATGGTACCAAGGTAAGAACAAAAGGAAACGTAAAATACCCTGTTCTTGTGAAGAAGGCACAAGCAAATGTGGTTAAGAAAGAGCGCCATATTGGACCAAATCCAATCCCTGAGACAGATATCGAATTCGATGAAATCTATCTATCTCCAGTAGAATTTGATGCGCTTGCCACTATCTCTAAGAAGTTGATCAATATGAGTGGTGTGGATGTAGAGAATATTGTTATTGAGGAATTGAAAAAGGCTTATGTTCGTAAAGAAACAAATTACATGTTCAATGGCGATGATGCAGGCAATGAAAACCCAGGAGCACTTGCGAAGAAAGCGGTGGCTTACTATGAATCTACTCCTGTTGATATTACTGCTTCAGGCTATTCACAAGGACTGTATCAACAACTTGTGAAAATGAAAAATCAACCGGTTACTGAAGTGTTGAAAAAATCAATTTGGATCGTCAATCGTGCTGCACTTTCCCTGTTAGAGGGTATGACTGATACAACTGGTCGTCCACTGCTGCACGTGGATGCAACTGACGGAGTGAGTTATAAATTGTTAGGCCATAAATTAGACTTTACTGATGCAGCTGACGGTGCAGATCCAGACAAGCCAGTATTCTATTTTGGTGATTTCAAAGCTTTCCACATACAAGATGTTATTGGGGGGCTTCAAATCCAAAAGTTGGTTGAAGCTTTTGCTTCCACAAATCGAATCGGTTTCCAAATCTATAATCTATTAGATGGCCAACTAGTTTATTCTCCATTCGAGCCGGCTGTTTACCGTTACGAAGTTGGTGCAACTGCACCGGTGGCACCATAAAATGAACGATTTGACTGAAAAACTAAAAAGTCATTTGCGTATAGAAGAGGACATGGATTCGTCCATGCTCTCTTTTTATATTAATCAGGCTAAGACATACGTACAAAATGCGACAGGCAAACAAACCGAATATCTTGTGATTATGGTGGCCGGCATTTTTTATGAATACCGTGTGTCGGAAAAAGAATTAAATGATGCCCTTGATGCCTTGACTCCGTTTTTCGTCCAGGAGGCCTTTAGTGATGCCGAAACGACAGACTAATAGATTGAAACATAAGGTTGATGTCTTCATGAATGTTAAAACCATAAATCGGATGAATGAGGATACTTACAAATTTGAAAAAGTTAAATCTGTCTATGCAGAGATTGTTCCACAAACCGGCAGCTTGCAGAAGCAACAAGCTGACACTGTCTTGACGAACGTAACCCATAAAATTATTGTTCGCTATGGTGCTGGGAAGGACATCACGAAAGACATGCAGATTCACTTTCGTGGGCATCGGTTTGAAATCAGGTACATTTTGAATCCATACTTCGCTAACGAGACATTGGAGATTTTCTGTCAGGAGTTGATTGACTAATGGAAATGAAGATTGATGGTTTAACCGATTTCCAAAAGGACCTCCTTGAAGTTGCACAACGTAAACTGCCAAAGGAAAGTTTCAAGATCATGAGAAAGATTGGTTCCAAGGCACGAACACAAGTTGCCCGACATGCCCGTAGCGAAGTCAAAAAGAAAAACAATGTTTACCATAAGCGTTTCAAACGAGGAAAAGTATTTAAAGATGAGGATGGACAAATTGTGGTGCGTGTCATCAACAGTGCCCCTCATGCCCACTTGATTGAACACGGCCACAGGCAAGTGACTAAAGATGGTCGAGAAGTCGGATTCACACCAGGAAAAAAAGTAATGGCAACTGGCATACAAAAATTTGATAACAGTGGAGAATTCGAAACAATGTTATCAGATTGGTTAGATGATCTATTGGACAAAGGTGATTTGTGATGATTACGTATATAGATTTAAAAAATGAGATAAATACAAGACTTCGTGAAACTGGAGTACCAGTAAACAGTCGAGATGTGACAGAAGGTTTTGATAGACCTTCTTTTTTTGTTCAGTTCGAGAATAACAATCGTTCTTCTACTGAAAGCCAAGTATACAAATCACTCACTGTCCAGATTTATTATTTTCCGAAGGATAGATATGACTATTCCGAAGATGTATTAGACATGCAGGAACGCTTGGAGAATATGTTTGACCTGACACTTAAGGTCCAGGATCGGTTGTTACACATCAATGAAGTAAATTCCATGGTTGTGGATGGTGTATTGAACTCCTCCTTCGATTTGGAGTTTTATGAAGGTCGAGAGTATGAGGGAGAAGTGAATACCATCATTGAAGAAATAAAAAAAGGCAAAGATTTTTATACCAAATATCCAATTGAGAAGATGGCTGAATTGGAATTAGAGGAGGAGTGAATCAAATGGGTCTACCTGAAATAAACATAGAATTTGTCGGTAAAGCAGTGTCAGCCATCAAGCGTAGCCAGCTTGGTATTGTGGCACTTGTATTGGAAGATGATACAAATTCCCAAGACACTATGGTTTATAAGAGTGTGGAGGAAATTGTATCAACTGACTGGACTCCTGAAAACTTGGATTTAATCCAAAAAACTTTTTTAGAAGCACCAAGTAAAGTGATTGTGGAGCGAAAGCCCACAACTGCTACGGACTATAACGATGTACTTAAGCGGTTGAATAATAAACGTTTTAACTACTTGGCCATTCCACAAATTAAAGATACCGACACGACTTTGATTGCCACATGGATCAAAACCAAGCGTGAAAATGATAAACGTACATTCAGGGTTGTACTTCCCAATACGGATGCAGACCATGAAGGGGTTATCAACTTTACTGCAGAGGACATAAAAGTCGGTGAAAAGGTCTATTCAACTGCTGAATACACGGTTAGGATAGCTGGTATCTTGGCAGCGTTGCCGTTTACACGGTCCTCCACGTATTTTGTTCTACCTGAAGTGGAATCGATTAAAGAAGTGGACGATCCAAATGCAACAATTGATGATGGGGAACTAATTCTCATTAATGATGGAGAAAAGGTGAAGATTGGACGAGGTGTAAACAGTCTTGTAACTACATCGAGTGGTAAGACAGAAGATTTTAAGTCAATTCGGATTGTGGAAATCATGGATCTGATTAAAGATGATATCCGTTCCACTTACAATGACCACTATGTTGGCAAATATCCAAACATCTATGATAATCAAGTGCTCTTTATTACTGCGGTTAACGCTTATCTGAGCGGATTAGCAGCTGAAGATATCTTAGACCCAAATGCGTTAAATAGAGCTGAAATCAATGTAGTTAAGCAACGACTAGCATGGGAAAGAATCGGGATAGATACGTCAGGTTGGGACGACCAGACAGTAAAAGTAAATTCATTTAAACGCAATGTGTTCTTGCGCGGAAACAATATAAAAATTGTGGATGCCATGGAAGACCTTGATTTTGAAATCGAGATTTAAGGAGGGTTAGCATGAAAAACAAACTACCATCTAATCGTGTGATTAACGGAACATTTGGCAGTGTATGGGTGAACGGTGAAAAGTGGCTGGATGTTGATAGCTTTGAAGCAAAGGTCACTCTAAACTTCGAAGATGTGAATATGGCAGAAGACTTGGCGACCCATAAGAAATACACTGGTTGGGCAGGGGAAGGTTCAATGACCGTGAAAAAGGTTTATAGTCGCGGTGCTTCATTAATGGCTCGTGCTGCTAAAACTGGAATAATGCCAGAAATTAATATCGTTGGGAAACTCGCAGACCCTGCTGCTTTTGGTGCTGAACGTGTCGCTATCAACGAAGTGACATTTAATGAATTCACCTTGTTATCATTCGAGCAAAAGACGAATATGACAGAAGAATTGCCGTTTAACTTTGCGGACTATGACCCAATTGACTTAATTTCAGCATAAAGGAGCATATAGGATGACTAAAAAAATTACAGTTACTGATCTACTTAAAGAAAAAGAGAAGTACCAGGTTAAAAAAGATGTTACGGAGGAAGTCTTTATAAAACGTCTTGGTGGAAATATCGCCATTCAAAAACCAGAGCGTTCTTTGGTATTGGAAGCAATTAGTTTAACTGGTAATCCAGATACAGAGAACCAAGCAGATCCATTTCTGGTTTATAACATTGTGACAGAGCCGAATTTAAAGGATCCTGAGCTGAAATCAGTATATGGTTGTGCAGAACCGATGGACATTGTTGAGAAGATTTTTGAGCCTGGTGAAATTGCACAACTTGCTCAACTTGGGATGGAGTTGGCTGGTTACACAGGTAAAGGTGTTGGATTGGTAAAAGACCTAAAAAACTAATGAAAAGTGATGGTGACTTTGAGTTGGTCCATCACTATCTGCAGAGAGGGTTTGCATTACCATATTTACTAAACATGCCAGTCGATGAAAAAATAGTTATGAAGGCCAGTATGGAAAAATATTATGAAGATGAGAAGGCTAAGTGGGGAACCTCTTAGTCTTTTTTCTTTGGGGGTGAATGAATGGCAGGAAATCGTGTCATATCAGCGGTCCTTACTTTAAAAGACAGGAACTTTGCTAGTGGCGTTAAAAAGGCTACTGACAGCACAAAAGATATGGAACGTAAGGTAAAGTCCACTGGAAACTCTATACGAGAGTTTGGAAGAAATGCCAAAAGTCAATTCTTGGCAGTAGGTGGAGTAATAGGGACTGTGTTTGCCGTAGATAAAATCAAAGACTTTACTGTCTCAATTATTGAGTCTGCAGCTGCAGCCAATGCTTTAGGTGCACAATTTGACCAGGTATTTGGTGCCGATGCAGGGAAGGCCAGCGGTGTGGTAGAAGACCTGGGGAATGCTTTCGGCATGTTGCCTAATCGAATTAAGCCTGCTTACACCTCTGCAACATCCATGTTCAAAGGATTAGGTCTTGAAACTGGTGAAGCAATGGATGTTGCGGAACGATCCGTCACAGCTGTGGCAGATGCAGCTGCCTTCTATGACAAATCTTTTGAAGATGCGAATGGTGCACTTAATTCCTTCATCAAAGGTAACTATGAGGGCGGTGAATCAATAGGACTCTTTGCAAGTGAAACGCAATTAGCTTCATGGGCTTCTAAGGAGTTAGGGGTTGATTGGAAGAAGCTTGGGGAAGCAGACAAGCAGATTGCCCGATTATCATACGCAGAATCGATGATGAAGGCTGCAGGGGCAACTGGCCAAGCTATGCGTGAATCTGAATCCTATGAAAACCAGTTAGGCAACATGAAGCAGAGCTGGACAGATTTAAAGGCTGGGTTAGGACAAGCGGTATTGGAACCAGCGATAAAAGGAATCCAAAGATTAACAAAATATATACAGGGCGTTGATCCAGAAGCAGTAACAAGTAAGGTAAAATCATTTGGTACCTATATGACTGGCACATTTGGACCGATTCTTACGACCACCAAGGATATTGCTGTAGGATTATGGAACACATTCAAGGATGCCGGAGGTATAGAAGTTGCTAAAGGTATTTTGGATGGGGTCAAAGGAACCCTAACATGGATAAGAGATAATTCTACACTAATCATTGCAGGCTTGGCAGGTGTATACGGTGGACTCCTAGCATTCAAAGTTATTACTGGCATTACCACAGCGATTAAGACGTTTAACCTTGTTATGACTGCTATGAAGGCAGGGACGGTTGCGCAGACACTTGCTCAATTAGGTCTTAATACTGCCATGCTTGCAAGTCCTTTAACATGGATTGTTGTGGGTATAGGAGCTGTGATTGCAATAGGTATTCTCTTGTGGAAGAACTGGGATACTGTATCGGCTAAGGCAAAGGCACTTTGGTCAGTAACGAAGGCTGTCTTTGGGAAGTTCAAGGATTGGATGGGTGAAAAATTACAACCTGTCATTGTATTCTTTGCAGATTTGAAGGCGAAATGGGACTCCTTCAAAAATGCTATCTCTAAATTCAAGCCTCCTGCATGGCTTTCTAAAATTGGTGGAGCAATAAGTAACGCTGCAAGTAAGGTAAAAGGCTGGGTTGATGGTTCTCACGCAACAGGGTTGAACCGAGTACCGCATGATGGGTATGTAGCGGAGTTGCATAAAGGTGAAATGGTGGTACCTGCAGCTCAATCCGAAAACCTTCGTAAACAGGGAAGGAATATTAATAACCTTGATAAACAGGTATCAGTTAATGTTCCTTCACAGTCTTCAGGACCAAGTGCATCACCTGACATAAAAATTATTATTCAAGGTTATAACAAATCAGTGAATGAGATTCTTAATGAATTAGTTCCACCGCTAAAATTAAGACTACAAAACTTATAGGAGGTTGAGTGAATGGATATTTTTTTATCTGTAAACAATAGAGCACAAGTCATTCAACTTCCTATTGTCCCAGCGGAATTTAAAATTTCAAGTCCAGTCAATAATGAAGTGTTTACAACTATAAATCAAGGTGACATTAAGATATTTGGAGAAAGAGGATTAAAGGCTTTGACCATAGATTCTTTTTTTCCTCATCATGAGAAGAATTATCCCTTCGTTCGTGATCGTAGTTATAAAAGATGGGAGTATGTTGAAATCATAGAGAGTTGGATAGAGAGGAAGTTACGTGTCCGACTTATAGTTACTGGATCTCCTATCAACATGGTTGTAGCCATTGATAATTTTGAATATGGCTATCAAGATGGTTCAGGCGACATTTATTACACGCTTACCCTATCGGAATTCAAAGATATTAAGTTACAGAAAAAGAAGGTGACTTGATGCCACATGAATTATGGCTTTTAAAAGGAGCTGCAATGACCAATATCACACCTTTGATTGGAATACTGAATTGGCGAAGTAATAAGGATGAATTAGGGGAAGAAATTAATTTTAATATTGCATTCAATGATGCCAAGCACTTCCCAAAAAATCCATGTGAGTTGGGAGATGTGGTTATATTAAAAAACAAGAGCGAATTAAATCGTTTTGTATTGGTTGAAGAGAACAGAAACGGTAGAGGACCGATTTCTTATATTGGATTTGACTATGCATTTTATCTCAACAAATCGGATGCAATCTACCAATTCAATAAAGTATCTGCTGAGCAGGCCATCCAAAAGATATGCAAAGACTTTGGTATTCCGATAGGAAAGATTGATTCGATGCCGACTAAGATTGACCGGCTATTTGATAAAGAAAAAGTCAGTGATATCATCCGACAGATCATAGACCTTGTGCGAAGGAAAACAGGTACTAAATATTTGTTGGAAATGCGAAAAGGTAAGCTATACATTGAAAAACAGTCAAACCTTATTGTTAAAGGTTCTTTCAACATGTACACAAATGGTCCATCTTACGATATTACTTCTGCAATCTCTAATCCTTCTAGAAGTAGAAGCATTTCTGACATGATCAACACCATACAAGTTGTGGGTAACAATGACAAGGTAGTGTTGGTAAAGTCGGATGCAAAGATGGTAGATAAATACGGTAAGTTACAGAAGGTAGTCACACTTGATCAGAATGAAAAACTGAGTGCAGCTAGAATTGCACAAAATGAGTTGAATGCCCTATCTAAAATTGTGGAAGAAACAAGTGTTGAATTGCTTGGAGATGATCGTGTTCGAGCAAATAGGATGTTGGAGCTTGAGGAACCAATAACCGGGATTAAAGGAACCTTACTGATTAAGGATGCGGAACATACTGTTTCCGGTGGTATTCACAAAATGAAGTTGAATTTGGAGGTGGTCTGATGCCTGAAGATAGCTTGACGGAGCTTGCAAAATTGTTTAGGGAACGTGAGAACTCTGTACCAAAGTCCATGACAACAGGTATTGTTCTCACAGGACCACCTAACCCTTCCATTCGTTTGAATGAGGTCATTATTTTATATCCACATCAAATGGTATTTGCGGCACATTTGCTCTCTGGTTATTCAAGGGAAGTTCAAATAAACAATGGCTCAACAGCAACATTGGTTATGAATGATACCTTGAAGGCTGATGATGAGGTCATAATCATGCCAGTTGCAGATGGCCAATTATATTATGTTTTGGATAAGGCGGTGAGGTTTTAGTGCTTCCTAAAATTACAGAACTCGAATTTGATACAACAGAACTACCAGAAGACTTACCGCCAATAGGGAAGTCTTTTTTATTTGATTTTGATAAGAATGACTTTGTGCTTGTGGACGGCAAAACGGTAGAGCTACATGGCCTTGAGTCACTGAAGATGTGGATTGTAAAAGCAATTAAAACTGAAAGGTTTCAGTTTAAGATTTACAAAGATATTCCCTACGGAGTGTTGATTGAAGATTTAATCGGCTCCAACTTTCCTAGAGCATTTATAGAAGCTGAGATTCAAAGGGAAGTCACAAGTGCCTTACTGGGTCATCCACACATTCTAGGTATAGAGAATTGGACCTTTACCCGTGATGGAAAGCGGATGGTAATTTACTTCCGTGTTCGTACTGCTGAAGAAACATTTGAACAGGAGATGGTATTCTGATGTTCGAAAATAAGACATCTAAAGCAATTGAAGAAGAAATGCTAGCTGGGATATCAAATGAGTATGACAAGACAGAAGGGTCTTTCATTTACGATGCAACTAAGCCTGCAGCTGACCAATTCGAAATAGCCTATCAAGAGATGGGCAAAGTGGTCAATCTCTTTGATGTTGAAAACCAGTTCGGGGATGAATTATCAAAATTCATTGCTCAAAGGACAGGTATATCCAGACGACAAGCTACTCATGCAATTGGAGAGGTAACGGTCACTGGAACTGGGTTAATCAGTATAGGGGATCTTTTTCAAACACCCTCGGGTGTACAATTTGAATCCACTGAGAACATTCAAATAGTATCAAGTGGAACTGTAAGTATCAAAGCAGTTGTTCCAGGGAGTTCAGGAAACGTACCTGCAAATCAAATAACAGAAATAGCAATATCTATTGAAGGAATTAACACAGTGACTAATCCAATGCCTACAAGGGATGGATATGAAAGTGAATCGGATGATGAACTTCGTACTCGTTACTATGAACGCCTTCGCACTCCAGCCACTAGTGGGAATAAACATCATTACTATAACTGGGCCAAGGAAGTGTCGGGAGTAGGAAATGCTAAAGTGTTCCCTCTTTGGAATGGTGACAATACGGTAAAGGTTGTCATCATTGATTCAAATGCTGAGCCAGCTTCCCCAGAATTGGTTTCAGAAGTCCAGGAACACATAGATCCAGGAGTAAGAGGATTGGGGGAAGGGGTTGCAGGAATAGGGGCCTTTTGTACGGTTGAGAGTGCAAAATCCAAGGTACTTGATTTAGACTTTGCATCCTTGACGGTCATGGATGGCTATTCGATTGATGATGTAATTTCAAACATCCGAGTAAGTATCACCAACTATTTACGTTCAATTGCTTTTAAGCAAAGCTTTGTTTCCTATGCTCAGATAGGGAATTTCATTTTGGATAGTGAAGGGGTATTAGACTATTCTGGTTTAGCTGTTAATGGTGGAAATACAAATATACTAATAGCTGAAGATGAAGTGGCAGTTTTAGGCGGTGTTAATGTTGCGTGAGGAAATGTTAAAAAGTCTCCCCTTATATGAACGGAAAAGCAAGGTTTTCCAAGAGATATTCGAAGCAGAAGGAGAACAATTCAGCGTTCTTCATACCGATATTACCGATATTCGAAAACAATTGATTATTGATACAGCAACATGGGGATTGGCATTTTATGAAAAGGAATTAGGGATTAAAACTGATTCAAAAAAGCCTTTGGAAGAAAGAAGATCAGTCATTAAATCAAAAATGCGTGGTCATGGAAAAGTGGATGCAGCACTTATTAAGTTGGTTGTTGATGCTTTTACAAATGGAGGTGTAGATGTCACTTTTGATGGAAAAATTAACATCCGATTTGTCAGTGTTCGAGGTATCCCTTCAAATCTAACAGATGTCTATAAAGCTGTGGAAGAAATCAAACCTGCTCATTTAGACGTAGTTTATATATTCCTATATACAACTTGGAACAGATTTGATTCTTTTAATCTTACGTGGGATGAAATTGATGCTCTAAATAAAACATGGAATGAAATAGAGGTGATGTAGAATGCCAGAAATTACACCGAGATTGAAAATACCAAAGCCTGCTGGGAATGAATATCTAACTCGCGTTAATTACAATTCAGTGTTAGATGCAATTGAAGAAAATGCAGCTACAAAAGAGGACGTAGAAAATATTGAAGTACCAGTCTCATCGGTTAACGCCAAAAAAGGGGCGGTTGTTTTAACTGCTGCAGATGTAGGTGCTGAAACTCCTTCGGGAGCTCAAGGAAAAGTGGATACTCATGCTAACAGGAAGGATAATCCACACACAGTTACGAAAGTGCAAGTGGGATTAGGAAATGTAGACAATGTTAAGCAGGCCACTAAAGAAGAATTTGCTAACCACATAACAGAGAATGCTTCATTAACCCAAAAAGGCCATGTACAGCTTTCAAATGATGTTGACAGTGAGAGTGAAACTTTAGCTGCAACACCAAAAGCAGTAAAAGCAGCTTACGATAGAGCAGATGAGGCTTTTACGCTTGGCAATAGCAGAAAACAACAAATGGTAGACGGGCTATTGCTAATAAATCCAGGTCTACCACTTACGCATAATTCGACATGGGAAGAAATAAACGATGTATTGTTAAGCGGAAATGTGAATGTCGGAAAAATCGTAACGGGAACAATAACAAGTGAATCCATTACAACGAATTTTTTAAATTCTAATGGTGTAAATAGCAGTAGTTCTGCTTATGTAAATTTTGATACCAATATGTTAGATTTTGTACCAGATTTCATTTTGTTCACAAGAACAGATAAATCATCCAATGATATAGATGCTTGGTTTTCGGAAAATTATTATGCTCCTTCAACTACTGGATATGGAAATTCCAAAAGAGGAACAACGGTTTTTAGGGTTCCATATATACAAGGAGTTTTAAAAATCCCGGTGCCTGCACCCAATACACAATTCAATTTTAGGGCCGTGAAAGAGAGGTGAATAAGATGAACGTTGGAAGAGTTATATTTTTCGATAAAATTACAGGGGAAATAATTATTGCTACTGCCGAATGGAATAATGCTTCCAAAAAGAAAACGATTGATGAACAAATTGCGACATATAAAGAATTGTCCGAACGTAACCAAGATACCTTTGATTATATTGAATTAAAATATGGCCAATATGCTCAAGACTTTGCAGAAGGTCGCTTAATCGGTGTTGACTTAGAAAATAAGATGCCTGTTTTTGAATATCCTAATCCCGACAATCCAGATGAACAAATTATCCCTGAGAAACCTATGAGTGAAGAATTGGCTGAAACCAAATCACGTTTAACAGACTTAGAATTGATTATCGCAGATATGATGACATCTTAAATAAAAAGGAGCAAATGTATATGTTATTGAAACCATATCAAGTTAGAGTAATCGCAAGGGCGTGTATTACAAGATATACCTATGGTGAACAAAATGAGAACGGTGAAGTGAGTATTAGATTTATCGTCGAAAGTTATGGTCACAGTAAAGAAAACAATGATTTAATTATGGCTGAAATTGTTTCAATGAGACCAGATATTCCAGTAGAAATGGAAAGTGCATAAATCATTAAGAAAAGATGAAATTGAATTGCAGGATTACTCCCTGTTTTGTCGAATTGTGGATAAAAGGAGAGGGAAAATAATGGGTATAGAATATCAAATCAATATTGAATATGTGGAAGGTAAACAACAAAAACACCTATCCTATAGATATGACACCGCTGAACAAAGGGATAAAGTTTATCATGCTATTTGTTCAGAACTAAAAAATTATCGAGTGGATATGAATTACTTAAGAAGTATAGGCGGGGTAACTGTTTCTACTTATAACTACAGTGAACCATCTAGAGGAGAGATAGCTCAGATAATTCCTCACACTTCTTTTAAACTAGAGGTTTTAAGTGAGATTTTGAAAATGGTTGTAAATAATCAACGCTAAGAGTGTCCAATCGGGCGCTCTTTTTTTGTAAAGAAAATATGTGTTCAAGGGGGCAACTTATGGTTAAGGAGATGGTAGAAATGGACGTGTGGAAAGAAAAGGTGCAGCAAGACATAGCCGAACTAAAGAATTGCCAGACTACATTTAAAAGTGAGCAAGATCGTATGAAACAGGACATCCACAAATTGGAGTTATCTGACACGCTGCAGAATCAAGAGATTAGTACTATCAAGTCAGCGCTCTCAGATATCAAAGATGACACTAATTGGATTAGACGAAAGATTACAGGTTCATTAATAACTGCAATTATTACAGCGCTAGTGGGTGGAGTTATTGGAATTGCAGTAGCAAATATATTCTAGGAGGAGAAACATATGAAAATCAATTGGAAAGTAAGATTTAGAAACCCTGTATTTTTATTTCAATTGTTGCTAGCTGCTTTGTTACCTGTATTAGCTTATCTTGGGATTAGCTATGCAGACCTAACTACTTGGGGAAGTGTATGGGATGTTATAGTAAAAACCTACACAAACCCATACTTGCTCGTGTTAATGATTGTTAGTATATACAATGCCGTAACTGATCCTACTACTAGAGGAGTTACCGACAGCTTACAAGCCATGCGATATGACAATCCTAAGGAGAATGGCAAATGGTAAAAATACAAGACATTCGTAAGAAGGTTTCTCCTTCAAAAACCAAGCGAAATATCAGTCAAATCAAGAAAATAGCACGTCACCATTCTGCAACAACTAGTGGTGATTATTTTGCTTTCTGGAACAACCGATGGAAGGGGCTGAAATGGACAAAGGGAGGCTATCACGAAATCATTCTTCGAGATGGTACTGTCCAGCTTTGCTATGATCCAATCTATCCGACTAACGGTGTGGGCGGTCACAATACTTACATCTATAATATTTGCCTAGTTGGTAATGGAAGCTTCACACCGGCACAGGAAAGAGCATTTGAAGAACGTTGCTTATTAGCACTCAAAAACTTTGGATTAGGCGTAAACGATGTGCTGGGACATAATGAATTTAGTGGTACCAAAACAGCTTGCCCGGGTATTAATATGGATGGTGTGCGTAAACGCTTGAAAGAGTTACAAACTCCTACAAAGAAGGCTGTTAAATCCGTTACTCAAATAAAAGACACCTTTCGTATTAAGACAGGTACTTTCCCAAATGCGAGAGCACTTGCAGATGCAGTAGATAAAGTAAAGACTGATTTTGGTTGGACTATATATGAAACAGCAGATACTACTAATTTTAATCCTTCCTATCGGTTATATACTGGATCGTTTAGTACTAAGGAAGCGGCAGAAGATGCCCAAGCTAAATTGAAAACTAGATATGGATGGACGACTCATTTAATTAATGAAACTAAATAATAAAAAGCGACCTTCTCTTAATTGAGTTGGTCGCTTTATTATTAGAATAAATATTACTATAAAAAAATAAGTGATTATGAGAAAATGCCTTAACAGAAAAAGTATTAATGAAACTTTTGGTTTATTTTGTAAAAATATAGAGGAAATAGAAGAAAAAGGTTGAATGTTGTACTTTGAAAGACAGAAAAAATAGCGACGAGAAGGAGAGATTAGTTTGAAAAAAGTATTAATATCGTTGATGGTTGTACTATCTATGTTTGTATTTTCTACAGCAGCACTGGCAGAGAGATTGGATATCTGGGTTTATCCTGAAGGTGGAAATATACCGGTAGAATCTGGTTGGGTATATGTGAACAAAGGTAATTTTTTACATGTTGGTGTGAATTATATTGGTACTGGTGGTGATGATCAGCGGACATATCCTCTCTCGTTTTGGGTGGATGATATTAACGGTAAAAGAATAACAAATGGTACTGCAAATAATCCTTATGATGATAAAGCATACAGGGTGGGGGTTCCTGAAGGTTATTACAAACTTTTTATGATGTGTGGGAACAGTGGTGAAAATGCTAAATGTTACGCAAATGGTTGGATTAATGATTGATATTTTTTAATCTAAAAAAGAATCTCACATAAGATATTTTTTTATCCAAAGGACAATTATTGGACTAGCAGTATAAAAGTATTAAAAGAATAATAAACATACAGAAGCCTGTTACCTTGACTGGTAGCAGGCTTTTTTTATTTATAAATTAGAGATTAGGTGAAAAGTTGTTGCTCAAAAATTCCTCGTACCATAATTTGTTATTTTTTGTTATTATAAACTATGAATAAAAGTTTCCAATTATGTAAAGGGAGATGTTGTTATGGGTTTCTTTGATAGAAAAGTTGTTTGTGGAGTTTGCAATGAAGAAGTTGGATTAAATCGTTTTAAAGTAAAAAAATCAGACGCTTGGTTATGCCCCAGTTGTTTAAAACGAGCTGGAGGAGCTACTGCGATTAATGTAAATAAGATCACTGTTGAAGAAATTAAGGAAATTATTCAAGAAAAAGAAATGAAGCTTGGCGATGACCCAATGTCCCGTGCAGAAAATATGTATAATTATTGTAAAGAGAATAATTTTGGCTCAGGTTTTAACGAAAAATGGGGAGTTAAACACTTTAAAATTTTACAGGATAATCTTATCAGAGATGAAAAGGTATTAATGACTTTTATAGGGTTGCACAATTATGAATCCATTACAAAACATGATAATAACTATGCCTATGCGATTACCAACAAAAGAATTTTATTTGGACAAAAGTCGTTAACAGGAGAAAAGTTCAAAGCTGTTAACCATGAAAAAATAAATGATATCTCTTTCGAAAAAGGAATGGTTTATGGAATTTTAACTATAGATACTCCACAAGAAAAGTTTAACATTGCATTGGACTCTGCTTCCGCTTCATCTGTAAACAGCGCAATCCATGGAGTATTGGATAAACTAAAAACTACCAAAGAAAGTATCCCACAACCATCTGTTATTACATCTAATGCAGATGAGATTTTAAAATATAAAGAGCTTTTAGATGCTGGAATTATTAACGTAGATGAATTCGAACAGAAAAAAAAGCAACTTCTTGGACTATAAGTTTTATAGTTAAAAGCCATCTTAGAGTAGGTGGCTTTTTTATTTCCCCTAAAAATTTCAAGTTATAAATAAGAACAATTGTTCGTATAATAATCAAAAAGGACGTGATTATATGAACGGTAGCTTTTTTGATGACATGCTTGAGCTACCTGATTTATCGAAAGTGAGAGACCGCGGAAAGAAGAAATGGACTGCTATGATGTTGACTGAGCATGTCTCACTGTTAAGGCAGTATGTAGATGACATAGAGAAGGTACCACGTCCACAGCTGGATGAGTTTGATTTGCAAATGCTTCAGGAAACAATAGAAGTAGCTTTAAAAAGTAAGGCTGATACCAAACTAAAGCTATGGAGAGCTGGCGAGTTTATCTATAATCGCGGAATTGTGGAGGATATAGATTTAAAAAGAAGAATTATAAAGCTTGAAGATCCATTTAAATTACACGATATAAAGATAGATGAAATAGTAGACGTTACGATAATGGAGTGAGTCAATTGGAGAAATCGGCTAATTTATTAAAAATGGAAGCATTGTTAAAAGAAATGTTAGAAAAGTATCCTAGAGAAGAAGTTATGAGGTTTCTTGATAATCTGTATAAGTTGAATAATGAAGAGTGAGAAGCTGTTGGAAAAATAGCTAAGATGGCCGATCGTGTAGAAAAACAAAGAATAGAAAATGAAAAGAAAACCACCAACCAGTGATGGAAGGTGGTTTTTAAGTATAGTAATGTCTTTCACCGATTAATTATAGAAAGTTTATTTATTTTTATATTTTATTTCAATTTCTATCCCAAGTGTTAATTCCCTGGTGATTACCACATCTTTATCTTTTTCATAATTATATTCTATCTCTTTAACTTTACCACCAACAAAGCGGGCAGATAGATTTATAACTTCTTGTTCATCAAGAATGGTCCTTATTATTTCGGTGTGTATTTTAGGCACATAACCAACATGTTGCAATCCCTCATTCCCAAAATCAATGAAGACTTTTATGGCGTTTTTATCGTATTTGTTTGTTGGTTCAGGAATAAATGAAATTTCTTCTTCGCCAAATTCAACATCTTCAAATTCTGTCACTTCATTGAAGTCCTCTAAAATTTCCTTGTTTGTATAACCACTATAAAGTTCTATAAAGTTTTCTTCACAATATAATTTTCCGCAACGTTTTAGCAGTTTTTGAATATCTTTATTATCATCATTTTTCATAGTTACCCCAGCCACATTAAAGGTAAAATAATCATGTTTTACTTTTGGACTCCTAGATATTTCATTTGAAAGTGTTGCTGCAACAGGCACGGCATTAAAGTCATTTGTTGGTTGAAAGTTTTGTGTGTTATCTTTTTTTGCATCTTTGCTAACGTTGCTAGTGTTATTTGCTGATTTATAAAGAAAGTTACTAGCTAATGCCCCAATACCTGTGAGTATCAACAAAACAAAGGTAAGGAAACTTGGTGTTATAATCACTAACAGCACGGTAAAGAAAAATATAATTCTCCAGCTAACCACTAACCACTTTTTGTTCTTCCAATTGTTCAATCTACCCATCTCCTTTTTATCTAGATTAATGGATAGTATTGGTAAAAGTAAATAGAAAACAGACAACATTATTTGCCATCTGGTTCCAAGAATTTAATATGCAATTTTATATCTAACTGCTAAGCAATTTTTCTAAATCTGCAATTGAGTAAGATTCGTTAGACATCTTATTAGATAGGTTGGATTGAGTCATACTTATTCTCTCAGCAAGTTGAGTGGAAATTCATTGTGAAGTGATACACTTAAACCACTCAATCTAAAGGGACAATTTAGTTGAATAATTTTTGATTAAGCAGAGATTATTACTATATAAAACCACAATTCTGGGAAGTATAATTTAAATAGTGGTTTTAATTTGGTATAATGAGTATTTTTATGAAATAACTTGTATTTTGAACAAATATTCCGGGGGAACAGCTATAATATAGTAATAAAGAATCTGATAAAAATAATAAATAAGGGGAATTAATTTGGGAAAGAAGAATCGAAAGAAGAACAGAAGGAAGAAAAGAGGTAATGGTAAAGGTTTCACTTTAAAAGATGCAGTAACTTTAATATTTGTTCCAATAGTAGTAGCTTCTATAACGGTTTTTATAGCAGGATACTTTCAATTAGAATCAACAAATAAATCTATTGAAGCACAAATTCAAACAGCAATAAAATCTGCAGATGCTCAAATTCAAGCAGCAGAAATTTCTAAGGTAACTAAAATTAAATATGATTATAAGGAAACTAGTACATGGAATGTTGATGAGTCAATAGAATATATGCCTTTACAGGAAGGAAACTTTTGGACTTACAATGGAACTTATACAGTGTATTCACCTAAGTATGAAAAAGAAGTTATAAAAGATATAAGGATAAAATTTAGGATATTAGAAGAAATAAAAAGTAATGGGGTAAGTCTTTATAAAGTTAGTAATTTTCCACAAGAAATGCGAGATGTAATTCGAGACAGAATGGCAATATTAAGTGAAGATGAATTAATTTCTTCACCACCAATGGACTATACCGAGGATGAACACATCTCAGGGCTATTCTTAGTTGCTAACAAAATTTTCCTAATACCCAATGAAGAATTAGATAGTGTAGAAAAGTATATGAAAGAACCTGATACCTTTAAGAATATAGAACAACAAATTGAAAATAGTTCGCCAGCACTAAGTTATGATAATTTATTATTTGAGTTCCCAATGTTTAAAGGGCAAAGATTTGGTGACTTAAATTCCATTACAAGAAGTGACTTGTCGCACTTTTGGTATGTTAATGACACGCGAGAAATTAATTTACTAAATGGTGATACTTATGAGGAAGTAAAAATTTTTGATTTAATATATAATACACTACCAGACCGACAAAAGCTTGTTTTTAGACCATATTTAGGAATCCTTTCATTTAGTTATATACATAATGGAACATTAGATAATTTTGAATTTAGTCTAAGTGAATATAATATTAAAAATTCAAGTAACAAAAGTAACTGATGTATGTAGGCATTGTCTTATGTAATTTACTCAATCAAATTTACTCAATCAAATTTAGATTAAAGTTGCTCATAATCTAAATTTGATTGATAAAACATAGTATTTATAATATAACCTTGCTAAAAGATGATCTTATTTGGAAAGAAACAATATGAATAATAAATTCACACCTTCTAAAGTTGATGGAGTAAAACTAGGCTCTAAGGACATTACTGTGAGAACAAAGGGTAGTTTAAATTCATTTCCGGAAGAAATTGGAGATACCTTCTCGAAGCAGGTAAGCTTTTATACAAATTGTATTAGAGGAAATCAATAAACGAAAAATGGTTTATTATTGACAAATCGTGAAATAAACCTGTGTATTTGGAGAATTGGTGGGAATGGTGATATAAAAAAGACCACCTTAGTGAGTAGTCAGTAACAAATTATATATATCCATTTCTGTACATTACGCCGCCTATAATAAGTTATTAATTAGCCCCAAATTAGCCCCAACTAGCCCCAGATTGGTGCATGAAAGAACATTATTTTGCATTTAGGTAAACACCTTAGTTTGAGCAAAACATTGGAACACAAGGGGTTTCAGCTAGTTCTTGTTGTAATATGCATTATCTTCATAGTATAATTCATAATAGTTTAATTAGGAGTGAACATGCATGAACAATGAAGAGAGACTGGCACGACAGAAAAAGATAAGGAACTTTTCTATTATCGCCCATATTGATCATGGGAAGTCTACGCTAGCAGACCGTATATTAGAAAAAACAAAAACGTTAACATCACGAGAAATGAAGGATCAATTACTTGATTCGATGGATTTAGAGAGAGAACGTGGAATCACCATTAAATTAAATGCGGTCCAATTAAAGTATCAGGCAAAGGATGGAGAAGAATATATTTTCCATTTAATCGATACTCCGGGACATGTGGATTTCACCTATGAGGTTTCTCGAAGCCTAGCAGCCTGTGAGGGAGCAATTTTAGTAGTAGATGCTGCTCAAGGGATAGAAGCTCAAACTTTAGCGAATGTTTATTTGGCTTTAGATAATGATCTAGAGATTTTACCAGTTATTAATAAGATTGATTTGCCTGCTGCTGATCCTGAGCGCGTAAAACAGGAAGTAGAGGAAGTTATTGGATTAGATGCTTCTGAAGCAGTGCATGCATCCGCAAAAGTAGGAATTGGAATCGAAGAAATTCTAGAACAGATTGTAGAAAAGGTTCCAGCTCCTACAGGAGATCCTGCAGCTCCACTGAAAGCACTTATTTTTGATTCTCTTTATGATCCATATCGTGGAGTTATTGCTTATATCCGAATTGTAGAAGGAACTGTAAAGCCGGGAGATAAAATTCGTATGATGTCCTCTGGAAAAGAATTTGATGTTGTTGAAACAGGAGTATTTACTCCGAGAACTACTCAACGTGATGAATTAACTGTTGGAGACGTAGGCTTCCTAACTGCTTCTATGAAGGATGTGGGAGATACAAGTGTAGGGGATACCATCACATTAGCGAATAATCCAGCATCAGAGCCATTAGCAGGTTACCGTAAAATGAACCCAATGGTATTCTGCGGACTATATCCAATTGATAACTCTAAATATAATGATTTGCGAGAAGCATTAGAGAAGCTTCAATTGAATGATGCGGCATTAGAGTTTGAACCTGAATCCTCTCAAGCTTTAGGATTTGGATATCGCTGTGGTTTCTTAGGATTATTACATATGGAAATCATTCAAGAGCGTATCGAGCGTGAGTTTAAAATCGATTTAATCACAACAGCGCCAAGCGTAGTGTACAATGTACAGCTAACGAAGGGTGAAAGTGTAAAAGTAGATAACCCATCGATGATGCCAGACATTCAAAAAATCGAAAGTATCGAGGAGCCGTATGTAAAAGCTTCTATCATGGTGCCTGAGGATTACGTTGGATCTGTAATGGAACTGTGCCAACGTAAACGTGGTAACTTTATCACGATGGACTATTTATCCTCTGCCCGTGTAAACATTATTTATGAAATTCCATTATCAGAAATCGTTTATGACTTCTTTGATTCTTTAAAATCAAGCACAAAAGGGTATGCATCCTTTGATTATGAGTTAATTGGCTATAAGGAATCGAAGCTTCAAAAAATGGATATTTTATTAAATGGTGAAAAGGTAGATGCCCTAAGCTTTATCGTTCACAAAGACTTTGCGTATGAGCGTGGAAAAGTAATTGTAGAAAAACTAAAATCTTTAATTCCAAGACAGCAATTTGAAGTCCCTGTTCAAGCGGCAGTTGGACAAAAGATTATTGCGCGTTCTACCATTAAGTCAATCGGTAAAAACGTACTTGCAAAATGTTACGGTGGAGATATTTCTCGTAAACGTAAACTTCTGGAGAAACAAAAAGAAGGTAAAAAGCGTATGAAGCAGGTTGGTTCTGTAGAAGTTCCTCAAGAAGCCTTCATGGCTGTACTGAAGATGGACGAGCCAAATAAATAAACGGCATTTCTGATTAAGAAGTTTATAGTACACCTCTAACTATTAGATATAGTTCTAATAATTAGAGGTTTTTTTTGTATTTAGTACAAGGATTATGTCGTATATGAAAAAGAAGGGTAAAGCAATTTCTTTGCTAACTGGATCTATTTTACTTATTGGTCCTTTTTTTGCTAGCAGTGTAAGTGCAGGTTCTCTGGTAATCCGCATTTTGGAAATGATGGTAGTGGAGATGTTCCAGCTCCTGGATGCACTAGCCAGGGTCATTGTCCGGCAGGTCCGTAGTACATAAAAAGCAATCTCTCTGGTAGATAGGTTGCTTTTTACATCTTTATTTAAATTCAAAAGTTTGTAGCTTCCCCAAAAATCGGCTATAATTTATACATAGAAAGACAAAAACTCTAATATGAATCAAATAAATATTCTCATAGAAAATGGTGGAAGGAGGCTTTAGGCCTCCTTCTTGCTTTATGTGGAAGTTTGAATAGAAAGAAGGAACGAATAGTATGGTTAAAGGTGTATATTTACACATACCGTTTTGTCATCAAATATGTAATTACTGTGATTTTAATAAATTTTTCTTTCATAATCAGCCGGTAGATGAGTATATTGAGGCGCTCGGACATGAAATGGAACTGTGGGCTAGTGAACTAGCAGGATCGAGAATTGAAACAATATTCATAGGTGGAGGAACACCAACCTCCTTATCACCAAAGCAATTAGAGCGATTATTTACACTGATTCAGCAGAATATCCCAATGGAGCATGTAGTGGAATTCACTTCGGAAGCAAATCCTGATGAGCTGACGCTTGAAAAAATGCAGATTATGCGAAATTTTGGCGTGAATAGATTAAGCATGGGGGTTCAAACTTTTAATCAGGACTTATTAAGAGTATTAGGCAGAACCCATGCAAACGAGCATGTGTATCAAGTAATTGAACATGCCAAAAACATTAATTTTCCTTCCATTAGCATTGATTTAATGTATGGTCTGCCAAACCAAACGATGGAGCAATGGAACGATTCTCTGAAAGAAGCCTTTTCATTAGGTATTCCCCACATCTCTGCTTATTCCTTAATAGTAGAGCCAAAGACTATTTTTTATAACCTCCTGTCTAAAGCAAAGCTTTCTCTTCCAGGAGAAGATTTAGAAGCAGAAATGTATGGTTTGTTGATGGATGAAATGGAGAGGCATGGATATGATCAGTATGAAATAAGTAATTTTTCTAAAGATGGCAAAGTATCTAAGCATAACCTTCTTTATTGGAACAACGAGGAATACCTAGGTCTTGGAGCGGGTGCGCATGGATATGTGAATGGTATCCGTTACTCCAACCATGGACCATTAAAAAAGTATATGCAGCTTATAGAGGAAGAGACTAAGCCTATAATTAGCCAAAAGGAAGTCACAGATCAAGAAAAGATGGAAGAAGAAATGTTCCTAGGCTTACGTAAAAATGAAGGAGTCAGTTTAACGGATTTTCAACACACTTATCAGCAGTCGTTAGAAGAAATATATGGACAAGAGCTAGATGAACTGTTAAAAAAGCAACTGGTAAAAATAGAGAATGGATATATATCCCTAACACGTAGAGGCAGATTTGTAGGGAATGAAGTTTTTCAATATTTTCTTAAATAAATTGGTTGAAATCGTTGACACTTTTCTATAGATTTGATAAGTTTTATATGAGTATTAGCACTCTCGACGTTCGAGTGCTAACAGAGGTGATAATCATGCTAACAAATAGGCAATTACTTATATTGCAAGTAACGGTAGATGATTTTATTGAAACCGCTCAACCGGTCGGGTCTCGTCAGCTTTCTAAAAAAGAAGAAGTACCGTTTAGTCCAGCCACTATACGAAACGATATGGCGGATTTAGAGGATATGGGTTTCTTAGAAAAAACACATACCTCATCTGGTCGTGTACCTTCTGAAAAAGGCTATCGTTATTATGTGGATCATTTATTAACTCCACAGGCTGTTACGAAGGAAGAGATAACGCAAATGCGCTCAATCTTCCAGGAAAGGTTGGTTGAAACGGAACAAATTATCCGTAAATCTGCCGAAATATTGTCAGAGCTAACGAATTATACCTCAATTATGTTAGGATTAGATGTGAGAAAGCATCGTGTAAAGAGATTTTCCATCGTTCCATTAACGGAAGACTCAGCTGTGGCTATCATTGTTACGGATAGTGGACATGTAGAAAACAGGGTATTTTCCATACCAGAAGTATTTAGTGCATCTGATATCGAGCGCATGGTAAACATTATTAACGAACACTTGGTAGGTGTGTACCTCCATGAGCTTCATACCAAGCTCGAGACTGTTGTATCCACTGTTCTCCGCCATAACAATGGTAGAATGACCCACTTATTAAATTCCTTGCAGACATCTATGAAAATAGAACATGAGGAAAAGGTATACTATGGTGGGAAAATGCAACTGCTAAGCCAACCTGAATTTAATGATGTGGAAAAAGCAAAACATATCATGTATTGGATGGAACAAGTAAATCAAATACCAGGGCTATTCCATTTAAACAAAAAAGGAATTGATATTCGCATAGGCTCCGAAAATAACCAAATTGGGATGGAGAATTGTAGTATTATTACGGCATCCTATGATATTGGAGAAGAGCAACGCGGTTCAATCGCTATAATAGGTCCTACCAGAATGGATTATAAGCGTGTAGTTTCACTCCTTGATGTGATGAGTGGAGATTTATCTAGAGAATTATCTAGAATTATACATGGCCAGCATGGATAAAGGGGAGTTGCTAGTAATGGAAAAAGATAAAGAGGTTCTAAAAGACCAGGAAATACGAGAAGAAAAAGAAGAAACTACCGAAGAAACAGAGGTAGTAGACGCAACTGAAGAGTCAGTAGAAGAAACTTCAGCAGAAGAAGCTGACGAAGTAACGCTCTTAAAACAACGGCTTGAAGAGGAAAAGAATCGTTATATCCGTTTGCTTGCTGATTTTGAAAACTACAAGCGACGCGTCCAGCTTGATAAGGAAGCAGATACTAAATACCGAGCACAGTCCGTATTAACGGATATCTTACCGGTATTAGATAATTTAGAACGAGCATTAGCAATCCAACCAACTACTGAAGAGGCTATCTCTTTAGCAAAAGGTGTGGATATGGTATACCGTTCTTTACAGGCTGCTCTTGAAAAAGAAGGGCTTGAGCCAATTAAATCGGAAGGCGTTCCGTTCGACCCGAACCTTCACCAAGCAGTAATGCAAGAGAAGGATGAAAGTCAAGAATCAGGGATTGTCCTTCAAGAGCTTCAAAAAGGCTATAAGTTAAAGGATCGAATCCTTCGTCCTTCCATGGTGAAGGTAAACGAATAAGCCTTCATTGAAAGCAGCTTATCATTAAATATATAACAGGTATCTATAGGAGGAAAATGTATGTCTAAAATCATTGGTATTGACTTAGGAACAACAAACTCATGTGTATCCGTACTTGAAGGTGGGGAACCAAAAGTTATCCCTAACCCAGAAGGAAATCGTACAACACCATCTGTTGTAGCATTTAAAAATGGGGAGCGCCAAGTAGGGGAAGTAGCAAAGCGTCAATCTATCACAAACCCTAACACAATCGCATCTATTAAACGTTTAATGGGTACTTCTGAAAAAGTAAAAGCAGAAGACAAAGAATACACACCACAAGAAGTGTCAGCAATGATCCTTCAATATTTAAAAGGATTTGCAGAAGACTATCTTGGAGAAAAAGTTACAAGAGCAGTTATCACAGTTCCTGCATACTTTAATGATGCTGAGCGTCAAGCAACTAAAGATGCTGGTCGTATTGCTGGCTTAGAAGTAGAACGTATTATCAACGAACCAACTGCAGCTGCATTAGCATATGGTTTAGATAAAATGGAGCAAGATGAAAAAATTCTTGTTTATGACTTAGGTGGAGGTACATTTGACGTATCTATCCTTGAGTTAGGTGACGGAGTATTTGAAGTACTTGCAACTGCAGGGGACAACCGTCTAGGTGGAGATGACTTCGACCAAGTAATCATGGACTACCTAGTAGCAGAATTTAAAAAAGAAAACGGCATTGATCTTTCAAAAGATAAAATGGCTGTTCAACGTTTAAAAGATGCTGCTGAAAAAGCGAAAAAAGACCTTTCTGGTGTAACTTCTACACAAATCTCTTTACCATTCATCACAGCTGGTGAAGCTGGTCCGTTACACTTAGAATTAACGATGACTCGTGCAAAATTTGATGAGTTAACATCTCACTTGGTGGAACGTACAATGGTACCTACTCGTCAAGCAATTCAAGATGCAGGATTAACAAAAGCTCAAATCGACAAAGTTATCCTTGTAGGTGGTTCTACTCGTATTCCTGCGGTACAGGAAGCTATTAAGAAAGAAACTGGTAAAGAGCCACACCGTGGAGTTAACCCAGATGAAGTGGTAGCAATGGGTGCTGCAGTTCAAGGTGGCGTATTAACTGGAGACGTAAAAGACGTAGTTCTTCTAGATGTAACTCCATTATCACTTGGTATCGAGACAATGGGAGGCGTGTTCACGAAGTTGATTGAACGTAATACAACGATCCCAACATCTAAATCTCAAGTTTTCTCTACAGCTGCAGATAACCAACCAGCAGTAGACATCCACGTTCTTCAAGGGGAGCGCCCAATGGCTGCTGACAATAAAACACTTGGAAGATTCCAATTAGCGGATATTCCACCAGCACCACGTGGTGTTCCACAAATCGAGGTAACGTTCGATATTGATAAAAATGGTATCGTAAACGTTAAAGCGAAGGATTTAGGAACTCAAAAAGAACAAAACATTACAATTCAATCTAACTCTTCTTTATCCGATGACGAAATCGAGCGTATGGTAAAAGAGGCAGAAGCAAATGCTGAAGCTGACAAAGCTCGTAAAGAAGAAGCAGAATTAAAAAATGAAGCAGATCAATTAGTATTCATGACGGAAAAAACCCTGAAGGATTTAGAGGGTAAAATCTCTGATGACGAGAAAAAGTCAGCGGAAGATGCAAAAGAAGAACTAAAATCTGCACTTGAATCAGGAAACGTTGAAGACATCAAAGCAAAAAGAGATAAGTTAAACGAAGTTGTGCAACAGCTTACCATGAAGCTTTATGAGCAAGCTCAAGCTCAAGCAGGTGCTGAGCAGCAAGCAGGCGGACCATCTGATGACGGTGTAGTCGACGCAGAATTTGAAGAAGTTAACGACGATAAAGACAAGTAATGTCGATGGAAAAAGTCAAAGACCGGTTCTCGGCTTTGGCTTTTTCATTGTCTACCGATTGCTGAACTGATTTATTTTGCTATTACGATTTTGTCCATGTTACAATTATCTTTATGTGTAAGTTAAAGAGCAGGAGAGTGAATTATGAGCAAAAGAGACTACTATGAGGTCCTTGGAGTTTCTAAGGGAGCATCTCAAGATGAAATAAAGAAGGCATATAGAAAGCTTTCCAAGCAATATCATCCAGATATTAACAAAGAAGCGAATGCGGAAGAAAAATTTAAGGAAATATCAGAAGCGTATGAAGTGTTAAGTGATGAGCAAAAACGTGCGCAATACGACCAGTTTGGCCATGCTGGTCCAAATCAAGGCTTTGGTGGCTTTGGTGGTGGAGATGGTTTCGGTTTTGAGGATATCTTTAGCTCCTTCTTCGGTGGTGGAGGCACAAGACGTAGAGATCCTAACGCCCCTAGAAAAGGAAATGACCTTCAGTATGCCATGACAATTGATTTCGAGGAAGCTGTTTTCGGAAAAGAAAAAGAGATAGAGATAACAAAAGAAGAAACTTGTGATACTTGTCACGGAACAGGTGCGAAAAAGGGAACTCATCCAGAGACATGCTCGCATTGTAAAGGAAGCGGACAGGTTACGATTACACAAGATACTCCTTTCGGAAGAATTCAAACGAAGAGAACATGTAATTACTGTGAGGGAACGGGCAAGCTAATAAAAGAGAAATGTTCTACTTGCCATGGAAAAGGAACCGTTAACAAGCGCAAGAAAATTAAGATTACGATTCCAGCCGGTGTAGATGATGGCCAACAATTACGTGTGACTGGTCAGGGAGAGCCTGGAGTAAATGGCGGTCCAGCTGGCGACTTGTATGTTGTTTTCCGAGTGAAGCCGGATCCACGCTTTGAGCGAGACGGCGATGATATTTATTTTGAGCTTCCATTAACATTTGCTCAAGCAGCACTTGGTGATGAATTAGAAATCCCGACAGTTCAGGGAAAAGTTAAGCTTAAAATCCCAGCAGGTACACAATCTGGTACAAAGTTCCGTTTAAAGGGGAAAGGTGTAAAAAATGTCCACGGTTACGGTATGGGAGACCAGCATGTAATTGCGAAGGTTATAACGCCTAAGAAATTAACTGAAAAGCAAAAGCAATTGCTACGAGAATTTGCAGAAATCAGTGGAGATATTCCAGAAGAACAGGGTAGTACATTATTCGAAAAAATTAAACGAACGATAAAAGGTGACTAAAAAGGAGTTGGCGCAAGTGAAGTGGACGGAACTATCCATTCATACAACGAATGAAGCGGTGGAAGCAATAAGTAATATCCTACACGAAGCAGGAGCAAGTGGAGTAGTAATTGAAGATTCTGAGGACCTCATAAAGGAGCGTGAGGATTTCTTTGGAGAAATATATAATCTAAATCCAGATGATTTTCCAGCCGATGGGGTACGAATAAAAGCTTATCTAGCTGAAACTAGCTTTTTGTTAGAAACCGTTGAAGAGATTAAGCTTGCGATCAACAACCTATTAAATTTTGACATTGATCTTGGTCACAATATACTGACTGTCCAAGAAGTGGATGAAGAAGACTGGGCAACAGCCTGGAAAAAATATTATCATCCGGTGAAAATTTCTAACAGGTTTACGATTGTACCGACCTGGGAGCAATATGAACGTGTCAATAGTGATGAGATAATTATTGAGCTGGATCCAGGGATGGCTTTTGGCACTGGTACTCATCCGACTACTGTTATGTGCTTACAGGCATTAGAAAAAAATGTTCAACCTAATTCTACTGTCATTGATGTGGGGACTGGATCTGGTGTTCTTGCAATCGGTGCAGCTAAATTAGGGGCAAGTCATGTTCATGCTTTAGATCTGGACGAAGTGGCGGTTAAATCTGCAAAGGAAAATATCCAGTTAAATCATGTAGAGGATACCATAGAAGTTACACATGGTAATCTTTTAGACAATGTAAAGGAACCAGCGGATATTGTGATTGCGAATATCTTAGCAGAAATTATCATGACCTTTACGAATGATGCCTTTAAGCTTGTGAAGGACAACGGCTTATTTATTACCTCTGGAATTATTGCGAATAAGAAGGAGGACGTACGTCAGTCCTTGCAAGCTGCTGGTTTTGAAATAGAAGAAGTGATGATGATGGAGGATTGGGTAACCATTATCTCTAGAAAGCCTAGCTTATAGGGGAGAAAAAAAATGCAACGTTATTTTACGGAAGAACTAGTTGGAGATAACGGTATAATAACCATAGCTGGAGAAGATGCGCATCACATGATACAGGTGATGCGCATGTCATCTGGAGACGTGGTATATGTAGTGAGTCATCAGCAAACGTACGAAATGGAAATTGTAGAAGGCTCAGCTAAAGCTGTGCAGCTTAGAGTACTAAATAAGCTAGAGGGAACAAATGAAATGCCAATCCGTGTTTCGTTGGTCTGTGGACTTCCAAAGGGAGATAAGCTAGACCTGATTACCCAAAAGGGTACGGAGCTTGGAATGGCTGCTCTTTATCCGTGGAAGGCAAAGCGGTCTATCGTGAAATGGGATGATAAGAAAAATGAGAAGAAGATTAGTCGACTCCAGAAAATTGCAAAGGAAGCATCTGAGCAATCTCATCGATCTTCTATACCAGAGATTCATCAACCGATTACCCTTGAAGAATTAATAAAGATTTCCAAAACATATGACGTAAAATTTATAGCATATGAAGAGGATGCCAAAAAAAGTAAGCGTCAAAAGTTTGCCGACCAATTAAAAAAGGTGTATGATAAAAAGTCGATACTAATCGTTTTTGGTCCTGAGGGTGGATTAGATTCTCAGGAAATAGAACGTTTAATAGAAAATGACTTTGAAACTATTGCCCTTGGTCCAAGGATTTTGAGGACAGAAACAGCGCCACTCTATGCGCTTTCTGCAATTTCCTATGAATATGAATGAAAGAGGTGTAAGGTATGGCATCTGTGGCATTCCATACATTAGGCTGTAAAGTAAATCACTACGAAACAGAAGCCATCTGGCAGTTATTTAAAGAAAATGGTTATGAGCGTACTGATTTTGAGAAGAAATCGGATGTTTATGTAATTAATACATGCACAGTAACAAACACTGGGGATAAAAAAAGCAGACAGGTTATTCGACGGGCGATACGCCAAAATCCGGATGCTGTCATTTGTGTAACAGGCTGCTATGCACAAACCTCTCCAGCAGAAATCATGGCAATTCCTGGGGTCGATATCGTGGTAGGTACACAGGAGCGCACAAAGCTGCTTGGTTACATAGAGCAGTTTAAAAACGAACGCCAACCAATCAATGCGGTTGGTAATATTATGAAAAATCGCGTGTATGAAGAATTAGATGTTCCTGCATTCACGGACCGCACTCGTGCTTCTCTTAAAATTCAAGAGGGATGCAACAACTTCTGTACTTTCTGTATCATCCCGTGGGCTCGCGGATTAATGCGCTCTCGTGATCCGCAAGAAGTAGTAAGACAAGCCCAGCAATTAGTAGACGCTGGCTATCTAGAGATCGTGCTAACAGGTATTCATACAGGTGGGTATGGAGAAGATCTGAAAGATTATAATCTTGCCCAGCTGTTAAGAGATATCGAGGCCAATGTAAAAGGATTAAAACGCCTTCGAATCAGTTCCATCGAGGCAAGCCAATTATCTGATGAGGTTATCGAGGTTTTACGCGATTCTAAAATCGTTGTAAGACACCTTCATATACCGATTCAATCTGGTTCTGATACAGTATTAAAACGTATGAGAAGAAAGTATACAATGGAGTTTTTCGCAAATAGACTGGATAAACTAAGAGAGGCTTTACCTGATTTAGCCATTACTTCTGATGTTATTGTTGGTTTCCCAGGGGAAACAGAAGAAGAATTTATGGAAACGTATAATTTTATCCGTAACCAAAAGTTCTCTGAGCTACATGTTTTCCCTTACTCTAAGCGTACCGGTACTCCGGCAGCAAGAATGGACAACCAAGTAGATGAAGATGTGAAAAATGAACGAGTACATCGTTTAATTACTCTTAATGATCAGCTTGCTGCAGAATATGCTTCGAAATTCGAGGGAGAGGTCCTAGAGATTATTCCTGAGGAAAAATCGAAGCATGTAACAGATGGCGAGTATGTAGAAGGTTATACAGACAATTATTTAAAAGTTGTTATTCCTGGATCTGAAGAGTTAATTGGTAAACTTGTACGCGTGAAAATTACTCGAGCAGGTTATCCATACAACGAAGGACAATTTGTACGAGTTTTAGAAGAAGTAGGAGAGCTTGTTTAATCAAAAGATTTTACGAGTCGCGTTCTGCTATGACTTACTGAAAGTTTGCATGACCAACATCCTGTTGGCCTCCGTTGCTGGGAAGAACCTGAGTTTCAAAAATTAAGAAAGCACTTATGATTCTTCTTATCAAGCTGAAGAATTATAAGTGCTTTTCGTTTGTTTTGTGACCTTTAACCGTTTTAATAGTGTTCATCAAAGAAAGTAGGGGATGGCATATTAGAAAAAGTTGATTGAAGTGTCGGCTGGCGACTCCTAGGGGATAAAGCGCGTGCGGAAAATCCAATTGTTTCGGAAGCATCCGAAACAATTTAGTTGGAGCCGCGCCCCCAGGAAAGCGTCCAGCCAAAACGCAAATCAACCCCGGGTTGCGGGTGGATAACATTAGTGTTCTAAAAAAGGTAAAAAGAACCAAGTTAAAATTACACTCTCTCACTTGATTTAAGTATAAGTGGTGAAATATACTTAGTTCCTAGATTTTTTTTCTATTTACCAGTAATATAAAGAGGTACGTACAAGTTGGAAGGAGTCATCATATGACAAAAAACATAGCCGGTTTAATCGACCATACATTATTAAAACAAGATGCAACAAAGAAACAAATTGAGACTCTTTGTGAAGAAGCAAGAAAATATGAATTTGCTTCCGTTTGTGTGAATCCTACATGGGTTGCATACAGTGCGCAGCTTTTGAAAGGTTCTCCAGTAAAGGTTTGTACTGTAATTGGCTTTCCTTTAGGGGCAACTACTTCAGCAGTAAAAGCGTTTGAAACGACAAATGCAATTGAAAATGGTGCGGAAGAAATTGATATGGTGATAAATGTAGGGGCGCTTAAGGATCAAGACTATACATTTGTTCAAAAGGACATTGAAGCTGTTGTAGAAGCAGCGAAAGGCAAAGCTATTGTAAAAGTTATTTTAGAGACATGCTTGCTGACGGATGAAGAAATAGCAAAAGCAAGTGAGCTTTCTAAAGCAGCTGGAGCGGACTTTGTAAAAACTTCTACTGGCTTTTCAACTGGAGGAGCTACAGTAAATGCTGTTAAAATTATGCGTCAGGCTGTTGGGCCGGACCTAGGAGTAAAAGCTTCTGGTGGAGTTCGTAGTCTTCAAGATGTAGAGGCAATGGTTGAAGCAGGGGCAACTAGAATTGGTGCTAGCTCTGGTGTCCAAATTGCTCAAGGACTAGAAAGCAACTCAGATTATTAATTAGTTTTAAAAGTATTGACCTAATCTACTCAATACGGTATAATTTTTTAGTACATAACAATTGGTTATGTACACACGTGTGTTCGGAGGGAGGGAAAGAGAGATGTCAAAAACTGTCGTTCGCAAAAACGAATCGCTTGAAGATGCTCTTCGCCGCTTCAAACGTACTGTATCTAAAAGTGGTACAATTCAAGAGGTTAGAAAGCGCGAGTTTTATGAAAAACCAAGCGTAAAACGTAAAAAGAAATCAGAAGCTGCACGTAAACGTAAGTGGTAATTTAATCCCAAAAAATCCCTGCGTTCAAAACACGTACTGTATGATTAACATTTACAATTATGTAAACCGAGAAAATTATTTTCTCGGTTTATTTTATTTTATTGAAACTATATTGATACTTATACGTATAAAGTAGTATACATATAGAAGGAAAGGAGGGTAAAAGGTGAAATTGTCTCGTTTTTTCTTTGCATTATGTCTTTTGTACATGTCTATTCTTTTCATTACTCCTCCTGCATCTGCTGAATCACCAACCGTCTATAAAGTTCCTGTTTATGAAGAAGTAGAAAGAGGATTACATGCTTTTTTAAAGCGGGCCATTCGAGATGCTGAGGAAGCTAATGCGGATGCCATCATTTTTGAGCTTAATACTCCTGGTGGATTTGTAGATTCAGCTGAAGATATAGCAAATCTCTTAGATGAAACATCCGTTAAAAAAATTGCCTATATAAATACGGAAGCGCTTTCTGCTGGAGCCTATTTAGCGCTTCATACAGATGAGATTTATATGTCTCCTGGTGGGTCTATTGGTGCTGCAGCCGTAATTGACAGTAATGGGAATGCCGCTGACAAGAAAGCTACTAGTGCATGGATAGCAAAGATGATCAATGCTGCTGAAGGGAGTGGAAGAGATCCTAAATTCGCCCAAGCGATGGCTGATGAAGATGTACCTTTGCCAGAATATCGTGCAGGTAAAGGGAAGTTACTTACACTTTCATCAAGAGAGGCAGTAGAGGTTGGCTATTCGGAAGGAACAGTTTCCTCCCTAAATGATTTATTAGAAAAAGCTGATCTATCCGGTGCCACCGTAGTAGAAGTAGAACAGACTTTTATGGAATCCCTTGCTAGATTTATAACAGATCCCATCATTGTCCCAATACTGCTTTCTATTGCAAGCTTAGGGTTAATTTTAGAACTATATTCACCGGGCTTTGGAGTTCCTGGAATCATGGGGCTAAGTGCAATAGGGCTATTCTTTTTTGGTCATTTGGTAGCGGGACTTGCTGGATTTGAAGCGCTCATTTTATTGGCAATTGGAATCGTGCTAATTATTGCGGAATTCTTCTTACCTGGAGGGATAAGTGGTATACTTGGTTTAGCTGCAATTATCGGAAGTATTATGATTTCTGGTGAAAGCTTTGTTTATATGGGGGTTGCTGTATTAATAGCGTTAGCAGTAGCAATAATGGGAATGGTGATTATTATGAAGTTTTTTAAAAAACAATTAAAGGTGTTCAATAAAATGGTTCTAACGGATGCTACCACAACTGAAAAAGGGTATGTATCCAATCAAAACCGTTTAGACTTGCTAGGAAAAATTGCAGTTACAATGACACCTTTGAGACCTTCTGGCACTATACGTATTGAAAACGAGCGAATTGATGCTATATCAGATGGCAGTTTTATTGCCAAGGATAAGAAGGTAGTAATTATTAAAACAGAAGGCTCTCGTATTGTGGTACGAGAAGCAAGAGAAGGAGATGAACAAGTATGACAAGTGGAGTGATTGGTATAGTTATAATTGTGGTAGTTGCATTTATCCTACTATCCGTGTTCTTAACTTTTTTCCCGATTGCACTATGGATTTCTGCATTAGCTGCAGGGGTTAAGATTAGTATTTTTACATTAGTAGGGATGAGACTACGTCGAGTAATTCCGTCTAGAATTGTCAATCCATTAATTAAGGCACATAAAGCTGGTCTAGCAGTTACGATTAATCAGCTAGAAAGCCATTATCTAGCTGGTGGTAATGTAGACAGAGTAGTAAATGCTCTAATTGCTGCTCACCGTGCTAATATTGAATTAAGCTTTGAAAGAGCTGCTGCAATCGACTTAGCTGGTCGTGACGTATTAGAGGCAGTTCAAATGTCTGTAAATCCAAAAGTAATTGAAACGCCATTCATCGCAGGTGTAGCTATGAACGGTATTGAAGTAAAAGCAAAGGCTCGTATTACAGTACGTGCGAACATCGATCGCCTTGTTGGGGGAGCTGGAGAAGAAACAATTGTTGCCCGTGTAGGTGAAGGGATTGTTAGTACAATCGGTTCTAGTGCGAGTCATGAGAGAGTATTAGAAAATCCAGACTTAATTTCTCGAACTGTTTTATCTAAAGGCTTAGATTCTGGTACTGCATTTGAAATTCTGTCGATTGATATCGCGGATGTGGATGTAGGTAAAAATATTGGTGCCGAGCTTCAAACAGAGCAAGCAGAGGCTGATAAGAAAATTGCACAGGCTAAGGCTGAGGAACGCCGTGCAATGGCCGTAGCATCAGAGCAAGAAATGAAAGCAAAAGTAGTAGAAATGCGCTCGAAAGTAGTGGAAGCTGAAGCTGAAGTTCCAAGAGCAATGGCAGAAGCATTACGCGAAGGAAATATGGGTGTCATGGATTACATGAATTATAATAATATTAAAGCGGATACTGGTATGAGAGACTCCATCAGTAAAATTGGTGGCGACAAGCCTTCTTCTGATGAGTTAAAGGACTAGTCGATAGCAGAAAGGAGTTTTCTCCTTGGAAAGTATAATAATATTAATTATCCTGTCGTTGTTAACCAGTTTTTTTGGCAAAAAGAAGGAGCCAGAAAATAAGGCTCCCAAGCCAATTAATAGACCACAGCAGCAAGGACCAGTTAATCAGAACCCTTTTAAAAATTTGGGGGAGCTTGCAAAGGAATTTCAACAGCAACAGCAAAGCCAAATGGAGCAAAGAGAGTTGCAAAGGGAGAAACCTACTCCAATTCATACACAGGCTCCTCCTCTGGCAAGGGATAAGGTACATGAGCTTCCGGATCGTACCATAAGCCATACAATCGATCGTAGTAAGCCAGCTCAAGGTAAAGGAAGGCTATCTATGCATCAGGATAATACACAGCTTAAAACGAAAGAAAAACCGGTTCTTCAAAATGTACTGCCGAGCACGGAAGATGAATTGCTTCGGGGAATAATATTTTCCGAGATATTAGGACCACCAAAATCCAAAAGATAACACATGAATACCCCTTTACTTGCATAAATTCAAGTAAAGGGGTGTTTTTTATTAGACAATTATTTCCACTCCATGCGAGTATTATGATTGAAAATTTTGATGAAATCGTGTTAGATTACGAGCTTACGTTATTAAAACTTACAGAGACTACAATACAATGCTTATACGATAACTATCATTTAGAAATACAGGCAGAAAAGCTATACATAAAAACTCTTTCCATGGACCGATTGCATCTCCAGGTTCAAAATCTACAAAGATTTCAAATACTGAGAAGGGATTCTAATCAATAATGCAGCTTATTAAAGTAAAGCTACCAGAGAATATTGATCAATTTTCTTTATTTCAGAAATTAGCCTCCCAAAAAATCAACGTATATAGTGTATATAGCAGTCAAGGCTACTTGTATTTTTCCATTCGAAAACAAGATATCAAAACATTCCGTAGAATAAGAAAGTCACTTAAAATTCCGGTGTCATTACAGGACGAGGCAAAGCAAGAAACAGTAACAATCTATTCGTATACCATTGTGGGGGTTCTATTATTTTTGCTTATCCCTATCCTTCTTTCGCAATTTATATGGCGAATTGACATTGTTTCCTACTCCCCTGAAAGTAAGGTGTTAATTGAAGAGCAACTGAAGGGAATGAAAATAAAAGAAAAAATGCTAGCATCCAATTTGCCATCTGAACAAGAAATAAGGCAAAGCCTATTACTGAAAAATAAAGAATTCTCTTGGATACATTTCACTAAGTCAGGCTCTACCTTTACTGTCACTCCAATGCTAGCTCCAAAGCTTGAGCAAAGAGAAGTGAAAAACGCACCAGCAATTCATCTTGTTGCCAAAAGAAGCGGCGTCATTACAGACTTTAGTTTAGTTAAAGGTGTCCGAGCAGTCGAAAAAAATGTATCGGTTAAGAAAGGAGATATTTTAGTTAATGGATTTGTGAAGCAGGGAGATAAAACCATTATCACCAGTGCTGAGGGTAAGGTTTATGCGAGCTATTGGATTGAAATGAATTTTGAGGTACCTACAAAGGTAACACTAATGGAGCCTTCTAACAAGGAATTTGTCATTCAAAGAAAAGGAAAGAACGAACGAGAATATTGGAAGGAAATTTCTTTACCTCAGTTTATTCGACCATATATAAGTGCAGGCTATGTTCAATCATCCGAAAAGGTTTCCTATCAGATAACAGAAGAATCATTGGACACTTTAATCAGACCATTGTTATTCCAAAAGATTTTGAATGAGATGCCCGCTGAAACTCAAATTTTAGAGGATAAAGTTTTGCAGGTATCCCTACAAAATGATAAAGTAAAGGGGAAGCTTTTATTACTAATTAATGAAAATATTGCGATACCACAAGTTATACCTCAAGGAGACGGAGCATGAGCGAACAAAAACTAGACATAAATTTACAAGACCCTTCAGAAGCTGTGATGCTTCTGGGAATATCAGATAAAAATGTAAAGCTAATTGAAGAAGAATTAAACGTTCAGTTAATTACAAGGGGCGAATCCGTTCAAATTGTCGGAGACGAACAGAAAGTTCTAGAAGCAAAAAAGCTAGTAAATCAATTATTAGAAGTCATACGTAAAGGGATTAATATTAATCTTAGAGATGTCTCCTCTGCCATCGAAATGAGTCACAGTGGTACCATCGAATATTTTTCTAGCTTGTATGATGAAGAAATTGCAAGAAATACAAAAGGAAAGTCTATACGTGCCAAAACAATTGGACAACGAGAATATGTGCATGGTATACGACACTCAGACCTAACGTTTGGTATTGGGCCAGCCGGTACTGGTAAAACGTATCTAGCCGTCGTGATGGCTACTCAGGCCTTAAAAAATGCACACGTTAAACGTATTATTTTAACTCGTCCAGCTGTAGAAGCTGGAGAAAGCTTAGGATTTCTACCGGGAGATCTGAAGGAAAAGGTAGATCCGTATTTACGCCCTCTATATGATGCACTGCATGATGTACTGGGACCCGAGCAAACAGAACGCTTAATCGAGAGGGGAACTATTGAAGTAGCTCCTCTAGCATATATGCGTGGTAGAACGTTAGACGACGCCTTTGTCATTCTCGATGAAGCACAAAATACAACAAAAGCACAAATGAAAATGTTTTTAACTAGGCTTGGATTTGGATCGAAAATGGTTATAACAGGTGACAAAACGCAGATAGACTTACCTAAAGGAGTAGAATCCGGTTTAATCGTGGCGGAGAAAATCCTTCATCATGTGCCAGGGATTCACTTTCAATATCTAGAACAAGGGGATGTTGTAAGACATCCGTTAGTAGCAAAAATTATCACTGCTTATGAGGAGCACCAATAATCCAAAAAGGGCTACGAGGATAGTTTTCTGAAACTTTGTTATAAATGAAACGTTGATGAGATGAAGGCTGAATGACATCTAAGTAAGGTAAGGCATTTTCTGTTCAAACGAACTGAAAGTGTCTTATTTTTTTATGGTAAAAAGGAACTCGGATTGGTACAAAGTTTATTTCTTGTTTACTTTGTATAAAGAAAAAGCACCATCCTCTCTTTTTCCTTGTTTTCGTTTTTCTTCTACAAGAATTTGGAATATATAGTGAATTGTCTTGTTTTTACGGTATAATAAACCTAATAGGCAAAGGGGATGAGAATTGGATGGTAAAGAATAAATGGAGCTTGAAAATAAAAGATAATAAGTATCTGCCTTTCTTGATTATACTCATTACCTCCGTTTGCATGTTCTTCTTGATTATTGGAAACGTAAAAGAAAATACATATGATATTCGGTATATGAATTTAGCACCAGAAACGATTCGTGCTGTTAAGACGATGGAGGATCCAGTTAAGACCGAGGAAGAAAGAGAAAGGGCTGCCTCAGAGGTCACTCCTGTGTATCAATATCAGGAGGAGACTGCCGAAAATCAGGCAACTATCACAGAGTCCATTTTTGATGCAGTCATAGAGGTGAAACAAAAGCAGATAAACCAAGAGGATGAAGCTGGCGTAAGATTAGCTATTGAAGAACTGAAAAAGGAGCTCAAGGCATTAGAGGATAATGAACAATATATTTCGCTTTCCGATGAGTCTTTAAGAGCGCTTCTTAGTCAATATGTTTCTTCCTTAAGGGATGTGCGAGACAATCTTACGCCAATCATTGAGGATTCGCTTAGTAAGCCAATACGAAGTGAAGATCTACCGAGTGAACGAGAAAAGGTTATTCAAGAAGTTCGTAACACCTTTCATTATCCTGAAAGCTTTATGAATGTAATCGTAACCATATCACGAAATGTAATTGTTGCTACAGAGGTAATTAATGAGGAAGCAACCAATCAACGTATTGAACAAGCCAAAGCGAGTGTAGAGCCAACAAGAATTCTTCAAGGACAAATTTTGGTCCAAAAAGGAGAGATTGTTAGTAAAGAGGTTTATAGACAGTTAGAGCTTTTAGGCATGTTATCCGACGATAAAGAAACTTATAAGCCCTATATCGGATTAGGCTTGTTTGTTCTTTTAACCATGTGGGTTCTTTTTAGACAAACTATTTTCAAAGAAGAAAAGAATAGGGAGAAGATCAAGAACATCATCGTTATTTCTTTTAGCTTACTTCTTTCTGTGTTAATAATGAAGGTAATACAATCGATTGCCTATAATTTTGATGTTGTGATAGCCTTTGTATTCCCAACCGCTTTAGTTTCAATGCTAGTCTATTCATTAGTAAACGAGCGTGCAGCTTTTATTACTAGTTTCGTAGTTGCTGCTTATGCAGGTATTATTTTTCAAGAAGGATATACGAATATCTTTCAAATGGAAGTATCATTGTATATATTATTTGGATGTATTGCTGGTATATTCGCTATGCAACAAATGTATAATAACTCACAAATACTTCGGACAAGTTTTATTGTATCAGCTGTAAATGTATTGTTTATTATCTTTTATTTATTAACAACTAAGACAACTTATGAGTTTTTAGATATTGTATTTTATATAGGGGCGGCCTTGTGTTCCGGAATTTTATCAGGAGCTATGACAATCGGGATTCTACCTTTCTTAGAATCAGCTTTTGGAATGCTTTCTGCTATGAGAATTATCGAGCTGTCCAATCCAAATCACCCGCTACTCAAAAAAATATTAACCGAGACTCCTGGCACCTATCATCACAGTCTGATGGTCGCAAATTTAGCAGAGGCTGCATGTGAGGTAATAGGGGCAAACGGCTTATTAGCTAGAGTAGGATGCTATTATCATGATATTGGAAAGACAAATAGACCTGGATTTTTTATTGAGAACCAATTAAATGGGTATAATCCACATGATAACTTGTCACCTGAGTCTAGCCGAGATATTATTATAGCTCACGCTGTGGAGGGAGCAGAAATTTTACGGAAGAATAAACTGCCAAAGGAAATTGTGGATATTGCCCAACAGCACCATGGTACGACATTGCTAAAGTTTTTTTATCACAAAGCCAAGGAGCTAAATCCGAATGTTCGGGAAGAGGATTATCGATATCCAGGGCCTAAGCCTCAAACAAAGGAGGCTGCAATTATTTCTGTTGCTGATAGCGTGGAAGCGGCAGTTCGTTCTATGAAGGAGCCTGATGCTAAGAAGATTCAACAGGTCATACAGGCAATTATTAAAGATAAGCTATTAGATGGTCAATTTGATGAATGTGACCTTTCCTTAAAAGAGATAAAATTGATAGAAGAGAGCTTTTGTTCGACAATGAATGGTACCTTCCATTCAAGAATTGAGTATCCGAAATAGAAAAAGGAGAGAAATAGATGTTAGAACTGGATTTAATGGATGAAACGGGTAAGTTAGAAGAGGAAGCAATTGTTTTAGTGGAAAAGGTTTTACAGTCTGCAGCTAAACAGCTGTCTGTAAAAGAAGGAGCGGAGGTAAGTGTTACCTTTGTTACAAATGAAGAGATTCACAAAATTAATCTTGAATACCGAGGAAAAGATATGCCGACTGATGTTATTTCCTTCGCAATGGAGGAAATGGGGGAAGGAGAAATAGAAATAAAAGATGCGGAGCTTCCTGTATTATTAGGAGACATTATTATTTCTGTTGATCGAACCATGGAGCAGGCAGAGTCATATAATCATTCTTTTGAAAGAGAGTTATGTTTCTTAGCTGTACACGGTTTCCTTCATCTTTTAGGATACGACCATGACACGCAAGAAAAGGAACAAGAAATGTTTGGCCTACAAGAGACTATCTTACAAGCTTTCGGGCTGAAGCGTGAAGGCCATGAACCTTCATAAGCTACTTCGTTCCTTTGTACATGCATCTCAAGGTATAGTGACAGCATGTAAAACTGAACAGAACTTTCGTATTCATCTATTAGCTGCTGTGATTGTGATGATTGTTAGTTTTTTTAGTAGTCTTTCTAGACTAGAATGGACAGTGGTGATATTATTAGTTTCCGGCATGTTTATGATAGAATTAATAAATACTGCAATTGAACGAGTGGTGGATCTCATCTCACCAGATTATCATCCGCTTGCAAAACAAGCGAAGGATTTAGCAGCTGCGGCTTGTCTTGTATATGCTGTCGCTACGATAATTATTGGAAGTATTATTTTTCTTCCTAAATGGCTGGTATTACTAAACTGAAGGTGTGATAGTAAATGATGGATCAACAAAAGTTATTAGAGGCTTCTATAAAAGCTAGAGAGAATGCATATGTACCATATTCTAAGTTCCCTGTTGGGGCTGCTTTACTTACGAAAGATGGCGAGATCATTTTAGGGTGTAATATTGAAAACGCTTCATTCGGCTTAACAAATTGTGCTGAAAGAACGGCCATTTTTAAAGCGGTTTCGGAAGGAAAAAAGGAATTTGCAGCCATCGCAATCTCTGGGAATACAGATGGACCAATTTCTCCATGTGGCGCTTGCCGTCAAGTACTAGTGGAATTCTGTGACAAAAGTATGCCAGTTTATTTAACGAACCTTAAGGGTAATGTAACAAAAACAACCGTCGCAGATTTATTGCCAGGTGCTTTTACAACGGAGGATATGGATTATGCAGCAAAACAATGAAAACTATAAATCAGGTTTTATTTCTATTATCGGAAGACCGAACGTTGGGAAGTCAACGTTTTTAAATCGGGTAATAGGACAAAAAATTGCTATTATGAGCGATAAACCACAAACAACAAGAAACAAAGTACAGGGTGTTTTGACCCTTGAACAGAGTCAAATGATTTTCATCGATACTCCTGGAATTCATAAACCAAAGCATAAGCTCGGCGATTTCATGCTGAAGGTAGCGAAAAATACTCTAAGAGAAGTAGATGTTATTTTATTTATGGTAAATGCCACTGAGGGAATTGGAAAAGGCGATGAGTTTATCATTGATTTACTAGAGAACAATGAAACACCTGTTTTCCTAGTAATCAACAAGATAGACCAAGTTCATCCAGACGACCTAATTACCATTATCGAGTCTTATAAGGATAAGTATAACTTTGCGGAGATTATACCGATTTCCGCTTTACAGGGAAATAATGTGGAACGTCTTTTAGAGACTATCCAAGGCTATCTTCCACAAGGGCCACAGTATTATCCAGCGGATCAGGTGACAGATCATCCTGAACGGTTTATCATTTCGGAATTAATTCGTGAAAAGGTTCTGCATCTGACGCGAGAAGAGATTCCGCATTCTATTGCTGTGGTGATTGATAGCATTAAAAAGGAAGAAAATACCGATAAGGAAATGATCCGAGTAATGGCTACAATCGTGGTAGAAAGAGACTCTCAAAAAGGAATCGTGATTGGAAAAAGAGGAGCTCTTCTTAAGGAAGTAGGGACTCGTGCTCGTCAGGATATCGAAATGCTTCTCGGTTCAAAAGTCTTTTTAGAGCTTTGGGTAAAAGTTCAGAAGGATTGGAGAAACAAATCTGCTCATTTAAGAGATTACGGTTTCCGAGAAGATGAGTATTAAGCATTTAAAGGAGTGAAGGCGCTTGCTTCAAAAAGTAGAAGGAATCGTCCTACGCACTTCATCCTATGGAGAAACAGATAAAATTGTAACCATTTTCTCCAGGGAGCTTGGCAAAAGGGCTGCAATGGCAAGAGGGGCAAAGAAACCGACTAGTCGGCTTTCCTCCATTTCGCAGCCCTTTACTTATGCCTACTTTCTGATCCAGCAAGGGAGAGGAATGGGAGCTCTCCAGCAGGGTGAAATCATTGATTCCATGAGATCCATTCGAGAGGATATATTTACGACGGCTTATGCAAGCTTTATCATGGAGTTAGTGGATAAGCTAGTGGATGATGAAGGACCTAAACCTGCTGTTTTTACTATACTGCAGCAGGCATTAGTAGCTATCTCTGAGGAGTATGATCCAGAAGCTATCAGCCTCTTTGTAGAATGGAAAATGCTCCCGGTAGCAGGAATTTATCCAGTGCTTCATCAATGCACTAATTGCGGGGCAACAGATGGAGAATTTGCTTTTTCTTTTGCTCAAATTGGATTTCTCTGTCACCGATGCTTCGAGATAGATCCATACTTAATTCGGTTAAATCCCGCACAGGTTAAACTAATTCGTACTTTTTATAATGTTCCTATTGAACAAGTTGGAAAGCTATCCTTAAAAAAAGAAACGAAGGGATTTATAAAAAAAATCGTACGAACGATTTACTCTGAGCAGGTAGGAATACGCTTGAAATCTCAAGCTTTTTTAGATCAAATGGAAAAGACTCCAGAATTCTTTCAACCAAAAAAAGATCCAACAGAGGAATAGGCCTCTATTGGATCTTTTTCTATGAGTTAGAAATTTAAATGATTTTCAATATATGCTTTTACATCTGCGATTGGCATTCTTGTTTGTTCCATGGAATCTCTGTGACGAACTGTTACTTGTCCATCCGTTTCTGAATCAAAGTCGTAAGTAATACAGAATGGGGTACCGATTTCATCTTGACGGCGGTAACGTTTACCGATGGATTGGGATTCATCGTATTCCACCATGAAATGCTTGCTAAGCTCAGCGTATAGAGATGTAGCTCCTTCTGAAAGCTTTTTAGAAAGAGGTAATACTGCTGCTTTAATAGGTGCAAGAGCGGGATGGAAGCGTAATACAGTACGTTTATCGTCACCTTCAAGCTGTTCCTCATCGTAAGCTTCACATAGGAATGCTAATGTAACACGGTCTGCTCCTAAGGAAGGTTCGATACAATAAGGTACATAGCGCTCGTTTGTTACTGGATCAATATATTGAAAATCTTCTCCAGAATGCTCCATATGCTGCTTTAGATCATAATCTGTACGATCTGCAATACCCCAAAGCTCTCCCCAGCCAAATGGGAACTTGTATTCAATATCTGTTGTAGCATTTGAGTAATGAGATAATTCATCCTCTGAATGATCTCTTAAACGAATGCTGTCCTCCGCAACCCCTAAGTTTAGAAGCCAATCCTTACAGAAATTTCTCCAGTAAGTAAACCATTCCATATCTTCTCCAGGCTTACAGAAGAACTCAAGCTCCATTTGTTCAAATTCTCTTGTTCTAAAGGTGAAGTTACCTGGAGTAATTTCATTACGGAAGCTCTTACCTACTTGAGCAATACCAAATGGCATTTTTTTTCGCATAGAGCGTTGTACATTTTTAAAGTTAACAAAGATACCCTGTGCTGTTTCTGGACGAAGATAAATTTCGTTAGTGGAAGATTCCGTAACACCTTGGAAGGTTTTGAACATAAGATTGAATTGACGAATCTCTGTATAATCAAATGCACCGCAGGAAGGACATACAATCTCATGCTCTTTCATAATTTCTCCCATTCTCTCGAATGAAAGTCCGTCTACTACCATTTCAATTCCTTTTTTCTCTAAAGCATCCTCGATTATCTTGTCTACTCGATGGCGTGATTTACATTGCTTACAATCCACCATTGGGTCGTTAAAGTTACCAATGTGACCAGAGGCAACCCAAGTTTTAGGGTTCATCAAGATTGCTGCATCTAGTCCCACATTATAAGGAGATTCTTGGACAAATTTTCTCCACCATGCTTTTTTTACATTGTTTTTAAGCTCTACTCCAAGTGGACCGTAATCCCAAGTGTTTGCTAAACCACCATAAATTTCTGAGCCTGGGAAAACAAATCCTCTGTGTTTTGCCAAACTTACTACATTATCCATTGACTTTTCCATGTTAAAACCTCCGTTTTTGTAAACTTTTAAAGAATATAAAAAACCCGTCTCCGGACTATAATTAGCCCGGGGACGAGTTATTAACCCGCGGTTCCACCCCGATTGATTGCAAAAGCAATCCTCTTTAAAAGCAATAAGCTCTGAGCTGCCGTTTTCCTGTAGCGTGGTCTTTCACTATCACCACTCGCTTTTCATTACAGTACTTATTATGCTCTTCATCGCTAAAATATTTATATAAATCTTATCATATGCATCTTTATTTCGCAATGAGTGGGTTAGTGTTATAATTATTTAGTACTAAGAAAAAATTGAGGCGGTGAGTCCAATCGAGCTCAACAAAAGACAAGTCGAGATTTTGGACATAGTAAAAGGAAACGGCCCTATTACAGGTGAACAAATTGCTGAACGACTTCATTTAACTAGATCTACCCTTAGACCTGATCTAGCCATTTTAACAATGGCCGGATATTTAGATGCACGACCTCGGGTAGGTTATTTTTATTCTGGAAAAAAAACAAGTCATTTAATTTCGGAAGACATAGCAAAGATGCTTGTCAAAGATTTTCAATCCATCCCGGTGGTCGTAGAAGAAGGGATGACTGTTTATGATGCTATCTGCCATATGTTTTTAGAGGATGTTGGTTCTCTTTTTGTCATAGATAAGCAATCTTTATTATCAGGGGTTCTTTCCAGAAAAGATCTTCTGCGAATCAGCATAGGGAATCAAGACTTAAACAAAATTCCAGTTCATATGATTATGACTAGGATGCCGAATATTACTTACTGCTTTAAAGAAGATACTATTATTGATGTAGCAAAAAAATTAATGAGCCGGCAAATAGATTCACTACCAGTTGTACGGGAAAGTAAAGATGGGCTAGAGGTAGTGGGAAGAATAACGAAAACGAACATCACTCGTGCTTTCTTATCATTAGCTGATGATCATGATTTATAAGGAGTGAGAGAATGAGAATGCTAAACGTGTTTATTGTTTCAGATTCTATTGGGGAAACAGGTGAACTGGTTGCTAAAGCAGCTATTAGTCAATTTAGGCCGAGGCTCCAGCACACAAAGCTGAAGCGTTTTACCCACATTGATTCTCTGGATCACATAAAAGAAATAACGGAGCTTGCAAAGGAGCAAAATGCAAGTATTTTATATACATTAGTTCGTGCAGATATGCGAGATGCAATAGTGAAATATTGTAAGGAATATCAATTGCAATGTGTCGATCTTATTGGTCCCATTCTTCAAATTTTGGAAAAGCAATTAGACGAAAAACCTTTTGAAGAGCCAGGGTTAGTGAGAAAGCTAGATGAGGACTATTTCAAAAAGATTGAGGCGGTTGAATTTGCAGTAAAGTATGATGATGGTAGAGATCCAAGAGGGCTACTCCAAGCAGACATCGTACTTATTGGCGTTTCTCGTACCTCTAAAACGCCACTTTCTCAATACTTGGCTAATAAAAGATATAAGGTTGCAAATGTTCCACTTGTACCTGAAGTAGAGCCACCAGAGGAGCTATTTCAAATTGACCCGGACAAATGTTTTGGGCTTGTCACTACTCCTGAAAAACTAAATTTTATCCGCAAGGAAAGATTACTAGCAATTGGCTTAAATGAAGAAGCCAGCTATGCAAAAATTGAAAGAATCCAGGAGGAAATTGTTCACTTTGATAGAATAGTTAATAAGATAGGCTGTAGAGTGATTGATGTAACGAATAGAGCAGTAGAAGAAACTGCAAATCTTATTATAAATCATGTGCAGCAAAGATAGCTTTTTACCGTAATTGATTATTCCTAAAGAAGCTATGATAATTGTTGTTTCGTTAGCAGAAAAGAATTGAGAGGAGGTACCTGTATTCAGTTACCTTCTTTGTTAATGTTTAAGCTTTGTCCAGTTTAACGAGGTCGCCTGTCGATTCATCTCATTCTTGTAGTCTGTCATATAATTATTGGAAACCTATTATTATTTTTGGCTTTCTAGGATAAATAAAATAATAGATTAATATAATAAAATGTTTTATAATATTTATTTGTGGAAAAAGGAAATAGAATATTTTTTTATGAATTATTTTGTCGATTCTTGCAGGATTTTTCTATGATTTATCGAATAAATTAAATGTAGCAAGAAAAGATGGTGAAAACCTTGACAACTCGTATAGACGAACAAGTAATCGAACAAGTTAGAAATAGTAATGATATTGTAGATGTAATTAGTGAGTATGTTCAGCTTACGAAAAGAGGTAGAAATTTCTTTGGATTATGTCCATTTCATGGAGAACAGACACCCTCGTTTTCAGTTACCCAAGAGAAGCAGATTTTTCATTGCTTCGGCTGTGGTGCAGGGGGAAATGTGATTACATTTCTTATGGACATCGAAAACTTATCTTTTCACGAGGCAGTAAGTAAGCTCGGAAATAGAGTAGGGTTAATGGTAGAAGGAGTTTCCAATGGTCATTCCGTATCAAAAGCCGTCTCTAAGGAAGAGACGATGATGAAGCAAGCACATGAATTTGCGAGCGAGTATTATCATCACCTTTTACTGAATACTGTGGAAGGAGAGAGTGCATTAAATTATCTCTTAGAAAGAGGGTTTTCTACTGAGCTCATCGAAAAGTATAAAATAGGCTGGTCTCTTCCTAGCTGGGATGCTCTTACTACGTTATTAGAGCGGAAAGGTATGGATTTACAACAAATTGAGAAAACTGGTCTTATTATAAGAAAAGAAAATGAGTTAAAGTATTTTGATCGTTTTAGAGGCCGCATAATGTTTCCGGTGTTTGATGAAACGGGTCATGTAATTGCGTTTTCTGGAAGAATCCTCGAGAAAAGGGAAAATGAAGCCAAGTATTTAAATAGTCCGGAATCTCCTATCTTTCAAAAAAGCCAGGTCCTCTATAATCTAGATAAGGCCAGATTAGATATTCGAAAAGAGCGAGCAGTGGTTATTTTTGAAGGGTTTTTAGATGTTATAGCTGCTTCAAAGGCAGGAGTCAATAATTCTGTTGCAACAATGGGAACAGCGTTGACGTCTCAACATATAACAAAGCTAAACAGACTAACCTCTCAGGTGACACTTTGTTACGATGGAGATCGAGCTGGGATGGAGGCTGCTAGAAGAGCTGCCACTACACTTCAAGCTCAAGGTATTCAAACAGAGATTGCTCTAATACCGGATGCCATGGATCCAGATGACTATATTAAGCATTATGGTCCCGAGGCTTTTCGAACGAAAATCATAGAGAAACCTCATTCCTATCTTTCATTTATGATGATTGTCTTAAAGAAGGACAAAAATTTTAATAATGAGAATGATACATTACAGTATATTCAAGAAATATTGGAAATACTGAGCGATAGAAGCTCAACCGTAGAAAGAGACTTGTATGTAAGACAGCTTTCTCAAGAAACAAACGTTTCAGAAGAAGCAATTTATCAACATCTACGTAAAATTCAAGGGAAAAAAGCAAAGGTTTCTAAAGATGAGCAAAGCTTATCTAAGCCGGTTTCTATAGAAACTTTAAAACAAAGTCGTACCCTTTCTGCAGATGAAAGAGCAGAGAGAATATTACTTTCCCATATGCTCCACAATCCCCAGATAATTGATATGGTACGTAATCATATAGAGGACCAGTGCTTTATACGAGATGCCTATGAAGCTTCATATGTCCGTTTGATGGGATTTTATGAAGACTATCCAGATGGTGATTATCAACGATTTTTAGAAGTTTTAAACGATGCGGAACTTAGAAAAATTGTAATGGAAGCAGCGCTCTCAGAACGTGATCCAGACCATGAAAAAGAGGAAGTCATGGACTGTTTGCGCCATATTAGAAAATACCGGATAGAGCAACAGATAGAACGCAAATTACAAGAAGCAAGAGAAGCAGAAAAAATGACTGATATAGCAAAAGCGCTACAATTAGCTCAAGAGGCTATCCAATTGAGAAAATCATTAGCGACTTTTGAGTAACAATCCGGTAGTAAAAGGAGGAATTCTTATGGCGGACAAGTCTGAACGTACAAAAGAAACTGATATTGAATTATCATTAGAGGAAGCAAAAAAACAACTGATTGAATTAGGTAAAAAAAATGGTGAGGTTACTTACCAAGATATAGCAGAAAAGCTTGCAAACTTTGATTTAGAATCCGACCAAATTGAAGAGTTTATCGACAATTTGGAAGGCAGAGGAATTGAGCTTGGAAGAAAAGACGGGGATGAAGAGGATTTAGACCGTCTGATGAAAGGGAAAGAAGAAGAGACATTTGACTTGAATGATTTAAGTGTACCACCAGGTGTGAAAATTAACGATCCTGTTCGTATGTACTTAAAAGAAATCGGTCGAGTGGATCTATTAAAGGCTTCTGAAGAGATTGCGCTTGCGGAACGTATTGAACAAGGTGACGAGGAAGCGAGAAAACGTTTAGCAGAGGCTAATCTTCGACTAGTAGTAAGTATTGCGAAGAGATATGTTGGACGTGGGATGTTGTTCCTAGACTTAATTCAGGAAGGTAACATGGGACTAATCAAAGCAGTGGAAAAATTTGACCATAGAAAAGGATTTAAATTTAGTACGTATGCTACTTGGTGGATTCGACAAGCAATAACTCGTGCTATCGCTGACCAAGCAAGAACTATTCGTATTCCGGTTCATATGGTGGAAACAATCAATAAGCTTATCCGTGTACAACGCCAATTATTGCAGGACTTAGGAAGAGAGCCTTCTCCAGAGGAAATTGGAGAAGAGATGGACTTACCAGCTGAAAAGGTAAGAGAAATACTAAAAATAGCTCAAGAGCCTGTTTCCTTAGAAACACCAATTGGAGAAGAAGACGATTCTCATTTAGGTGATTTTATCGAGGATGCTGATGCACAATCTCCATCAGATCATGCAGCTTACGAGCTTTTAAAAGAACAACTAGAAGATGTATTAGATACTCTAACAGATAGAGAAGAAAATGTTCTTCGTTTACGATTTGGTTTAGATGATGGTAGAACGCGTACTTTAGAAGAAGTAGGAAAAGTGTTTGGCGTTACGAGAGAACGTATTCGTCAAATAGAAGCGAAGGCTTTAAGAAAGCTACGTCATCCTTCTAGAAGTAAACGATTAAAAGATTTCTTAGAATAGAAAAAAGACATCCTTGCTTGAAGGATGTCTTTTTTCCAATGGAATGAGGAAAGCTATGTCCGAGCAACGAAAAAAAATTATCTTAAATGAAATTGCGTTCTGGAAACAAAATAAGCTTTTGCCTGAGCACTACTGTGATTTTTTAATAACTCTTTATGCACAAGGAGAAATGGAAGAGCAAAACGAACCACTAGCACAAAAATCCATTCTTCAGAAAAAGAGAAGTAAGCTGGCATTATTCTTGCTTATTGTAGGAGGTCTGTTGACGACCTCTATTATAGCCGCCATCTTTCTAACATCTAATGCAATTGCACCTATCATCCTAGCGATTTTCACTATTATCTTTTTTCTTGTTTTTGCTATTAGACATAAAAAGAGCTCTACTATCAAAACTATTTTACTAATATTATCCGCCCTACTACTATTAGCTGTGTCCTTCAAGTGCTGGGAAAGTTATTTCTCAGAAAGCTCGACTGCATTACTTGTCATATTAATTACAAATTGTCTCTCATGGCTGGCAGCTGGTTTCTGGTTAAAGCTAATTTATTTTACTATCTCGGGAATACTAGGATGCATAGTCATCTTTATTTATACGATCGTTTTGTTTACTTAGGACACTAAGAAAGAATATAAAAATTTGGGAAATAGAAAGAACGAATGCTAAGATAAGTTTTTGATATACATAAATATAGATTTAGTACTTATGATTCTCTTAGGGTTATTACTGGCTTGCCTTTGGTGAGGGAAAACTAAGAACGTCACATCGTGTGACAACGTTTTCCTGACCAACATCCTGTTGGCCTCCGACGCAGCGGAGATCAGTGCAAAGAAATACTTTGTTAGAGGTAGGGAATAAATCTCTCATTTCTGATGGATTATATTTTGGGACTTATTAGACAAGAAGGAGCTTAACTATGGTAACACTATTGGTTCGTAGCAGCATCGGCGACTCCTACAGGATGAGGGAGTCTGGTAAGCCATAGCAACGGCACGCGTAGCGTTCGGCTATGGCTTACCGCTCACCCTGTGGAAAGCGTCCGACGCAGCGGAGAACCAGTCAGCGGAACCCTAGGCTCAAAAAACAAGAAAGCACGTCCAACGCTTTTGCGTGCCGCTGATTTGGAGTGGTCGATGCTGCTTCTAACCTTCATTCTCCTTTTGGAAGTTGGTATTTCTCTTCAATAGATTCCAACTGCATTCTTCTTTTCTCTCTTAGTTCCTTTATCCGTTACTCAAAGTCTTGGCCACTCTTTCTTTTCTCTATGATTTTTTTCTTTAACGAATCATACCTGTCCATAAAAAATTCTCCTTTTCATTTGTATAGACTTCCTGCAATTGTTAAAGATCCTCTAGCATTGCTCTACAACTCTATTTCTTTAGTATATGGTTCATCTGAATCCTCTCCCTGTATATGCGACAAATTTCTCAATCATTTTCTCGTTCATTTAAAATCTGCCAATATTTTATTTATTTAGTATAATGTTCTTGTAAGCGTTTTTATTTACAAAGGGGATGAAGAAAAATGAATTATGATTTAACGCAAGAACAACAAATGATTAAACGTACGATTAAGGAATTTGCTGATGAAGTGGTTGCTCCTGGAGCAATCGAAAGGGATCGTACGAAAGCCTTTCCAAAAGAAATCTTCAAACAGTTAGCCGACATGGGGATGATGGGGCTACCATTTGCAGAAGAATATGGTGGAGCGGGTGCTGATACGGTAAGCTTTGCCATTGTAACGGAGGAATTAAGTAGAGCATGTGCGTCAACTGGAATTACCTATTCTGCTCATATCTCCTTAGGGGGAGCGCCATTAAACTTATTTGGTACGGAAGAACAAAAACAAAAGTATCTCGTACCAATTTGTACAGGGGAGTCCTTTGGGGCTTTTGGGCTTACAGAGCCAAATGCAGGATCTGATGCAGGGGGAACACAGACAACTGCAAAAGTGGATGGAAATGACTATGTCATAAATGGAAATAAATCATTTATCACAAATGCTAGCTATGCAAAGCATTTGGCTTTAACCGCAATTACGGACATTAAGGATGGGAAAAAGGAAATCTCCGCAATTATTGTGCCAACAGATGCGGAAGGCTTTAAGGTGATTGATAATTATGAGAAAATGGGGCTGAATGCCTCCAATACAACTGAATTAGTGATTGACAATGTAAGAGTTCCTCAAGAAAATCTATTAGGGAAAAAAGGGGAGGGCTTTAAGCAGTTCTTAGTTACCTTAGATGGCGGACGTATTGGGATAGGCGCGATGGCAGTAGGTATTGCTCAAGCAGCTTTTGAGCGAGCACTCCAATATTCAAAAGAGCGCAAACAATTTGGTAAGACATTATCAGAGTTCCAGGTTACTCAATTTAAGCTTGCAGATATGGCGATGAAAATTGAGCTTGCAAGAAATATGGTATATAAAGCAGCTTGGTTGAAGGATCAAGGCAGAGCGTTCGGCAAGGAAGCATCTATGTGTAAGCTGTATGCTTCGGAGATTGCGATGGAGGTTGCTGATCAGGCTGTTCAAATTCACGGGGGCTATGGTTATATGAAAGAATACGAAGTGGAACGATATATGAGAGATGCTAAGTTACTAGAAATCGGGGAAGGAACCTCAGAAGTACAACGTATGGTGATAGCAAGACATATTGGCTGCTAACTCCCGTAAATATGTCGAATTTGTCACAATACTAGAAAAGTTACCTGTTAATGCTTTCCGTTTTTTGTAGAATGAAGTACAATATTATTGTTGACTAATTCTATAATAGAATTCATGTATTTAAAGAGGGAGGGTTAACTATGCAAAAAAATCCAATAATTCCATTTATCTTAATTATGGCATTTGGTATCGGTCTAATATTCTTCTTATCTATCGATGGTGTTGGAAATAAGCAAGAAATTGCCGAACATAGCGAAGAAGCAGGAGAAGGCGGCGATGACCAAGCTTCTGCAGAAGAATTTGATCCTGAAGCTTTTGCTCAGCAAAAATGTATTAACTGTCATGGTAATACGTACGAAGGCGTTGGACCCAATCCATCTCTAGTGGCTACTCAGCTATCTGAAGAAGAAATTCAAGATGTGCTTGCAAATGGTAAAGGTAACATGCCAGCTAAAATAGTTCCACAAGAGAACATAGAAGAAATGGCTGCTTGGGTTAAATCACTAGGCGAATAAGAATAAGATAGAAGACCTTGATTCTGTATTGAATCAGGGTCTTTTTTTATAATATATGTATTTCTTAGGAGATTACGATAGATAAATTGCTAAAAAAGAGGAGGGAATTCCAGTAGGGTGTTTTGCTTTTTAGGGTATTTACTCTTAGATAGCGATTGGTTACTCTCGTTAAGGTGAGGCTTATTCTTGTTTAGATGGTATTTATTCTCGGATAAAGAGGATTTACTCTCATAGAGGCGCAATACTCTCGTATGACATGATTTTACTCTCGCTTAGCTCCAATCTACTCTCGCTTATCCACCAGCCTCAATCCTTTAACGAATCGACAGTTGACGGTAGATTTGACTCTAGCAGTGGGCCAGCTCTGAATAACATCGGATGCAAGGATTAAAATAACGTGTAGGGAGGATTGGTTTCTTATCCTATGCTTGTGCCAACAGGCGTTCCTTATTCTTTTTTGCTATAATAAGCTGGAGGTGTTGAAAGTGAATGCAAAGAATTTATCAGATCGACTTAAAAAGGTTGCATCCTTTGTCGAAAAAAATACGGTTCTCGCTGATATAGGTAGTGATCATGCTTATTTGCCATGCTATTTGGTACATACAAATGTGATAAGTAAGGCGATAGCTGGTGAGGTCGTAAAAGGGCCATTTGAATCAGCCAAAAAGCAAGTAAAGAATGAAGGGTTAGAAGAAAATATAAGCGTTCGCTTAGGTAATGGACTTGAAGTCTTAAGCAAAGAAGACCAAGTGAAAACTATTACGATAGCGGGTATGGGTGGTCCACTGATCACCTCCATACTGGAAGCTGGAAAAGAGAAGCTTGATTCTGTCGAAACGCTTATACTTCAGCCAAATATCCATGCAAAGGTTATACGAGAGTGGGCATTAAAAGAAGGCTGGAAAATAACACAGGAAGCTATCTTAGAGGAAAATGAAAAAATTTATGAAATACTGGTATTAGAACGTGGAAAAATGAAGCTTACAGATAGTGAATTACTTTTGGGGCCATTTTTAATGAAGGAAAATTCCCCTATTTTTCAAAAGAAGTGGTCTACTGAGCGAAAAGAGTGGGAACGTATAAAAGAACAGCTTCAAAAAATCCCTTCTTCCAAAGAGGTATTAGAGAAAATAGAGGAGCTGGATACTAAAATATCATTTGTAAAGGAGCTGCTATAAATGAAACCAGCAAATGGACAGCATATTATCTCTATATTTGAGCGTTGGGCACCAAAAAGCCTTGCAGTAGAAGGGGATCCGGTTGGTCTGCAGGTCGGAACTCTAAATAAGCAAATTAATAAAGTGTTAGTCACACTTGATGTCAATATGGCTGTAGTGGATGAGGCTATTGAGCAAGGGTGTGAATTAATAATCGCTCATCATCCTCCGATTTATACAAAGTTAAAAAACTTGCGTACAGATCTTCCGCAAGGAGCATTAATAGAAAAGCTAATTAAACATGATATTGCTGTGTATGCAGCTCATACCAATTTAGACATAGCAACAGGAGGAGTGAACGACCTACTCGCTCAAAAGCTAGAGCTCGAAAATATTCAAATCATGGAGGAAACAACAGCAGAAAAGCTGATGAATTTAATTGTATTTACGCCAAAGGAATCTACTGAAAAGGTGCGAAATGCCTTGGCAGAAGCTGGAGCAGGACATATCGGCGATTATGACAGCTGCTCTTATACAACAGCAGGGCATGGTAGATTCCGACCTTTAAGTGATGCAGACCCATATATTGGAGAAGCAAATGAGCTAACTATAGTGGAAGAGGATAAGGTAGAGGTGGTCTTTCCTGCGGCTATTAAAAATAAAGTGCTAAAGGCATTATTAACAAATCATCCATATGAGGAACCTGCATATAACCTAATTGCTTTAGAAACAGAAATAAATAAAAAAGGATTAGGTAGAGTAGGAATTCTACCTAAAGCTATGCAACTAAAAGAGTATGCGGAAAAGGTTAAATCTCAACTTGGTGTGCCTTTTGTTCGAGTAGTGGGGGACTTGAATAGAGAAGTAAAAAAGGTTGCTGTCCTTGGAGGAGATGGCAACAAATATATCCAAATTGCTAAGAGAGCAGGTGCAGATGTGTTTATTACGGGAGATCTTTATTTTCATGTAGCGCATGATGCATTGGCAATAGATTTGGCTGTAATCGATCCTGGACATCATATAGAGCAAGTGATGAAGCAAGGAGTGGCTAATTACATGAACGAGAAATGTGAAAAGAAAAAGCTTTCTGTTCAATTTATTGCCTCTCAACTTTCTACTGAGCCCTTTCAGTTGATATAAGCTGTTAAAAAAGGAAGAAGCACTTACGATTCATAAAGAACGTAAGTGCTTTTTGTGTGTCATTTTATTTCATTGTATATGGCTCGATTCGATCCACAGGCTTCGGTACTTTTATTTTAGGTAGTATTTTATCTGCTGTTACCTTTTTGGTTGTATCGTGTGTGGAAGGATCATTCGGGTCATATTTTTCTAAGAACTGGATAACTTCCTTCACAATTGGAGTTGGAGTGGAAGCACCTGCAGTCACTGCAACATGGTTTACATTTTCAAGCCACTCTAGTTTCAGTTCCGAAATATCCCCAATCCTATAAGAAGGTGTGCCAGCTATTTCCTCAGACACTTGAGTTAAACGATTAGAGTTGTTGCTCATTGGGTCGCCTACTACAATTAGTAAATCAGCTCCACCTGCTTGCTCTGCAACAGCCTCTTGTCGTACTTGTGTAGCTAGGCAAATTTCTTTATGCACTTCAATATGAGGATATTTTTCCTTTAATTTATCCATTAAATGAGCAACATCCCATTGTGACATCGTTGTTTGATTGGTTACTAGCAATTTATCATTTTGTAGATTTAGACTTTCAATGTCGTCTAAATTTTGGACTAAATGTACGTGAGAGGGAGCAACACCGATTGCACCTTCTGGTTCAGGATGTCCCTTTTTCCCAATATATATAATATCAAAGCCTTCTGCCGTTTTTTCTTTAATAAGATCATGGGTAACTGTCACATCCGGGCAAGTAGCATCTATTGATACTAATCCCTTTTTTCTAGCTAGTTCCTTTACTTCTGGTGACACCCCATGCGCTGTGAAGATAACAGTTCCTGTTTCAACTTTATTTAAAATATCTAAGCGGTTTGCACCATCAAGCGTAATAATCCCATCCTGTTCAAAGGCATCGGTTACATGCTTGTTGTGTACAATCATTCCAAGTATATAAATAGGCCGTGGGAGAGATGTATCTAAAGCTGCATTTCTAGCAATCACCATTGCATCTACAACTCCATAACAATATCCTCGGGGCGTAATTTTTTGTACAATCATTCATAGAAACTCCCTTCCATACGAGCATACTCCTATTATAACGGAGCAAAGGGAGTATTACAAAGCATTAAAATGGTGGCTGGAAAATCCGTGGAAGCGAGACACCAGTTGATATTGGTGCTGCTGCCGCTCTTGCGACTGGAGCTGCAGCTGCTGCAGCGGTAGTCGTGGCTGCTGCTGTCGCAGCCCCTGCAGCTGGTGCAGCCGAGAAGCCTCTATATAATTTCAATAGAGCTGGAACATTTTGAAACATAGGTGCCCATTGCTTTACCATAGGGGTAAGCTGTTGGGCTGTGTTAATAAATTTGTCCGCTGTTTGTAAATAAGACATTGCTTTTGAGCCTAAGCCACTTGTTGCTCCTGCAAGGCCAGCGGTTCCAGCTGCTGCGGTGGCACCTGCAACATTCGCAGCCCCTTGCTGGAAGCCACCAAAGGCCCCATTAGGAGGGAATCCAGCATTAGGAGGTTGTGGGGCGAATCCACCCGGTGCTCCCATTTGATTAGGTCCTCCAAAGAAACCTCCGGATGGAGAGAATCCTCCATTGCTTGGTGGTTGCATTGAACCTGTACTAGGTGCTTGCATTGGCCCTGTGTTTGGTGTTTGACCTCCACCTCTTGATTGAGAAAATTGACTAAAAAAGTTTGTTAAAGGACCACTGACCTGTGTATTTGTTCCACCTGAGCTTGTAGGAAAAACTGGTGGCGAGAAATTTGGTGGTGAAAAATTTTGGGGCGGAGGACTATTAGGTATAGTACCTGTATTTCCAGGATTTCCGAACATAAAATTATTACCTCGTTGTGCAAACGGGTAAAAAGATTGATAACGCAATTTTTTTCATCTCCTTTCGCGCATACAGACTAATCTATACTATGCAAATTTCACGTTTTATGTACAATCGTGTTACAATAAAGAAATGCAAGGGAGGGACTCGAATGTCCAAATATACAGATTATAATTTTCAGCCTTTTTTACAAAGCGCTATTGAAAAACTCGGGTTTACAGAACCAACACCTATTCAAAAGGAAATCATACCTTTAGTCTTAAAAGGAAAAAGTGCGATTGGTCAAGCTCATACTGGAACAGGTAAAACACATAGCTTCTTGATTCCAATTGTAGAGAAAATAGATGTGGAGAGACAAGAATTACAGGCTATTATCACCTCTCCGACTAGAGAGCTTGCCACACAGATATTTAAAGAATTAGGGAAATTAATTGAAGGTACAGAGATACAGGCAAAGCTCTTCATCGGAGGTACTGATAAGGCTAGAGCAATTGATAAGCTTAAAGTTCAGCCTCAAATTGTCGTTGGAACTCCAGGCCGACTTCGAGATCTTACAATGGAGCAGGCACTTCTTGTACACACGGCAAATACTTTGGTGATAGACGAAGCAGATTTAGCATTTGATCTAGGATTCATTAATGAGATAGACCAATTTGCCTCTAAAATGCCAGAACAGCTAGAGATGTTTGTATTTTCAGCTACTATCCCTGAAAAGCTTCAGCCATTCTTAAAAAAATATATGGACTCGCCTGTGCATATAAAAATTGGTGACAAAAGACCAGTGGCTGAAGGAATTGAATTCACTGTTGTGCCTGTTCGAAGCAAATCAAGGAAAAAAAGATTACTGGAAGTTCTAGAAGGAATTAATCCATACTTAGCGATAATCTTTACAAACACTAAGCAGAATGCGGATGAGGTTGCTAATTACCTTCAAGGCAATGGTGTGAAGGTTGGGCTAATTCATGGTGATGTGTCACCCCGCGAAAGAAAAAGAGTGATGAAACAAATTCATGATTTAGAATTTCAGTATATTGTAGCCACTGATTTAGCTTCTCGTGGTATTGATATACCTGGGGTAAGCCATGTCATCAATTATGAAATACCAGACGACCTAGAATTCTTCGTCCACCGGGTAGGAAGAACCGCTCGAGCAGGAATGACAGGACTAGCAATCACTTTATACGAGCCATCTGATGAGGATGCATTAGTTCGTATAGAAAAAATGGGCATCACCTTTGAGCATAAGGATGTGAAAAATGGTGAGTGGTCCGAGCTAAAAGAAAGACATTCTCGTAAAAATCGCGCAAAAGTTGAAAACGAGATAGATGCAAAAGCGAAGTCAATGGTTCGAAAGCCGAAAAAAGTCAAGCCCGGCTATAAACGAAACATGAAATGGGAAATGGATAAAATTAAAAAGAGAGAACGTCGGATTAAAAACCGTAATAAATAGGGGGATTTACCTATGTTGTTAGGATCACATGTATCCATGAGTGGAAAGGACATGCTGCTAGGCTCTAGCATGGAGGCTGCTTCCTATGGTGCAAATACCTTTATGATTTATACGGGTGCACCTCAAAATACTCGTAGGAAAGCAATTGAAGAATTAAATATAGCAGCTGGGCTGCAGCATATGAAGGAAAACGGTATTTCTAACATTGTAGTCCATGCTCCTTATATTATTAATCTAGGAAACACAACGAAGCCTGAAACGTTCCAGCTTGGCGTAGAATTTTTACAAAAGGAAGTAGAGCGGACTGCTGCTTTAGGGGCTAACCAAATTGTCCTCCATCCAGGAGCACATGTTGGGGCAGGAGCAGATGTAGGTATCCAAAAGATTATAGAAGGACTTAACGAGGTATTAAGCACAGAATATCCAGTCCAAATCGCCTTGGAAACAATGGCCGGAAAAGGCTCAGAATGTGGACGATCCTTTGAGGAACTTGCTCAAATTATAGATGGTGTAAGGAATAATCATCGAATATCTATCTGCTTGGATACGTGTCATGTTCATGATGCTGGTTATGATATCAAAAATGATTTTGATGGCGTACTTCATCAGTTTGATAAAACGATAGGTATTGATCGTTTAAAGGTATTGCACATTAATGACAGTAAAAATGTTTGTGGAGCTGGGAAGGACCGTCATGAAAATATCGGTTTTGGAGAAATTGGCTTTGATGCCCTTTCCTATATAGTCCATCATCCACAATTAACGGAAATACCTAAAATTCTTGAAACGCCTTTTGTAGGAGCAGATGCCAAAAACAAGAAAGCTCCATATAAGCATGAAATTGACATGCTGCGAACAAAATCTTTCAATCCAAAGGTGTTTGAAGAGCTACTAACTGTATAAACTATTAAAGGCCCCTCGCTTATTGGAAAGCGGAGGGACCTTTTTCTTTTAGTTCTTGATACAGAGCATATGCTCTTTTCTCACCTAAAATTTTTATGAGCTTTTGTTGAATTGCTTGGGGTACACCCAGGACTAGCCAAGTAATCGAAATCTCTTGAAGCAAGGGATGAACGCCTTCAATTTCTTTATCTGTAAGCTTCACATCGAAGCCTTTCAAAATTTTTTTAAATTCTTTTTTGGAGCAATTTTGTAATTGATGGATTAGTCTGCCAATATCCATTTATTCATCCTTTCAAACATAATTATTTACATACGGACTCGAATAAATTATACTTAGTTTTTGTAAATCGTAATCATTCTGAATTGGAATTGAGGAAAAATATATGTCTCAACCATTAATTGAGCTACACGACATATCATATAAATATGAACAAACACAAGCACTATTAAATATAAATCTGACAGTAATGGAAGGAGATTTCCTTGCTATTATTGGTCCCAATGGTTCTGGTAAGTCCACTTTACTAAAAATTATACTGGGCTTATTGAAGCCGACAACCGGTAACGTACTTTTATTAGGTAAACCGGCAACCCAGTTTAGGGAGAGGGAATGTATTGGCTATGTCTCTCAAAAATCAAATTCCTTTAATACTGGCTTTCCGGCTACGGTAGGAGAAGTAGTGAGAAGTGGGTTGGTTAAAAAGACCGGACTGTTCCGTCTGTTTCCGAAAGATGTCACATTACAAGTTAGACATGCACTGAAAGCTGTTGGCATGGAAGACTATGTGAATAGAAATATTGGGGAACTATCCGGCGGGCAACAGCAACGAGTATTTATTGCAAGAGCGTTAATAAGCAATCCTAAGATCCTAATATTAGACGAGCCGACAGTAGGGGTAGATAGTAAAAATGTCCGTTCGTTTTATAATATGCTTCTACATTTAAATAAGGAACATAATATTACGATTATCCTGGTAACGCATGATGTAGATGCGGTATCCACAAGTATCAGCCATGTTGCTTGTTTAAATCAAACCATTCATTTCCACGGATACAAGCAGGAGATGGAAACAATGAGTGAAGAGCAACGTGAAGCATGGTACGGTCATTCCGTTCGCCGGGTAGAGCATCAGAAGGAGGTGCGGAAATGATTGATTCTATTTTTCAATATGAGTTTTTACAAAATGCTTTTGCATCAGGATTAATCATTGGAATCATCGCACCACTTTTAGGCGTGTTTATCGTAGTTCGGAGACTTTCTTTAATTGCAGATGCGTTAAGTCACGTTACTTTAGCTGGAATAGCTGGCAGCCTTTACTTAAGTCAATCTGTAGCGTCACTAAGCTTATTAAATCCATTATATTTAGGGATTGCAGCTTCCGTCACAGGCTCCCTTTTTATTGAGCGACTACGAAGTTGGTATAAGCATTATGAGGAATTGGCAATACCGATTATTATGTCAGCAGGTCTTGGTTTAGGGGCAATCTTTATCTCGCTAGCGGAAGGTTTCAGCTCAGATTTAATGAGCTATCTATTTGGTTCGGTGTCTGCGGTAAGTAGACAGGATTTGTGGATAATTGTTCTGATAGCAGTTCTCGTCTTCTTATTTTTAGGCCTGCTGTACAAAGAGCTATTTGTGTTATCTTTTGATGAAGAGTATGCAAAGGCATCTGGTTTGCCTGCTAAGTGGATCCATGTGCTATTTATGATTATTACTGCTCTAGTAATAGCCGGATCGATGAGAATTGTCGGAATCTTATTGGTTTCCTCTCTTATGACTTTACCAGTGGCTGCTGCCATGAGACTATCTAAAAGCTTTAAGCAAGCACTTTTGCTCTCGGTTCTTTTTGGAGAGCTTTCCGTCATCATTGGTTTAGTAAGTGCTTTCTATTTAGACTTGGCACCTGGCGGGACGATTGTTGTTACCTCCATAGTAATCCTGCTACTTGCCATTCTTTTTCAGAAGAAGGCGAAAGGGGCGTTAACGGCATGAATTTAGAAAGGGCATGGGAGATCTTAAAAAATGAAGGCTTTAAAAAAACGGATAAGAGAGAACGCATCTTGGTTCTTTTTTCGAATACCTCCAAATATATTACAGCAAGGGACATCTTAGATGTAATGAAAGCTGAATATCCAGGAATGAGCTATGATACAATCTATCGAAATCTCAGCACCTTCGTTGAGCTTGGTATATTAGAAGAAACAGAGTTAAACGGGGAAAAACACTTCCGTATGCAATGTGAGGTTGATCATCATCACCATCATTTTATCTGCATGAGCTGCGGAAACATTAAAGAAATTAGTTTTTGTCCAATGGAAGTTCTCCAGAATGCCATACCAGGTTATCAAATAGAGAATCATAAATTTGAGATATACGGCAACTGTCCAAACTGCCATTAAGAAAAGGCAATCCAGGGGTAATGAAACTCCTGGATTGCCTTTTGTTCAATCATTTTGCTATGGAGATGGATGTGCGAATGTAATGGTCATTTTTTAATGCTTTTATAATAAAGTCTGCTACATCAGCTCTTGAGATACTTTTAGCTTTCTCCGGAATACCTATTTCTGCCTCTCTATAATTACCAGTAAACTCTTTATCTGTTAATCCTAGTGGGCGAACAATTGTATATTCCAAGTCCTTTTGTAGGATAGATTGAACTGCTTTTTTATGGTCAGCTAAAACATTTCCAAGCATTTTCATTATTAGTTTTCCTGATAGTCCTGGAATTTCCCCGTCTATCCCAGCAGAAGCAATATAGATGATTCTGCTTATCCCATGAGCGACCATTCCATCCACAATATTTTGAGTCATTTTTTCTAGATCAGTAGATTTTTTTAGGCCATTCGATGACCCTAAGCAAGACAAGACAGCATCATGATTTGCGATGGCATTTTCCACTGCGGTCTTATTAAAAGCATCTCCCTGAAGAATGCGAAGATTCTCATGCGTTATGTTTAGTTTTTCTGGATTACGGACAAAAGCGGTTACATTAAATCCTTGCTCTAACGCTAATCGAGTTACAATCTTTCCAACTCCACCTGTTGCTCCGAAGATGATAATATTCATTTCTTTTCCCTCCATTTATGTAAAAAGGATAACCAAAGAATGGTTATCCTCCTCTAACTATTTAATCGAAGTCACAAACTCTTTTTCAATCCATTCGTTTGCCTCAAGCCAGTTATTTACCCTTATAACTCCTTTGGGTATAGACATCTGGTTATAAGGGGTATTAAATAACAACACAGGAATATTTAATTCTTCATGAATCTCCACGGCGTTATCATGCTTATCTTCAAAGAATACATGAACTTGGTGCTTTCGTGCTGTCTCAATCTTATTATGGGTTCCTATGAGCTCAATATGATCGTAAAGCAGCTCCTGTCGTTTAAACCATTCTAAGGTGACATCTCGAACATTTTCACCGCGAGCAGAAATAAAATAAAGCTCGTATTTTTCCTTCCAAGCAGATAAAACTGCGTGAGCATCCTTCTGAATAGGGGAGGATGCATAGATGATTGGCTCCGTCTTTTTAAACCAATGATAAAATTCTGTTCGATCAACTGGAAAGGCCTTCGTTAAATCATATTCCTTAATATCCTCCAGTTTTAAATCACATTGAAATGCTTCATTGATATGGGGAAGCAGGGATGTAGGGCACGTGACTGTACCATCTATATCTATGCCGAACCTTACATTCGTCATTGTATCCCTCCTTAAACCTGTTGTTTCTCTTCTTCAGCTTTTTCAGCAGCTTGTTTGGCAAAATATTCTTCTGCAATTTTATCAATTTCAATTTTTAGTTCATCTACCATTGTTGCTTCAGGTACCTTACGGACAATTTTTCCTTTACGGAATAAAAGACCCTCTCCTCGAGCTCCAGCGATTCCGATATCCGCTTCTCTCGCTTCACCTGGTCCATTTACTGCACAGCCAAGTACTGCAACCTTAATAGGTGCTTTAATAGTAGAGATATATTCTTCTACTTCATTTGCAATAGAAATCAAGTCTATTTCAATTCGACCACAAGTAGGACAAGAGATAAGAGTTGCTGCATTAGAAGACAATCCAAATACTTTTAAAAGTTCTCTTGCTACTTTAACCTCTTCCACTGGGTCTGCACTCAATGATACACGTAATGTATTACCGATTCCCATTGCTAAAAGCGTCCCTAATCCTGCTGCACTTTTAATAGAACCTGCAAAAAGGGTTCCTGATTCAGTGATTCCTAAATGCAGTGGGTAATCGAATGCTTCAGCAGCTTTTCGATACGCCTCGATCGCTAAGTTTACGTCAGAAGCTTTCATAGAAACAATAATATCGTGGAAATCTAGGTCTTCTAATATTTTAATATGATGGAGAGCACTTTCAACCATTCCGTCAGCAGTTGGATAACCATATTTCTCAAGAATTTTCTTTTCTAGAGAACCTGCATTTACTCCAATACGAATTGGAATACCTTTTGCCTTTGCAGCATTAACTACTGCTTCTACTTTTTCCTTACGACCGATATTGCCCGGGTTGATACGAATTTTATCCGCACCTTGCTCAATAGCAATCAATGCAAGTTTATAATCAAAATGAATATCCACAACTAGTGGTATATTAATACGTTTTTTAATTTCACCAATTGCATAAGCAGCACGCTCATCAGGACAAGCTACACGAACAACTTGACAGCCGGCTTCCTCTAATCGTAGTATTTCTGCAACAGTAGCTTCTACATCATGTGTTTTTGTAGTTGTCATACTTTGAATAAAAAGCTCATTACTACCACCTATAGTCAAGTTTCCAACTCGAACAGGTCGAGTTTTGGAACGATGAATGATTTCACTCATGAAAATTCTCTCCTTCTTCAGGCTAAATGCCGTCACTATTCACCATTTTATCAGTCTCTTTGTAGATATGACAAGAAAGAAACATTTTACTCCTTATTTGCAGAGAGATTTTTCTGAAGTTAAAGGGAGAAGAACTTTTTCTCCTGCTTTAAATGTCTGATTCATTAGATGTGGGTTTAAGTTATAAAAATCATCTAATCTTTCTGTAAACGATTCAAAATGTTCACTAGGATATAGAGCAAACACAGAGTAAATGGTATCCCCAGGTAATATTTCTACGGATATGTACTGAGGTGCTTCTAAACAGCTTTCTTGAGTATTTTGAGAATAAGCCAATGGAATGGTACCTTCGAACAGGTCCACTTTAATAATATAGAACGTTAAACAAATAATAATAGTTGCGATAAATATTCTCATAATTTCCCCCCTTGTCCAACATTATGTTGAAGAAGAGAAGTTTATGATTATCTTTGTTTAGGATAATACGTTGTAGCAAGATATAAATATAGAAGTGTTAGCCCATAAACGACAAGCTGTGTGAAAGTATTTGACCATTGGAAAATAGTAAATAGTAATGTTAATAACATAGGGAGTGTACTAGCAAACAAGGCAGATCTCCAAAGATGTCTATATTCGCCTCTTCGTTTTCTTAAGCTTAAAATGATTTGGCCAATGTATCCAAAGACACTGATTCGGACAAAGATAAAGAGGGTATTTAAAACAAATAAGAAAACAAAAGCGAAAGGATAGAGAAGCCATTCTATTTCTGAAAAATAAATAAGGAAACCTTCCATACTTTCTTGTTGTAATGATATACCATTTATAAAAGAGATAAAAGAAAGTATAGTTAGAAGAAATATGTAAATAAATATGTATTGCATAACCTTTCCTATTGGAACTAAACGAAAGGCAGCAATTTTTTTAGGACTAAGTAAACTTTCTTTAAATAATTGATATAAACTCATTTTGTCACCCTTTCTCCTTTTATTTTATCATCCGTTTCTCAGGGAAAACAAAGCAAATTTTCATCCATTGTTAAGTTATTGTAAAGATTACCTCTATAATCTTTACAATTCCTCAAACAAATTACCATAATAAGTAGTAAAAATTTTGTTGTCTAAGGAGTTGTTCAAGCCGGTGGAACTAAATTGGCAAGAGATGTTATTTCAATTTTTCGGTGGATTAGGGATCTTTCTCTTTTCTATCAAATTCATGGGCGATGGATTAAAAAAAGCTGCGGGAGATCGTTTAAGAGATATCTTAGATAGATACACAACAAACCCGTTTATGGGTGTACTCGTAGGGATAATAGTAACTGTATTGATCCAATCCAGTTCGGGGACAACCGTAATTACTGTAGGTCTAGTTAGTGCTGGTTTTATGACTCTTCGCCAAGCAATCGGAGTCATCATGGGGGCTAACATTGGAACTACTGTGACTGCCTTTATCATTGGATTTGATGTGGGAGCATATGCTTTACCTATTCTTGCTATTGGTGCCTTTCTTATTTTCTTCTTCAAAAAACAAGCTATCCAAAATTTTGGTGAGGTCATTTTTGGTTTTGGTGGATTGTTTTTAGGCTTAGAGCTAATGAGTGGAGGAATGAAGCCTCTTCGGGAATTGGAGGCCTTTACAGACTTTACCTTGACAATGAGTGATCATTCTTTCTTAGGTCTTATTGCAGGAACAATTTTCACATTAATTGTTCAAAGTTCAAGCGCAACAGTTGCTATTTTGCAAGGGCTATATGCAGAAGACCTTCTTACTCTTAAAGGTTCTCTTCCTGTATTATTCGGTGACAATATCGGGACGACTATTACAGCAGTTCTAGCCTCTCTAGGGGCGTCTATTGCTGCTAAGAGAGCAGCTGCAACACATGTTTTGTTTAACGTAGTAGGTTCTGTTATTTTTATTATTTTCTTAACGCCTTTTTCTATCTATATTGAGTGGTTGGCAGGAGTATTAAATTTAGAGCCTAAAATGCAAATTGCATTCGCACACGGTTCTTTTAATATTGCAAATACGATTATTCAATTCCCTCTTATTGGAGCTTGGGCGTATTTGGTAACGAAGTTTATCCCGGGTGAAGATACAGTAATTGAATACAAGCCGAAACATTTGGATGTAAACTTTATAGAAACAGCTCCTGTTGTGGCTATCGGACAGGCGAAAGAAGAAATTATTCGCATGGGTGAATTAAGTATCCAAGGCTTAGAAAAAACATTTTCATTCTTGAAAACAAAAAATAAACGAGATGCTGACCTTGCTTATCAAATTGAAGATGCACTGAATAATCTAGACCAGAAGATCACTGATTACTTGGTGAAACTATCCTCTCAGTCTTTATCTCCACAAGAATCAAGCAGGCATAATCTATTAATGGATTCTGTAAGGGATATTGAGCGTGTAGGAGATCATTTTGAAAATATTTTAGAGCTGGTTGAATATCAAGAAACACATCGAATTACAATTACGGAAGATGCAATGGCTGATGTGTCGGAGATGTTCGAACTTACCATTAGTACAGTCAAAAAAGCAATAGAAGCACTAAATACGAATAATGAACAACTTGCGCTTGAAGTTGCTAGTCAAGAGGACGTTCTTGATAAGATGGAGCGTCAATTTAGAAAAAATCATATAATTCGTGTCAATGAAGGAAGATGCTCTGGACAAGCAGGTATAATGTTTGTAGATATTCTAAGTAATTTAGAGCGTATTGGCGATCATTCGACCAATATAGCAGAGGCGGTACTAGGGAGACGTGGGTAAATGGATTGGTTAGGTTGGGTATTAATCATAGCTAGCTTTATAATTGCTTTTATGGGGACGTTTTATCCAATTATTCCTTCTTTTGTTTTTATGTTATTGGGTTATGTCCTTTATGGCTTGTTTTTCTCCTTTGAAGAACTGAGCTGGCTTTTTTGGGTCATTCAGCTATTATTTGTGGTCCTATTATTTGGATCAGATATGGCAGCTAACGCCCTTGGTGTTAAAAAATTTGGTGGAACGAAAGCAGGAATTTGGGGGAGTACAATCGGTCTATTAATTGGACCGTTTGTCATTCCCGTAGCGGGTATATTAGTGGGTCCCTTTCTTGGAGCAGTGCTAGCGGAATTACTTGTGACAAGAAAAGGATTTAAGCAAGCCGTTCAATCTGGAGTTGGCTCTCTTGTAGGATTTCTTACTTCCTCCCTGGCAAAGATTATTATTTTAATATTAATGATTATTGTGTTTTTTCTATTTGTATAGTTCAGCCTAAAGTAGGAGAAAAAATTAGTTGTTTTTAATTGAAGGTTTCTATTTATTTTGTTAGGCTAATAAGTGGGAAGATTTTTACTATATTAATCTTTAGGAGGAAACTATAATGGCTTATGAACTTCCAGAATTACCTTACGCGTACGACGCACTTGAACCACATATCGATAAAGAAACGATGAATATTCATCACACAAAACATCACAACACGTATGTAACGAACTTAAACAATGCGGTTGCAGGGAAAGCAGAATTCGAAAACAAATCAGTAGAAGAACTAATTGCGAATCTGGACGCGCTTCCAGAAGATATCAAAACTGCAGTACGCAATAATGGTGGCGGACATGCAAACCACTCTCTATTCTGGCAGCTTCTTTCTCCAAATGGTGGAGGAGCACCTACTGGTGAGTTAGCAGAAGCGATTGACGCAAAATTCGGTAGCTTTGATGCATTTAAAGAAGAATTTGCAAAAGCAGCTACTACTCGCTTTGGTTCCGGCTGGGCTTGGTTATCTTTAGCAAATGGAGAGTTAGAAGTTTCTTCAACTGCTAACCAAGATTCCCCAATCATGGAAGGAAAAACTCCATTATTAGGTTTAGACGTTTGGGAGCATGCTTACTACCTAAACTATCAAAACCGTCGTCCTGACTATATCTCCTCTTTCTGGAATGTAGTAAACTGGGATGAAGTTTCTAAACGCTACGCAGCAGCAAAATAATTCCTTTTAAAATGAAACCTAGCACACACTTTTTCGTCAAAAAGTGTGTGCTTTTTATGTTACAATAGGTAGGATGAATTTATAAGGTAAGTAGGTGAACATCATGCGAAAAATTCCAACCAAGAGAACACAAAACGCAAAGGCTAAACAACGAGCAAATATTACTTTTCGTATGAATATCCTTTTCTTTTCTATTTTTGTATTATTTACGTTATTGATATTTCGCCTTGGATATCTACAAATCGTGAAGGGTGAAGAATATACAAGGGAAATAGAACAGACAGAGGAAGTTCCTGTTAATACAAGTGTGCCCAGAGGTAGGATATACGATAGTGAAGGGCGAATTCTTGTAGACAACAAGCCCCAGCGAGCAATCACGTATACAAGGATGCAAACAACAAAAGCAGAGGAAATGTATGGGGTAGCGGAAAAACTTGGTAAGCTGATTGAAAAAGATACGAGCTCTATAACCAAAAGTGATTTACAGGACTATTGGTTATTTCTTAATTCACAGCTAAAAGAGCCTGTCGACTTGTTGACAAAGGAAGAAAGAGCAGAAATCTCAAACGATGAAGATATGGACAAAACGGAAAAAAATAGAGCAATCGACCGTTTAACAAGAAGTAAAATCAGTGAAGAAGAGCTTAACTCCTTTAGTAAAGAGCAACTGGAGATTATTGCAATCTATCGAGAAATGGCTACAGGATATGCTCTTTCTCCACAAATTATAAAAGGCGATGAGGTAAGCAAAGAAACTGGTGACATTATAGAAGTGACAGTAGAGGAGTTTGCCCGCGTTTCAGAAAGATTAAGTGAATTACCAGGGGTTAACACAACAACTGATTGGAGGAGGGTATATAATTCCTCCCTTGCTATTCTTGGTCGTACAACCTCTCCAAAGGAGGGGATTCCTAATGACACCCTCGATTACTTCCTGTCTCGAGACTATACTCGTAACGACCGTGTTGGTAAAAGTTATTTAGAAAAGTATTATGAGGAAGTGCTACAAGGTCAAAAGAGTGTAGTGAAAAATATCACAGATGGTAGAGGCCGTGTAATTGATGTACAAACCGTTTATGAAGGGCAAGCCGGTAATGAGTTGGTTTTATCTATCGATAGTGAGCTTCAATATAAGATGGAAGAGCTATTTGAGAAGCAGCTACTTGACATGAAAAAAAATGCTGGGACAAAGTATCTGGACCGTGCATTTCTTGTTATCATGGAACCAAATACCGGGGAAGTGCTTTCTTTAGTAGGAAAAAAAGTTACGAAAGATACGGAAACAGGAAAGTTAGAAGTAAATGATTACGCTTTCGGAACCTTTACCACAGCTTATGAGGTAGGTTCTACTGTGAAACCAGGTACTGTCCTGACGGGGTATAGAGAAGGCGTAATAAACATGGGAACGCGATTATTAGATGAACCAATCCTGATTAAAGGATCTAATCCAAAAAGTTCGGTATTTAACCGAAATTCCAAAATTTGGATGGATGATTTAACCGCACTTGAGCGTTCTTCAAACGTTTATATGTTTAAAATAGGTTACTTACTTGCTGGAAGAGTTTATCAACCAAATCAATCTATTAATTTCGGGGTAGATGCGTTCCATAAACTTCGAAATGGATATGCTCAACTAGGGCTTGGCGTTCATACAGGGATTGATTTACCTGGAGAAGTTACTGGTGTTACAGGGGGCTTTACGCAGGGGAACCTACTGGACTTGGCGATAGGGCAATATGATACGTATACACCATTACAGCTTGCTCAGTTTGTCTCTACTATTGCGAACGGTGGTACTCGTTTAGAACCTCACGTTGTGAAAGAAATCAGAGAGCCTTCCGAAGATGGCGAACATCTTGGTAAATTGGTCAAAGAAGTAACACCTAAGATACTAAACGTGGTGGAAAATTCTAAAGAAGAAATAGACAGAGTTAGAGAAGGGATGAAGCGTGTTTATTCTGGTAACCAAGGAACTGCTTACAAAGCCTTTTTAGGAGCTGAATATACAGCTGGAGGAAAGACTGGTACTGCTCAGTCGTTATATTGGGATGCTGAGCAACGAAAGAACGTCGGAACCGTAAACCTGACTCATATAGGCTTCGCCCCATTTGAAAATCCAGAAATCGCCTATGCTATTGTAGTACCTTGGGCTTCAGTGGAGTCAAGCTATCAAACGAACTATACAAGCGCACTTGCTCGCCAAGTAGTGGACACCTATTTTGCGATTCAAAAGAAAAATAGTCAGCTGAAAAAAGAAGAAGATATAGCAAATCAGCCAATTTTACCTGCATATACGAATGAACAGATTGACGAACTTGATGCTGAGGCTAATGAATAGTTTCGACGAAGAAAAGACGAGTGTTCTTTTCTTCGTTTTTTTATTTCTGTCACACTTGTCTTCTGTCTTCTTTTTTGCTCAATCAAGTGAAACTGTATTTTTGTGTAAGTAACTTTATAGGTTCGGAGCAGTGTCGGCGACTCCTGCGGTTGCAGGGGAAGGTACTGAAAAAGTCCATTAAATATTAACCGTGAGTATGTGAATGAGATCAGGTCACCACTTGCTTTTTTATATCGTTGATTTCCATTGTGGCGGACGCTTTTCGCGGAGGCCAACAGGATGTTGTTTGGGAAAATGTTGTGCCACGATGTGACGTTTTTTTGATTTTGTTCCTTTGCTACTGTTAATAGTAAACAATCATTGGTTCGTAGCAGCGTCCGACGCGAAGAACCTGACCTAAAAAAAGAGGATGAAAGAACCGAATACTTAAGTTAAAGAGAATGGTACAAATCAATTTTTTATGATTTGCTATAGATTCTTTTTAAAAGATTCTTATCAAGATTTAGTTATAATAGGTTAGCGCCAATGGTTCGGAACAGCGCCGGTGACTCCTGCGGAAACGCACGAGGGAGAGACTACAGGCTCGACCCGTGCCCGCGGAAAGCATCCGGCATAGTGGAGAACCAGGCATTCTAAAAGTAAGAAAGCACTTACGATTTCATCAAAAATATAAAATCGCAAGTGCTGTTCTATTGTTTTGTCCCAGCCCCATCTCATTGATTTGTCCGGGTCTCTAATGATGAATATAGTTCATTCGCTCTTCGTGATAATGTCTACAATTTGCTGGATAGACATTTCTGAACTCAGTTCATATTTGCCTACTTGAATTCTAGAAGTCAAGTTGTTTTCTATTAAGTGATCCTCTAAGTCATTTTTATGATCAATAATTTGTGTGTTCTCGAGAAGTGCGCTTACCTCTGACGGTGTCATACCAGTCTCAATCGTTAGAATCGTTGTTCGCACCGGCTGTGTAGCGACAGTTTGCTGGGAGCTTTCATTATTTGCTTTGTCTATATTTAATTGTAAGTCGGCTAGCTGCTGTTTAACTGCTTGAAGCTCTTCTTGTGAAGCTTTATAAGCAGTCTCTAAGTCTTTCTCTGGTGCAGGCGTATCATGGGAAATGACGTTATAAATGGTTAAGACTGTGCCGGAGAGGAATATACCTATTCCTAAATACCTTATAGCCATCTTGTTCATTTATTTGCACCACCGATGACCGATTTAATTTGATCTATTGTTAAAGAGGATCTAGCGCTAATTTCGCCCAAGGAAAAGCCCTGCTTATGTAATTCTAGGACCTGATTTTTCAGTATCTCATGAATAACAGGGGTACTTTTCTTAGAAGGGAGAGGCTTACTCCTATTCTCAATCAGAAGCTCTTCTTCTATTATCTTCATTCTACGCTTTAAAGTGCTGGTCTCTTGATAAAAAGAAAATGAGAGCTCTTCCATATCCTTTTCGATTTTCTTGTTGGTATCTTTTATAAAAAAGGATACGATAATTAAAATAATTCCGATAATAATTAATGTAACAGAGAAAATATCCAATTTATTCACCTCTTTGATAATATATCTTTACTCATACTACCATATATAAAAAATCTTTAAAGAAATTCTTATAGTATATAGTAGATTTTCTTTTATTTTGTGCTATAATTGGTTAGTCGTATAAATCATGCTCAAGTTTTATATCAAATCCTGGCAAAGAGTGGGAGGGACAAACATGCGCGTTAATATTACATTAGCTTGTACAGATTGCGGAGAGCGCAACTATATTTCTAAGAAAAACAAGCGTAACAACCCAGAACGTCTTGAACTTAAAAAATATTGCTCACGTGAAAAGAAAATGACTCTTCATAGAGAAACAAAATAATATCCTAAACCAAAACCCCGTGGTTTTGGTTTTTTTCTATCAAGGGAGGTCCCTCATGAAAAAAAGTGAGATAAGAAATGATATGAAACGAAGACTTGCAAACATAGAGCATGATGAGTACTTAGAACTGTCTGGTTGTATTAAAGAGAGGTTTTTGAAAGAAGGAATAAATAAAAAGAGTAACACGGTTGGATTGACTATCTCTAATTTTCCGGAAGCGGATACAAAAGAGGTTATACAAGCTCTTTGGAACTTAGGGAAACAGGTTGTGGTTCCAAGATGTAATCCGAAAGAACGAACCATGCAGTTTTATTTGTTGGAACACTTTAACGACCTGGAAAACGTATATATGAACCTATGGGAGCCCAAAGTAGAGAATTCTACTTTCGTTGCAAAAGACGATATCGACTTACTTGTGGTGCCTGGAATTGTATACAGTATAAGTGGTTATAGAATAGGCTATGGTGGTGGCTATTTTGATCGCTATCTAGTAAATTATAAAGGGGATACTGTTTCTCTGGCTTTTAATTGTCAAATTACGGAGAGTGTTCCAACAGACCTGTATGATTTGCCGGTAAATCGGATTATTACGGAGGATCAACTTATCAACTGTGAAGAGTATCGAAAAGCGGGTGCACATAATGAAAACAGTCTATGATGTTACACAGCTGTTAAAGCGTTTCGGGATCTTTGTCTATACAAAAGATCGAATTGCTGACCTAGAAATGATGGAAGCGGAAATAAGAGAGCTTTATCAAATGCAGCTTATTGAAATAAAGGAATATCAAATGGCTATTTTGATTTTAAGACAAGAAATTAGTAAATTAACCCAATAGACAGCTTTTGCTCTTGGAGGAAAGGTATTTTTTTTGTGAGAAAATAGTCCCGTTATAAATATAGACATATTTACTAGGAACTTTTTCAGGTTTAAACTCGTCCAATAAAGGGTAAACCAAAAGAGGAATTGTAAAAAATATCTAAATATCTCTTTCTTTAAGGTTGCTTTCTCTGACCAAAAGGATTAAGATATACTCTGTTACTTTTTCTCATAATTTAAGAGTGAAAAGGGGAGGATGTAGGCATGAAAACGAAAAAATGGCCGACACATTCTATTCTTGTAATTGCTCTAGTGGCTACTTGGATTAAAACCTATATTGTTTACCACACGAGCTTTGATATGAAAATCGAGAATATAATGCAACACGTAATTTTATTTATAAACCCATTGAGCTTCTTGTTCTTTATTTATGGGTTGTCCTTATTTTTCAAAAGTACGAAAGCTAGAAATAGATATATCGTTATTACTAGTTTTGTGCTTGCGGCAATTCTTTATGGTAATGCGGTCTTCTACCGTTTCTTTACAGATTTTATTACCATCCCAGTACTGTTCCAGACAAGTAACTTTGGTGATTTAGGTTCTTCTGCATTAGAAAGTATCTATCTAACAGATGTCTTCTATTTCACAGATTTCTTAATTATTCTGGCTGCTGTTAAATTGATTTCCGTAAAAGAGAAAATATCAGTGGTAAAACCAGCTACAAGAAGAGCTTATTTTGTTTTAACTGCAGCGATTCTGTTTTTAAATTTAGGATTGTCTGAGATTGAACGTCCACAGCTCTTAACTCGTAGTTTTGACCGAGAAATGCTTGTGAAAAATATTGGTTCCTATAACTATCATTTATATGATATTTATATTCAATCCAAATCTCATGCACAAAGAGCACTTGCAGACGGAAGTGAACTAGTAGAAGTAAATAACTATGTGCGCTCAAATCAAGCTGAACCGAACGAGGAATTATTTGGACTTGCGGAAGGACGAAACCTAATCGTGGTGTCCATGGAATCACTTCAATCATTTGTCCTGAATAATGACATGAATGGACACGAAGTAACCCCATTCCTCAATACTTTAACAAAAGACAAAGATACTTTTTACTTTTCGAATTTTTACCACCAAACTGGTTTAGGAAAAACTTCCGACTCAGAATTTCTAGTTGAGAACTCTTTGTATCCGCTAGGTGGTGGTGCTGTATTCTTCACGCATGGTGAGAACACCTATTATTCAATGGCTGAACGTTTAAATGATGCAGGTTACTTCACAAATGTCATGCATGCTAATAAGAAAAGCTTCTGGAACCGTGATATGATGTATCAATCACTTAATGTCCAAAAATTCTATGATGTAACTAGCTATGATGTTACAGATGAAAACTCTGTAAACTGGGGCATGAAGGATATCCCATTCTTTGAGCAGTCTGTACAGCATATGAAGGAAATGCCACAGCCTTTTTATTCAAGAATGATTACCTTAACAAACCATTTTCCTTTTGATTTAGATGAAGAGGATGAACTGATCCCTCCATACGATTCTAACTCACGTACGTTGAATAAGTACTTCCAAGCAGTACGTTATATGGATGAGGCTCTTAAGCTTTTCTTTGAAGATTTAAAAGCGCAAGGTCTTTATGACAATTCAATCATTGTTATGTATGGAGACCATTATGGAATTTCAGAAAACCATAATGCGGCAATGTCTAAATATCTAGAAAAAGAAATTACGCCATATGAGGTTGCTAAACTTCAAAGTGTTCCTCTCTTTGTACACATCCCTAACAGCGGTGTTGGAAAGGAAGTAACAGAGGTTGCAGGACAAATTGATTTAAGACCTACTGTGCTACATCTTTTAGGTATTGAAACGACGAGAGATATGCAATTAGGTGCTGATATTTTTTCAGAGGATCATGAAGAATTTGTGATTTTCCGAAACGGCGGCTTCATAACAAAAGATTTTGTATACACTAGTAACACATGCTATGAGAATGGCACTGGTGAAGAAGTGGATATAGAAAGTTGCCGTCCTTATATTGAACGGGCTACCCAAGAGCTTGGTTATTCCGACAAAATAATTAACGGAGATTTACTACGTTTCTATGATTTGAAAACGGGGAATCTCTTAGTGGAATAACTACTGTAAAAAGCACAGACAATCGTCTGTGCTTTTTTATAAAGATTAGAAAGATGCAATACTCTAAAGAGGGAGAGTAGATGCTTGGTTTTCTATTTTAAAATAAAGAAATAAAATGACTTTTTCAATATTTTTATTAGAAAGACGTAACAAAATATTATTAGCTACGTCTAATAGAGAGTGAAGGGGGGAGTCGATGAGAAAATTATACATAATCCTTCTCCTTTGTTGTATTTTCTTGGTGAGCTGTAAAGAAAATCATGCAGAGGAGCTAATAGAGAAAGATACACCAATACAAGAACCTTCTAAGAATGAGCAGCAGTCTTTAGACAATGAACCATCGCCCCCGCAGAATGAAATACCCACTCTACAGCTCGAGCGTTCAACTTTTCATAGTGTTATTGGTTGGTTAAATGATGAGGAGATTTTATTCATACTTCTCGATAATGGGAAATGGACTGTCCAAGCTTACTCAATTGAGTATAAATCTTGGAGAACCATCTATGAGACGAGTTTCCCGATCATCCAGGGAGAGATTCATCCCTCTAAAGAGATGATTATGTTGCATGTATCGGAGAACTCATCTTCAGCAGAAATTCAGCTAATAGATACAAAGGGCGTGCTTGAACAATCTCTTCATTTTGAATCTGCTGAAATGTATATGAGCTGGCACCCTACGAACCCTCAGCTAATTGCATTCTCTGCTTTTTATGAGGATTGGTCATACAGTTCTTTCGTTTACAATGGAAAAGAACAAGACTTAATGGCAATAGAAGTGGATAATCCGTTTATTAAGTGGTACGATGATGAGCACCTAATGGTGTTTGAATGGGAAGAGTCGAGCCTAGATGGAAGCAAGCTCTTACTTTATTCTTTCAGACAGCAGGTGATGAAGGAAACAAAATGGGAAAATATATTGGATGTAATCTTTCTCGGCGATGCATATTTGTATATTCAAATAGAGGAGGAATCTGATAATTTCCGTTATCAGTTGGTTAATAAAGATACTGCAGTAAAGCAAGAGTGGACAACGCCTGCAGTTAGTAATTACTCAGAATGGGTAATACCGAACATTTCTGTTCTCTATCCTGATAAAATCATCATGAGCAAGCCAACTCAAGGGGGGAACATTGATGCAATTCAGCAAAAAAATCTTTTAACTGGTTACTCCATAGAGCAAACGGAGGAGTTTGGGATAGTTAACAGTTTGCCTATTGATTGTTCGCCTAACGGACAGGTTTGTTTAAGTGGTTATGAAAAGGAAAAATGGATTCAGATAGAGCCATTTAAAGGGGTAGATTGGTTAGAAATTAAGGAATAAAACGATCTTGCTTATACTTTAGTGGGACAAAACTTTGGATATTGCTAAAAAGCAGTCCAGCTAAGTTTCTTTGAAGAGATAAAGGAAAGGTAACCAATCTATGGATTAAATATAGTCTAGAGTGATAAGTACTGAAAATGGACACTAGTAAACTCTAGGCTCAGATCTCAAAAATATATGCTCATTTTTATTTACACACAAAAATACCTCGAGAAGCTAGCTTCCCGAGGTATTTTATCTTTGGCTTGAATTTGCTCTTTGCTATCCGATTTTAGGAATAGCAAACAAGAGCTAATTTCTTTAGTGTAATGTTGGTGGATATCCTTGGTGAAGAACAGTCATTACTACGAAGAAACCAAATACTGCAAATGTTCCTAAGTTAAACAGAACGCCAAGCACATTCTTTTCTTTAATTGCTTGGAAAGTACCTATTGCTGCTAAAATTGCAACTAACCCAAAAATAACGATTAATAAGTTCATAAAGACACTCCTTCCGACATTGAAAATGAATGTCGCCATTACAATATTCATCTTCTATTGTAAATGTATTCTATAATTTTGTCGAGTAAAAAAAGTGGCAATTAATTGAACATTAGAACCATATTAGATTAAGATATTAGAGAGGTGAAAAAATGTTAAACATACGAACATATCAGCTTGGCTATATTCAAACTAATTGCTATGTCATTTCCAATCAACAGAAGGAGTGCTTAATAATTGACCCAGGTGGACATGCAGCAGAATTTATTCGTGAGCTTAAAAAACTGCAGCTTAAACCTTTAGCAATATTACTGACACACGCCCATTTTGATCATATTGGCGCCGTTGATCAAGTAAGGGATGCGTATTCTATTCCAGTATATTTACATAAGGCAGAAGAGAAGTGGCTAAAGGATCCACTTAAAAATGGCTCTGGAAAGTATGCAGAAATTCCATCAATTAGCTGTAAAGACGCAGACCATCTAATAGAAAAAGAGCAGGAAATGAATATTGGAGATTTTTGTTTTCAACTACTAGTGACACCGGGTCATTCTCCAGGTAGTGTAACGTTCTATTTTAAAGAGGAGGGCTTTGCTATTGTAGGTGACACACTCTTCCAAAACAGTATTGGACGGACAGATCTCCCTGGAGGCAATCAGCAACAGTTAATGGACTCCATTCATACAAAGCTATTATCAATGCCAGAGGATACAATTATTTATCCAGGTCACGGCACAGCTACAACGATTTCAGAGGAAATGACGCATAACCCTTTTCTAAACGGATTTTGACATAAAAAAGCAGCTCTTTTAGAGAGCTGCTTTTTGTTTACTAATGTCCTGCACCAGGTACATGAATAAACGTTGTGTAGTATGTAAACCCGGCGAAGAAGAACATTAAGTAAGCCCCAAAGATATACATATACATACGTTCAGAAAGGTTCAAGAACCCTAAAAGAAGGAATAATCCCGTATTTGCTAAAAATATTAAAGATGCTGGCATCATATCACCTAAATAAAACATAACTGCGAAAATCCCTGTCCAAAATGCCATCACTTTATACATATTGCCCATTATAGTCCCTCCTTTAACAAACGAATACAAAAAATAAACTCTTTTCCATTATAAATGAATTAGTTCACACATGTAAACCGAATAATGATTATAGTAAGCTGAAAATATTTTATTGTCACAAATATGATTCATCTTCTTCATTATAAAACTTTTATTTTATATACGCAATTCGCACAATTATTTATCATACTTTCTAATTGAATAAATTCATTCTCTGGAAATAGAGAATCATAAATCCCTTTCAGGTATGATTCATGGAGGCTACATATGATTTCAGAATGGTCGTTGATGAGCCCTTTATAGGGACAATTATAGATTTGAAACGTAATGATTCTTTTTCCTTCCTGTTCCATAATAGATGGGATATATCCTATGAAATCGGCAACTTCGTTTATTACTTTTACTTTTTCTTCAAATGAGGTTGGGATATTAGGAATAGCTTTTTTTCCGGATTGATAGCTAATATCTTTTGCTTTACGCCATGTATCCTCACCAGAGGTAGACACAAGTTCTATAAGCCAACCTAATAATAATCTGTTCTCTTGCTTAGGAAAGCTTAAGTGTATTGGGTCATTTGCTATTTCGTATACTCTTGCTGGCCGCCCTCCCTGACTTTTCTTTTCAAGGTTGGATACGATTAGTTTGGATTCAGTCAGCTTTGTTAGATGAAGTCTTGCTACGTTAGGGTGGATGTTAAACTCTTTGGCAATCTGTTGCACATTTACCGCACTCGTTTCTTTTGCAATAAATTGATAGATAGAGTATCTCGTTTCATCTGCCAGGGTTGAAGAAAGTTTTAAGGTGTCGTTCATACAATCACTCCATTTCCTGTTAAATATATTATAAAGGAAGGAAGAGCTTCCACAAAACAAATTATTAATTCACTAAATCTTGCTAATTATCTCTTTATTTATTTATCGTTTCACAGTATACTATTTTTTACAAGGCTTACTGCGGCCAAGCCTTATACTGGAGAAAGGGGTTACCGTGAAACTAGAGAATACTGTAGAGCAGAAATGCTTTCGATTGTTAGAAAAAGCACAAAAATTTGGAGCATCCGATCTTCATGTTATTCCGAGCAACGAATATTATGTCTATTATTTCAAAAAAAATAACCAGATGTTCGAGGTAGGAAAGCTCCCCTTGAACTTAGGTGATAGAATTATCTCTTTTTATAAATTTTTATCCTCTTTAGATATCAGCGAAAAAAGAAAACCTCAAAGCGGTTCCTTTCAGCATACCTTTCATACACAGAAATATTCTTTTCGCGTTTCGACTCTCCCATCAGTATTTGGAAAAGAAAGTGTCGTAATAAGACTTCAACAGCATGATAACGCAAAAATTATTCATTCCCTTTCCTTATATCGAGATTCCTCCGATAAAATTATCGAAATGGCAAATAATCGCTGGGGGATGATCCTCTTTGTTGGTCCGACTGGATCTGGAAAATCTACTACTATGTATTCTCTTACAAAATATTGGGCCGAAACGTTGAATCGGCATGTTATTTCCCTGGAGGATCCAGTAGAGAACAGTCAGTCTCATCTATTACAAATCCAAGTCAATGAGAAATCAGGAGTAACTTATACTGCGGGTTTAAAAGCTATTTTAAGACACTCACCTGATGTGATTATGATTGGAGAAATTAGGGATGAAGCGACAGCAAAGGCGGCAATACAAGCCGCTCTAACCGGTCATATGGTCGTTTCTACGATCCATGCTAGAAATGGCTTAGGAGCCCTTTATCGATTAATGGATTTAGGAATTACCCCTGATGAATTAAAGCAAACGATCACAGGTATCGTTACTCAACAATTGGTCAAGGTAGAACAAGAAAATGCAACTGGATTATCAGCACTCTATGAGATTATCTCCGAGGAGATCCTAGAGGAAGCTTTAAAGTCTCTGCAGTATGGTGGGAAGTTTTGTATGCCGGAGCATCTAACACTCTCTTTCCAATTAAATAAGGGGGTAAAAGAAGGTGTCATTCAGCATAGCTAAACTTTTAAGAGAAAAAGGAACCTGTCATATTTCAAGAAAAAAGCATTCTTCGTTTTTAACAAGGCTTAGCGACCTCCTAGAAGAAGGCTATACCTTTCATGATTCAATCAAGCTTCTTTTGCCTTTCTATTTGAAAGACTCTTCCAAAGCGTATGAGCGAATAGTAGAGGAACAGAAAAAGGGCTCCGACCTCATAGAGGTATTTAAGATATTAGGGTTCCCGAGCAGAATTATTCTTCCGATTCACCTATCCTCGGTTCATGGCTTGTTAGAGGATACTACTAGAGTGTTGGCGAAACACAGTGCGATGTATGAAAAGACAGTCAAACGTATGAGAAGTCTACTTATATATCCACTATGTCTATTCATCGTCATCTTTTTCTTATTTGCTGTTTTTCGAATGTATTTTCTTCCGAATATGGAATCCCTCTTCTCATCAAGAAATGCAACCAATCATTCACTTTTCCTTTCCAATTTTTTATTAAACCTTCCTAACTTGTTTTTTCTTTTATCCTTTCTCACTATTTTCTTTCTCTATTTGTTTAAACTTTGGCTCGATAGAAAGGACATGGAGCTCAGAAGAAAAGTGCTCCATCGTATTCCGATTATAGGAGATTGGCAAAAGCTGATTGTCACTCATGTATTTGCTAGGGAGATGGGGACACTACTGGAAAGTGGATTGTCTCTACAAAACTCCCTTTCAGCTTTAATTTCTCAACATGAGGACCCACTACTAAAGCTTGTAGGAGAAAAAATGGAGCTAGAAGCAATTAAGGGAAACTCATTTTGTGAATCTGTCATAAATATAGAATTTTTCACAGCTGATTTTCCTCAATTTATTTCACATGGAGAGAATAGTGGCTATTTGGGGAGAGAACTGACTCTCTATAGTGATGTTTTAGCTGACCAAATAGAGGTTAAGCTTACGCAATATCTCAATATTCTTCAGCCTGTTTTATTCCTAATTCTAGCCCTGTTTATCATGGGTGCTTACTTATCTATCTTATTACCTCTTTACAAAACAATAGATTTTATATAAAAGGAGCAAAAAATATGAAAAAAATAAGAAACAATAAAGGATTTACTTTAGTCGAAATGATGATTGTACTGTTAATAATTTCTGTATTGATTCTTGTTACTATACCAAATGTTACGAAGCAGTCAGCTAGTATTGATAGCAAAGGATGCGAAGCCCTAGTCAAAATGGTAGAAGGCCAAGTCGGTTCTTACAAGATAGACCATAAAGAAGTACCCACCATGGATCAACTAATTGAGAACGATTATCTGACAAATTCAAATAAGACTTGCTCCAATGGTAACGAGATTATCATTACAAATGGGATAGTATCGGTTCAAGAGAAAAATGATGAGCAAAAATGATGGTTTTACTCTACTTGAGGCTTTGATAGTATTAATGATATTTATGCTTATAAGCTCTTCTGCTGTGATGATTACGACCTCACAAATCGATGAAAAGATAGAGAAAAATTTTTTTCGACAATTCAATACAGATATCCTCCAAATGCAAGCAATGGCGTTAGCGGAAGCAAAATATGTATATATGGATTTTAGTCAAAATGGCAAAAAATATGCTATAAAACATCATAATACTTTGTATGTAGAGAGGGAGCTCCCTAATGGGATTAATTTGACTGAGGCTAGCTATCTTCGGGTGTTAGGTTTTCACCCTAATGGAACAGTTAGTCAGTTTGGTTGGTTTCTTTTTGAAGTTAAAGGGGAGCAAAAGAAGATTACTGTAAATATTGGTCAGGGGAAATTATTATATGAGGAATGAAAGGGGATTTTCTTGGCCAGAAGCTATTACAAGTCTTGCAGTCCTCATGCTGATAAGCTCTATACTACTTCCCATGGTACAACAAATAGCTAATTCATTGGAGGCAAAGAAGAGAAACTACCATGCATCTCTTGTTATGTATGAAGCAGCTAAGAGATTTCATTCTAACGAAGAAGAAAGTGGTGTGATGAATATAGAGAAGATTGATTATTTTTATGAACTAACATCAGAAGGTATTTGTGTTCTATTTGAAGGGATAGGGGAGGAAGAAAGAAAATGTATTCACCTTCCTTAAAGAAGTCCTCTGAATCGGGCTATACTTTCGTCAATGCTGTCTTGCAAATGTCCATTTTTCTTTTGTTCTCTCAACTATTTCTTTTAACTGTTCACTATATTTATCAGACTGAAGAGCGGCTGACGAATGTGACGGATATGGAATGGGCTATTTTTATCCAACAAGTAGATAGTTATTTAGCAAAGGTAGATAGTATCATTCTTCAAGAGGAGCCTGCTGGTATTCGCTATACAGTAAACCAGGAAGAGTATGATATAGAATATTACCCTAATATGGTAAGAAAACAAAAAAATAAACTTGGCCATGAGCCTTTATTGATGAATGTGGAAAATCTAGTTGTTTCTATGAGTGAACGGTCACTGACTTTTCAGGTAAGATTCAAAAATGGTTCAGAAAAGGAGCATACTATTTATGTTACAGAAGCTGAACAATGAAAAAGGCATGCTATTACCTGCAACAATATTATTACTATTGCTAGTAACAGCTTCTATTATTTCTATGACATCCGCCTACCAAACAAAATATAGAACGTATGATTCATTGGAATTAACCAATATTAATGCTACTATCATTAAAATAGAAAATATTAAAAAACGACAAAATAATACTGGTATGTAGTGAGTGGTGAAAAAATGTATAAAGTCTATTTAGTTGGATTTATGGGTAGTGGCAAGAGTGCAATAGGTAGAAGGCTAAGTTATCTATTAAAGATGCCTTATTACGATATGGACAAGGAAATTGTTAAACAGCAGAAGCGGTCTATTCCGGAAATTTTTGAAACGGATGGGGAGGCATACTTTCGAAAACTTGAAACAGAGTTTCTAAAAAATTTTCGAAAGGAATCATGTATCATTTCCACTGGTGGTGGTGTAGCTATGAGTGAGAAAAATATCCAGATTATGAGACAAACTGGACTAGTGCTATTCTTAGACGCTACTTTCGATGATATTTGGATAAGGATCCGTCATGATAAAAATCGTCCTATCGTTCAGCAAAGTACAAGAGAGGAATTGGAGCAGCTATATAATAGTAGGAAGAAATTCTATCGAAAAGCAGCCCATATTACAATCCGAACTCAAAATAGACACTTAAGGCAAATAACAGAGTATGCTGCTTTTCAAGTAAAACGTTTGAAAGGCGAATGATTTTATCAGAAATTTGTTTAATGTTCGTATCTTCTATATAATACTAAAATTGATTGCCTTATTTACCCCATAATGTTAGGATATAGACAAAGATGAAGAATAATCATTTTCATAGCGGATGATTATATGGGGAGAGAACGCCATTGCGTCGCCGAAGGAGCAAATAATGCGAAGATTATGAATCTCTCAGGCAAAAGAACTCATATAGGACGCAACTCTGGAGAGTGCTTGTCTATAGTTTTGAGAAGCCACCAAAGAGGAAAGCCATTTTGGTAAACTTTCAGGTGCCAGGACAGAGAAACCTACTTAGTAACAAAGGGGTTCCTCTGTCCTTTTTTATGGTCTTGGAGGAACGCAAGCTTGAACGTAAGAGAAGGAGGAAATTACTTGACTGAGCAATTAAAGAGGACACCTTTATTTGATGTGTATGCAGCTTATGGTGGAAAAACGATTGATTTTGGTGGCTGGGAACTTCCAGTCCAATTCTCAAGCATTAAAGAAGAGCATGAGGCTGTTCGTACAAGAGCTGGATTATTCGATGTTTCTCATATGGGAGAGATAATTGTAAAAGGGACAGGAAGCGAAGCCTTCTTACAAAAACTTATAACTAACGATGTTTCCAAATTGGCAGTTGGTCAAGCGCAATATACTGCTATGTGTTATACCGATGGTGGAATAGTAGATGATTTGTTAGTTTATAAGCTTGAAGAAAATCATTATTTATTAGTCGTAAATGCAGGTAATATTGAAAAGGACTTTAACTGGATAAAGCAGCATGCAACAGATGACGTAGAGCTTGTTAACCTTTCTGATAGCTATGGACTATTGGCATTGCAAGGACCAAAGGCAGAAAAGATACTTCAAAAGCTTACCTCTACAGACCTTTCTTCTATTAAATTCTTCCGTTTTCAAGATGAGGTTGAAGTGGCTGGTAAAAAAGTGCTTGTGTCCAGAACTGGTTATACCGGGGAGGATGGATTCGAAATCTATGCATCTAGCGAAGATGTAGCAGACTTGTGGAAAGAGCTTCTAGAAGCAGGAGAAGAGGAAGGTGTTCTACCTTGCGGCCTAGGTGCTAGAGACACATTGCGCTTTGAGGCTTGTCTTCCATTATACGGTCAAGAGCTTTCGAAGGATATCTCTCCACTTGAGGCAGGCATCGGCTTTGTGGTAAAGCTTCAGAAAGATGCTGACTTTCTTGGCAAAGAAGTGTTAGTAGAGCAAAAACAAAATGGCATACCTAGAAAGAGCGTTGGACTCGAAATGATTGATAAAGGGATTCCTCGTACAGGCTATCCAGTCTATGTTGGGGATAAGCAAATCGGATTTGTCACTACGGGAACACAGTCCCCAACCTTTAAAAAGAACATCGGTCTTGCGCTAATTGAAACAGCATATACAGAGCTTGGTCAAGAGGTAGAAGTAGAGATAAGAAACAAGCGCTTAAAGGCAGTAACTGTTGCGACTCCTTTTTATAAAAGAGAAAAATAATCAGAAGAAAGAGGTTATCCTTTCATGAAGCATCGTTATTTACCAATGACTGAAAAAGATCAGCAAGAAATGTTAGAGGTTATTGGGATTTCTTCCGTTGATGAATTATTTGCTGATATTCCTGAGAAGGTTCGTTTCAAAGGAGAATATAATATTAAGCCTGCAAAAGCAGAAGCTGCATTACTAAAAGAATTGTCACAGCTTGCTGCAAAAAATGCAAACAGCAAACAATATGCGTCCTTTTTGGGTGCAGGTGTGTACGATCACTTTAAGCCTATCATTGTGGACCATGTTATTTCACGTTCAGAATTTTATACTGCTTATACACCGTATCAGCCAGAGATTTCTCAAGGAGAACTACAAGCAATTTTCGAATTCCAGACAATGATCTGTGAATTGACTGGGATGGATTTGGCTAACTCCTCTATGTATGATGGCGGTACAGCGTTAGCAGAAGCAGGAAATCTTGCTGCGGGACATACTCGTCGTAAGAAGCTAGTAGTCTCTGAGGCAATTCATCCAGAATATATTGATGTGGTAAAGGTCTATGCAAGAGGGCAAAACATTGAAGTAGTTACTGTTCCTATGAAGAATGGCGTAACGGATCTAGAAGAATTAGAAAAGGCTGTAGATGAAAATACTGCCGGTGTAATGGTTCAGTATCCAAACTTTTTTGGTCAAATAGAAGATCTTTCGGAGGTAGAGCAGATCACTCATGCAGTGAATGCATTATTTATTGTATCAGCAAACCCTCTTTCTCTTGGGGTACTAACTCCACCTGGCAAGCTTGGTGCAGATATAACAGTAGGTGATGCGCAGCCTTTCGGGATATCTGAAGCATTCGGTGGACCACATTGTGGATTTTTCGCAGTTACTTCCAAGTTAATGCGTAAAGTTCCAGGACGTCTAGTTGGAGAAACAACAGACGAAGAAGGTCGTCGTGGGTACGTGTTGACACTTCAGGCTCGTGAGCAGCATATCCGTCGTGACAAAGCGACATCTAATATATGCTCTAACCAAGCGCTAAACGCATTGGCTGCTTCTGTGGCTATGACAGCTCTTGGGAAAAAAGGAATAAAAGAAATGGCTGTTCAAAATATTACAAAAGCACATTATGCTAAGCAAGCATTCGAGCAAGCGGGCTTTGAGGTGCCATTCCAAGGTGCTCATTTTAATGAAATAGTCGTGAAAGCAGGTGGATCTATCTCTGAAGGCAATCATAAGCTTTTAGAAAAAGGAATCATTGGTGGCTTTGATTTAGGAAAAGTAAATGCTGATTTAAAAAATCATGTGTTAATTGCTGTAACAGAACAGCGTACCAAAGAAGAGATAGATGCACTCGTGCAAGAAATGGGGGCTCTTTATGCATAAGGATAATCAACCATTAATTTTTGAAATTACAAGAGAAGGACGAGTTGGATATAGCTTGCCTGAGCTAGATGTCCCTGAAGTAGACCTTTCTACAATCCTTCCGGAAGGACTAATCCGAAAAGAAGAAGCAGAGCTGCCTGAGGTATCCGAGTTAGATATTGTGCGTCACTATACTGCTTTATCCAATCGCAATCATGGGGTAGACACAGGGTTTTATCCGCTTGGTTCTTGTACGATGAAATATAATCCGAAAATCAATGAGTCTGTAGCGAGATTCCCAGGCTTTGCTAATATTCATCCATTACAAGAGGAAGAGACCGTGCAAGGAGCTATGGAGCTAATGTATGACTTGCAGCAATCCTTAGTTGAAATTACTGGAATGGATGAAGTAACATTACAACCTGCTGCAGGTGCTCACGGGGAATGGACGGCCCTTATGATGATCCGTGCCTTTCATGAAGCGAATGGAGATATGGACCGTACGAAAGTTATTGTACCGGATTCTGCTCATGGTACAAATCCTGCATCCGCAACAGTGGCTGGCTTTGAAACAATCACGGTAAAATCCAACGAAGATGGCCTTGTTGATTTAGAGGATCTTCGTAGAGTAGCGGGTCCTGATACAGCTGCATTAATGCTTACGAACCCTAACACACTAGGGTTATTTGAGGAGCATATTTTAGAGCTTGCAGAAATCATTCATGGTGTCGGTGGCAAGCTATACTATGATGGGGCAAACTTAAATGCCGTTATGTCGAAAGCTCGTCCAGGAGACATGGGCTTTGACTGTGTGCACTTAAATCTTCATAAAACGTTCACAGGTCCACATGGTGGTGGAGGTCCAGGATCAGGCCCAGTTGGAGTGAAGGCAGACCTTATCCCGTTTTTACCAAGTCCAGTCCTAGTGAAGAAAGATGAGAAATATACGTTTGATTACAACCGTCCACAGACAATCGGTCGTGTAAAACCTTTCTATGGCAATTTTGGAATTAACGTGCGTGCTTACACCTATATTCGTTCAATGGGTCCTGATGGATTAAAAGCGGTAACAGAGTATGCTGTCTTAAATGCGAACTATATGATGAGAAGATTAGAGCCTTATTTTGATCTTCCATATAACCGTCATTGTAAACATGAATTCGTGCTTAGCGGCCGTCGTCAAAAGAAACTAGGTGTGCGTACGCTTGATATGGCAAAACGTCTGTTAGACTTCGGTTATCATCCACCTACAATCTATTTCCCGCTGAACGTAGAAGAGGGCATGATGATTGAGCCTACAGAAACGGAATCTAAAGAAACATTGGATGCTTTCTGTGACGCGATGATTCAAATTGCGAAGGAAGTAGAAGAAAATCCGGAGATGGTACAAAACGCACCACATACAACGGTGATTAACCGCCTGGATGAAACGAAAGCTGCACGTAAACCGGTATTACGCTATACAAAAGCATAAAATAATGTAGCTGTCTTCTGATTCATTCCCTTGAATCGTAAGACAGCTTTTTTATACTTAGAGGATTCTAACTGAGAGTAACATTTGCCTATCCGAGAATAAATGTCTCCAGAATGAGAGTAAACTGCTCCTATCGGAGAATAAACCGACCTCAACCGAGAGTAACCTTCCGCCGAGCGAGAGTAAATCCCAGCCGAACGAGAATAAAGGCATCTCCACTATCTCTAGCAGACATCGGCCATGCCCTTCCACCATTCTAAGCGAGAGTAAAACCCGGCTATCTGAGAGTAAATACCACCTGAATGAGAGTAAATCTCTGCCGAACGAGAATAAAGGCATCTCCACTATCCCTAGCAGACATCGGCCATGCCCTTCCACCATTCTAAGTGAGAGTAAAACTTGGCTATCTGAGAGTAAGTACCACCTGAATGAGAGTAAATCCGCTGAATGAGAGTAAACTGCTCCTATCCGAGAATAAACTGATCCCAACCGAGAGTAACCTTCCGCCGAGTGAGAGTAAATCCCAGCCGAACGAGAATAAAGGGATTTCCAATTTTCCCCTAATTAGCTCAAAAATAGACGAAGCATCTCTCTTTCGCCAAACTCCAACGCTTTTGCTATTACATTCGCTAGCTTTCTAATTTATTCTGCAACTATGTCCAGTGAATCCAATTCATGAAAAATAAGCAGTGAAACTATTTAATTGTTCATTCGTACAAATATTAAACATATATAAAGGAAAGAAAATACTGTTTTGAAGGGAGTTCAAATGACGTTGTATATTAGGGAAACCGGAGAAAAACATCCTTCCGTATTGTTATTTATACACGGTGGAGGAGTTAGTGGCTGGATGTGGGAAGAGCACGTTGCTTATTTTCATAATTATCATTGCATTGTACCTGATTTGCCAGGACATGGTAGGAGTGAAGCTAAAGAATGCTTTTCTATCAAGAAGTGTGCAGAAGAACTTATAGATTATTTAAAGACGAACGTACCTAATAAGGAGATTATTGTGGTTGGCTTTTCGATTGGAGCACAAATAGCACTTGAAATGCTTGCCAAAGAGCCAACAATGATAGATTACGCGATGATTAATAGCGCCACGGTAAAGCCGATGCCCTTAATAAAGAAAATGGTGAAGCCCACTGCCTTGCTGTCTTATCCACTAATAAAAAATAAGAAATTCTCGAAACTTCAAGCAAGGTCACTGTTCATACCAGAGGACAAATACGAGCAATACTATAAGGAAAGTCTTAATATATCAAAAACGATATTACTTTCTATGCTTGAAGAAAATATGTCCTACGAATTACCCGAATGTTTTAAGTCTAACCAGTCAAAGTTGCTTGTGACTGCAGGAAATAAAGAAAGAACAGTAATGAAGGATTCCGTTTTTGAGCTTATGTCCAGACACAATAATTGTAAGGCACTAATACTACCAAGCATTGGTCATGGGCTACCTTTGGCTGAGCCTTTACTTTTTTGTATGCTACTAGAGGAATTTCTAGAGGAGGCAAAGAGTGAGTCTACCAATTTCGTAGGGAGCCTCTAATGTTTAAAATATAGAAAGGGACCGTCTAAAAAAGTCATTTTGAGACGGCCCCTTGCTGTTAGGGACGGGACATATTGATGCGACCACCCCAGGAGCAATGATAAATAGCATATATCTATCAAAGCAGGAAGGGGTCCATAAGTTTTCTACTTAATGGGACACCCCTTTTATTTTTGATTTAAAAACCTATAGAGCTATCGGAGTCTTCCCAAGCATTTTTGTTAGAGCGTTTATTTTGTTCTTGTAGTTCTCTAATTCGTTTTTCATATCCAAGCTCTCCGTCATAATGCCAATTGAGGGCAACGGACATATACAGCTCGTTTAGCTGAGACATCGAAAGACCGGTAGAGCGTTTCGCTGCATCTGCAAGCTGCTCTTCTGAGAAGATATGCTGAATATCTAATTTAACTAGATATTCTTTCCGCTGCTTTTCAGATGGAGAAGGTATCTCATAAGCACGGTCAAATCTTCCAGCTCGGTTAATTAAGGCAGGATCAATTTTTTCAGGGTAATTGGTTGTACCGATAATGAAAAGTCCCTCTCTCGATTGGACACCATCCAGCGTGTTTAGGAAGATGGAACGAGTATATTCAGGCATGGAATCTATATCTTCTATTACAAGAATCGCTGGTGCTAGTCTTGTAACTATTCCAAAGACACTTTGTATAGAATGGCTCCCAGTGAATTCAGTTATTTGCCAATACACGACTGGAGCTTTTGTGGAGCCGGTTATGGATTTTACCAAAGTGGTTTTACCGTTACCGGGTGAACCATAAAGAAGTATTCCTCTTTTATATGGTAAGCCGTATTCTTTGAAGAATCTTCCATCTTCTTTAAAAAATTCATCAATGGATCGAAAAATATCTCTCTTGATGGATTCCTCGAGTAGAACATCCTCTCTATTTACTACTGCTTGTTCTCCATACTTTCTTCTTTGCACACCATTTTCTGTATCCACGAGATATGTGATTGATTGCATAAGAAGTTTTCTCATCTTTTCGTCGATCTCGTTTAGGAAATATATAGCTTTTTGAGGTGATGTTGCAAAAAAGTGAAATGCTGGCCAGGTATGGTCAAAGGAAAAATAGAATGTATGTGTGATTGCTACCTCATAATCAGGGAAAAAAACTAATTTATTGTCAAAGGATAACAAGTTTTCTAGTTGACTATCCATAGTAAACTCAGAATTACTAGAGATTTTATAGGAGGGCTTTGATTCGTATATAGTTGCTAATACATCGTAATTGATCAAGTTGTTCTCCATCATTTCTAGTAGACTGGTATCATATTGCGTGATGTCTAAATCTATAGGTACCCAGTTTCCTTCTTTATGTACTTGTAACAATTCAATGACTCTCCGATTAAATATCGCATAATTTTCATATGCAGGATGAGTCTCTCTGTATATTTCCTTGTTTGGGAATAGAATCTTTTTTTTCATTTTTTCCTCCAATAAAAAAGGTTTCTCCTTGAAAGAAGAAACCTTATGAGATTATTTTGATTTTATTTTCCCTGTCCAAGTTTTGAATCCACCTTGAAGCTGATAAAGGTCTGTATATCCTTTTTTCTTAAGGAATAATGCTGCTCGAGAGCTTCTTGCACCATTTTGATCATAAAGATAAACTGGTTTGTCAGGTCGGATTTCTTTGAAGCGCTGTCTAAGCTGCGTGGAAGGGATATTACGTGCGCCTAAAATATGTCCAGCATCAAATTCTTTAGGCTCCCTTACATCAATTAGCTGGGCTTTTCGATAACCCTTGATAAATTCTTCTTGGTTGAGATTTGTTACTGCTTTTTTTATGCGGAATGCAGAAATAGCCGCATACGCTACCAGTATTACTAATACTGCAATGATAGTATATAGAATTTCTAACACGGTCTTTCCCCTTTCTATGCTTAAATCTATTATAAAAGATTTGCTAGATACAATTCAATCTATTTGATAAAATGAATATCGTTATGCTTTATAAAGGAGGACGTCTGTTGGAAAAGGCTAAATGGTACTATTTGGATTCTGGTCCTTGTGATCCAGCTTATAATATGGCAATGGATGAAGCACTCCTAGACTGGCATAGCGAGGGACTCATCCCTCCGGTAATTAGGTTTTATGAATGGAATCCTGCTACTCTATCGATAGGTTATTTTCAGTCTGTGCAAAAAGAAGTGAACATGGAGGCTGTTAAAGCTCAGGGTTTGGGCTTTATTAGACGACCGACTGGGGGTAGGGCAGTGCTCCACGAACATGAATTAACATATAGTGTCGTTGTTTCGGAAAAATACCCTGATATGCCGACTACCGTAACAGAAGCTTACCGTAAAATAAGTGAGGGGTTATTAAGGGGATTCCAGCATCTTGGTTTAGATGCTTATTTTTCCATTCCTAGCACAGTGGAAGAACTAGAGTCTTTAAAGAAGCCGAAAACAGCCGTCTGTTTTGACACACCAAGCTGGTATGAGCTTGTTGTAGCAGGAAGGAAAGTAGCTGGCAGTGCACAAACAAGACAAAAAGGTGTTATTTTACAACACGGTTCTATTCTTTTGGACCTAGATATTGAAAAGCTGGTTAATACTTTTCGTTTCTCCTCGAAGGAAGAAAAAGAAAGGGTTGAAGCTAGTGTATCTCAGAAAGCTGTTGCGATTAACAAATTATTACAAAATCAGATTTCAATCGACATGTGTAAGCAAGCTTTTAAAAATGGATTCGAAGATGCTTTACACATTGACTTAATAGAATTTCGATTGACCTCTGAACAAGAAAGTTATGTAAATGAGCTTGTTAACGAGCGATATGGGAGAAAAGAATGGAATTTTAGAAAATAAAAGTCACTAAGACATATAGAGAAAAGCAAAAATAGGAAATAATACTTAAATTTACATTCTTTGTATTAATTGCTTTACACCTCTATATATAGTGCCGTATGATAAATAAAACTACTACATCTTGTATATAAGAGAGATGTAGAATGGAGGAAGCATAAATGGTAACCACTACAAATGTAACAGCTTTGGATTTAAATATTCCTCAACTTAACAAGGACATCGATTTATTTCCTCAAGTTCATCCAATAACGGAAGATATGAAATTGACACATAAGGGTGTCTCTCGACTTGTTATGATTGATCGCTACTCTTTTAAAGACACTGAAAAGAAAACGCTAAAAGTGGGAGATTTTGTCGTTTTAACGGTAAAAGAAGATCCTAAATTTCCAGCAAGAGGTCTAGGGTATATTGTGTCAATTGACAAAGAGGCTAAAACAGCAGAAGTTTTAATCGAAGAGGACTATCGAAGTGCAATTGACGACAGCTCCAAGCTAAAAACAGGCATCATTACTAGACCGTTAAGTGTGATTGAAAAGCCACTGGAAGTTTTCTATGAGCAAATCGCAAAGCGTAATGCTACTGGACTTGCTTCTGTAGAGAAAACGGAAGAAAAAAGAGCCGAATGGTTTGAAAAGTTCTATCAACAGCTAGTTTCTCTTAAATTCATTCCAGCTGGACGAGTTCTATATGGAGCAGGTACTGGTACGGATGTAACCTACTTTAACTGTTATGTAATGCCATTTGTTGCTGATTCTAGAGAGGGGATCAGTGATCATCGAAAACAAGTAATGGAAATTATGAGCCGTGGTGGTGGTGTTGGTTCAAATGGATCCACACTTCGCCCGCGCAACACATTGGCTCGTGGGGTAAACGGTAAATCCTCTGGTTCTGTCTCTTGGTTAGATGATATAGCTAAACTCACACATTTAGTGGAGCAAGGTGGTTCAAGACGTGGTGCGCAGATGATCATGCTAGCGGATTGGCATCCAGATATTGCAGAATTTATTATTTCTAAAATGCAAAACCCTCGTATTCTAAGATTTTTAATTGAGAATACAAATGATGAAACGATTAAACAGCTTGCAAAGGACAAGCTTAAATTTAAGCCTTTAACTCCTCAAGAAGAAGCGATGTATCAAGGTTTATTAAACTATAAATCCATACCTGGCCTTGGAGGCTTCAGTGAAGACATTATAAAGGACGCTGAAACAAAGCTTAGAGATGGCGGCACATATACAGTGCATAATCCTGAATTTTTAACAGGTGCCAATATCTCCGTTACGTTAACAGACGAGTTTATGAATGCTGTTGAGGAGGACGGAGACTTTGCCCTTCGTTTCCCTGCTATAGAGACCTATACGGAAGAAGAGATGGAGTTTTATAACCAAAACTGGCATCTAGTTGGAGATGTGCGTGAATGGGAGCGCATGGGCTACAAAGTAAGAACATACCGTACTGTAAAGGCGAAAGAGCTATGGAACCTAATTAATATCTGTGCTACGTACTCTGCAGAGCCAGGTGTATTTTTTATTGATAATGCCAACGATAAAACAAACGCTGTCGCATACGGCCAAAAAGTTGTTGCTACAAACCCATGTGGGGAGCAGCCATTGGCACCTTACTCCGTGTGTAATTTAGCAGCAGTTAACCTTGCGCAATTTGCAAATAAAGAGGATAAAACAGTCGACTATGAGGCTTTGAAGGAAACTGTAAGAGTTGGGGTTCGTATGCAAGATAACGTAATTGACGCAACACCATATTTCTTAGAGGACAATAAAGTACAAGCTCTGGGAGAACGCCGAGTAGGACTTGGTGTAATGGGTCTAGCTGACTTATTGATCTACTGCGAGAAGGAGTATGGTTCTGAGGAAGGGAACGCGCTCGTGGAAGAAATCTTTAAGACGATTGCAGTTACAGCGTACGAAACTTCTACAGAGCTTGCGACCGAGAGAGGAAGCTTCCCATTCTTAACCGGAGAGACCGAAGAAGAAACAATGCGTCTTCGCAGAGCATTTACAGAAACAGGCTTCATGCAATCAATGCCGGAAGAAATTCAACAAGCTGTACTGGAAAAAGGAATTCGAAACTCTCATCTATTGACTGTGGCACCAACTGGTTCAACAGGAACGATGGTAGGGGTATCTACAGGGCTTGAGCCATATTATTCTTTTACTTATTACAGAAGTGGACGCTTAGGGAAGTTTATTGAAGTGAAAGCTGATATTGTTCAAGAGTACCTAAATGAACATCCGGAAGCAGATGCTAATAATCTTCCTAATTGGTTTGTTACAGCGATGGAGCTGTCACCAGAAGCGCACGCTGATGTTCAATGTATCATTCAACGATGGATTGATAGCTCCATCTCTAAAACTGTAAACGCACCGAAGGGTTATACAGTGGAGCAGGTAGAGGCAGTTTATGAAAGACTTTATCGTGGCGGTGCAAAAGGTGGTACTGTTTATGTGGACGGTAGCCGTGATTCACAAGTACTGACACTGAAGGCTGAAGAAAATACAATGGACGATGTAACACATGAAGAAAAGGTTCTAGAAAAGAGACCGATAGTCCTTATTGATACAATACAAGATATACGGTCGACCAATGTGAAAATCGGTTCAGAAGTAGGGAACACGTGCCCTGTTTGTCGAAAAGGTACAGTCGAAGAAATGGGTGGCTGTAACACATGTACAAACTGTAACGCACAGTTAAAATGTGGGCTCTAAACTCAAGGCTTAGCAATTGCTCGTTTACATTAAGTTGCATTATATAATATAAGGTGTATGATAAATGGCACTCCTTTGGCTCTTATAATCCAAAGGAGTGTTTTTTATTTTGGTAATAAATCTCTTCTACTTGGAAATGCTGTGTTTTCTTTCGGTTAATATAAAGTCCATTTGGGTATAAAGAAAACAAAAGGGGTATCGAAGCTTGAAGGAGGGGTAGTGTGTCAATACGTGATAATATTCAAAAAACCGAAAGTTGGGATGCAAGTCATCGTGGCTGGCCATTACCTAAAATTCCTTGGGCGATGAAACAAGTATGGAATAATGTCCTGTTCGCACATTATCCTGTGGACCCGGTTAAACTAAAAAAGCTGATGCCAGAACAGCTCCCCTTAGATACTTTCAACGGAATGGCCTGGGTAGGAATTGTTCCATTTTATATAACAGGCTTAAGAGGGAGGGGCATCCCACCAATCCCTGGCACCAATCGTTTCCCAGAATTAAATGTTAGAACTTACGTAACGATTGATGGAAAACCAGGTATTTATTTCTTTAGCTTGGATGCAATGAACAGCTTGGCTGTGAAAGCGGCTAGAACCTTTTTGCATTTGCCATATGTTTATGCTCATATGTCAGTGAAAGAGGATGGATTTTTAGTCGAATATGAAAGTAAAAGGAAGAGCCAGCTTGAGCCTAAATTAGTTTGTAGCTACAAGCCTGTATCTAAGCCCTATTATCCAGCGAAGGGTTCATTTGCAGAATGGATGGCAGAAAGATACTGTTTATATACAGTGAATGACACAGGGAAGATTCTAAGAGGAGAAATATTACATCCACCTTGGTTATTGCATGATGCCCAGGCAAATTTTTATTTGAATACAATGCTATCTAAACAAGGGATTGAAGTAGAAAATGATGAGCCGATATTGCATTTCTCTCAGCGAAAGGAAGTAAAAATTTGGCCGTTTTTAATAGAGGATTGAAAATAATCTATGGAATGGGAGAATTTCTTGGTCATAATTGATTAATTCATTTTTCTTTTTCACAAACTACCCTTTAAGGAGGGTATTTTATGAAATGGTTATCTATTGTAACAAGCTTATCAGCAGCATTATTAGCGCTCATACTATTGAAATTTCTTTCTTTTTTTCATTTCGTGAAATGGAACCCAGTTGGTTATACGAAAAAGTTTGATATTTTTGTCGACAGCCATTGGATAATAAAATGGGGAATATTGTTTTTAGTTATTTGGGCTATAGGAATCGGGTTATATTTTTTGAGTATTTTATTTATAAAAGTACCTGTTTCAATCACTAGTCTTGCTTTAGGATTAATAATCGCCTTCGTTGCTGAATGGTTCATAATAGACGGAGAGTCAGCAGTTAAGACAATTAAAAAGATGTCTATTCCATTTATTTGTATCGTACTAATCCTTTCGAGATTTATCGTAGAGTCAGCAATTTTCCAATCTCAGGATGATCCTATTGAAAAATGAAAATTTACCGCTTTCTTCTCCTATGATAAAATGATTCAGAGTGGTCATTAAAATAAGAGAAGAGGGCTAATGATGAAATTGGAAAAGTTACGTGCAGCTTTACAGGAACATGGTGTGGATGCTCTATTAATCACCAACGAAAATAGCCGTCGTTACATGACTGGCTTTACTGGAACAGCAGGGGTTGCCATTGTTTCGCAACAGGATGCCATTTTTATCACTGATTTTCGATATACAGAGCAGGCTGCGAGTCAGGTAAAAGATTTTCGTATAGTCCAACATAAGAAAACATTAGTAGAGGAAGTCTCAACCCAAGTAGAAGCAATGGGAATCAAATCTTTAGGATTTGAGAAGGAAGACGTATCCTACGGTACCTACGAGGTATATAAGAAAGCAGTTTCTGCTGACTTGGTTCCACTTGCTGGTCTTGTAGAAAAAATTCGCTTGATTAAGACGGATGAAGAGATTAGTATAATAAAGGCAGCCTGTCGTATTGCTGATGAAGCTTACGAGCATATTGTGACATACATAAAGCCTGGAATGACTGAGTTAGACGTTTCAAATGAGCTTGAGTTCTTCATGCGTAAACGCGGTGCAACATCCTCTTCCTTTGATATAATTGTTGCATCTGGAACCCGCTCGGCTCTTCCACATGGTGTGGCAACCGAGAAAATAATTGAAGACGGAGATTTTGTGACATTAGATTTTGGAGCACTATATAAAGGGTATATATCTGATACAACTCGTACATTAGCAGTAGGAGAGCCAAGTGACCAGTTAAAAGAGATTTATCAAGTGGTGTTGGAAGCTCAACTGCTAGCGTTAGATAAAATCAAACCTGGAATGACCGGGAAAGAAGCAGATGCAATTGCACGAGATTACATTGCTTCTAAGGGCTATGGAGATGCATTTGGACATTCCCTAGGTCATGGAATCGGACTAGAAGTGCACGAAGGACCTGGACTTTCCTTCCGTTCCGAAGTAGTCTTAGAACCTGGAATGATTATTACGATTGAGCCAGGTATTTATCTTCCAAACATTGGTGGTGTCAGGATTGAAGACGATGCACTTGTTACGGAGACCGGCTTAGAAAAGCTAACACATTCTACAAAAGAATTACTTATTCTAAAGTAAATAGGAGGAAATAAAATGATTTCTGTTAATGATTTTAAAACTGGTTTAACTATTGAAGTTGATGGAGTTCTTTACCGTGTTTTAGATTTCCAACACGTAAAACCGGGTAAAGGTGCTGCGTTCGTTAGATCGAAATTACGTAACCTAAGAAATGGATCTGTAAACGAAAAAACCTTCCGTGCAGGAGAAAAAGTAGAAAAAGCACAAATCGATAATAAAAAGATGCAATATTTGTATGCGAGTGGAGATCAACATATCTTCATGGATACAGAAACTTATGAGCAGCTTGAACTAGATGCAAGCCAAATTGAATATGAATTAAAATTCCTTCGTGAGAATATGGAATTACATGTAATTCAATATCAAGGCGAGACGCTGGGAGTAGAGTTACCTAAATCCGTTGAATTAGAGGTTATCGAAACAGAGCCAGGTATTAAAGGTGATACATCTGGTGGTGGTTCTAAAACAGCTACACTTGAAACTGGCTTAGTTGTTACTGTCCCTCTATTCATTAATGTTGGGGATAAGCTGATCATTAATACAGATGAAGGCTCTTACGTATCAAGAGCATAATTTAAAAGAATGACACCAATGATTCTGTCGTTTTGGCAGAATCGTTGGTGTTTTTTGTTTCTTCTTTTTCAACGAGTTTCCTCTATTTCTTCCTCTTTCTTTTTCAGCTTCAGGTGCTTCTTGTGCCTAATGTATCTTCCACCCGCATTCCTAGCTTCCGTTCATATTCTGATTGGCTAGTTCATATGATAAAAATATGGAAGGGGGAGACATTGTGGAACTTCACGATGTACTTCGAGTAGCGGGTATAGGCTTATTAATAGCTATTCTTCACTTGTTTTTCGAATCTACAGGGAAAAAGGAGTTTGCGTTTTTCTTATTTTTTGTTGGCTATATTTACATGACAATTGAACTTCTTAGACTTTTAAAGCTCTTCTTCTTTGAAATCTCCGCATTTTTAGAATGGCTTATTATGAGTTAAGAGTATGATTGTATATGTAACGATTATATTAGCCTTTTGTTTGCTGCAATTTATCCAAGAAATATACCCTAAATTACATTCTATTATTTATACTATCTTCATCTTTTTATTTTTAACATACATAGCTCAGTCAACGGTATTTCCTTTTGTAAATGATTTCTTAGGTGTCATTCCATCAGTCGTACAACCAGTAATAAAACTACTTTTGTTCTCCATGTTTTTACTTTTCCTTTCGCAAATCGTTGAAGAGCTACTTATTGAATACGAATATACAAGCCTTGCATCCATCATCACGTTTACCACGAAGGCAATTCTGTTACTTATATGGATTCAGCATATGCAACCATTTTTCCAAAAGTTTTTTGCAATTATAGAATCACTTACCTGAAGGACGGAGAGATGATGGAAGAGATAATTGCCGCTATATTGCAGCCAGCAAAAGAAGTTATACAAACCTTTTTATATGTTCTCTTGTTCGGGTTTATCTTCCTTTGTTTTGAATGGATTCTTCCCGCCAGTAAAAGATTGCTTAGAATACTATTTATAGCGATCATTTGTTTTTATTGTCTGGAGCCGGCATTTCGAGTAGTTCAAATGATTCAAACACTTACAAGTGAGATGGTAGTCATATTTGTCGGTGTCTATCCTCTACTGACGGCTGGTATCGCTGTTTCGGGAGGGGCTTTCCTTATTACCCTTTGGAACCCTGTTGTCATGCTTTTTAGTACGTTTACTACCATTTTAGCGGACAAGGTTCTTATTCCATTATTGCTCGCAATATTTCTGTTCGATTTGATTACAAGAATACATCCAGCAACCTCTTTCTCCAAACTATCGGACTTACTAAGAATGACTTTAATAGGTACAACCTCTATTACTTTCTTGCTTTATAGTATTTTCTTGACAGTTAATGGAGTAATTACCTGGTCGGTTAGCGGAACGGTTAATGAGACAGTTAAAAGATTAATACAAAACAATATTCCTTTTATAGGCTCTCTACTGACGGAAAGTATTAGTACAATGAAAAGCTATTCATCCTCAGCAGCAGTCATAACTGGTAATTCAGCAATTATTTCTATTTTAGTGTTAATCTCTATTCCGACTATCCAAGCATTACTTATCGCCTTTCTCTACCGACTTCTCAGCGCAATCTTGGAGCCCTTTATAGACGGGCAGGTTACAAATCTAATTGATGATATAGGGAAAACCTTATTTATTTTAGCGATAGTTTCTGTTCTCATCGCTTTTGCTTTTTTCTTTACAATTGTCTTAACAATGCTGTTTGCAAGACTACTAATAGGAGTGAAAGGGTAGAGTAATTTATTTTTACTATCTTAATTGGAATACTCGCAATTGTGGTCATTGGAGAGCTAGCTTCTATTCTCATAGAGTCTGTGGATCCTGACAAAACAGGTACTCTAGTAAAGCTGGCAATAATCTTTTGGATTGTTACAAATCTCTTCATATAAAAAGAAGTTCTAGCATAAAGTAAGTTATCCAATATGAAAAGAAGGGTGAAGCTCTATCTCATTAAAACAAAAACCCACTTTTCGTTTTGTAATCATTAGCTTAGCAGTTTTGGTCATAAGTCTACTTGTTTCAGAGGTTTTTAGTATAGGAAAGGAAATTGAAACCTCCAATGCTCCTCCAGTGAGAGAGAAAGATGAACTGGCGTTAATTTTAGAAAAAGTGAGCGGAGTAGGGAAGGTTGAGATTTACTTTCATTATGCAGGTAACTCTGAGAATGTTCAGGAGAATGATTTATCATTTTTTCAATGGACAAGTGACAGTAGAGGGGACAAAGAGGAGCTGGTCGGAATACTAGTAGTGGCGGAAGGAGCGAGCGATAAACGTATACAAAATAACTTAATTAGAACCCTTTCATCTGTTTTGCAGATATCTCCACATCGAATAGTAATTGAAGAAATGGAAATGGAGGATAAGTAAATGAACATAAAAAAACGTTCTGTTTGGTTTTTAACTCTATTAAGTCTAGTTGCTGTTGTAACTGTGTATTATGCATCTGAAAGACCTTCACCTTTTGATGGTGTACAATTATTCTCAAGTGACTCTGTTGACGATGCATTAGTAGAAACTTCTTCAACGAACGATCAAACTTTTATATCAAGTGATGCTTATGAAGAAATGAGAATGGAAATGCAAGAAAAACGCAGCATCCTCCAGGATCAACTAACTACTCAAGTAGCTTCCAATGATTTTACTGCCGAAGAAAAGAGTGAGGCTTATGCACAAATGGAAGAGCTAGTACAAATCGACACGACAGAAGCAATGCTAGAATTAGTTATTAAGTCATTAGGATACGACGATGCGCTTGTGAGAATTGAAGGAGACTCTGTATTAGTAGATGTCATCTCGAATGAGCAATCTACTAAAAAAGCAGATGAAATATTATATCAAGTGAAGAGAGAATGGCCAAAAGCATATAACATTGAAGTGAAGTTCGATAGCATGTAAACCTTAAGAAAAGTGCCTAATGGCGCTTTTTTTATTGAATAATAATTGGTTTTTAAAAGGTAAATTTGAATGTGGAAATAATAAACAATTAACGAAAAGTTAAGAACATTTCTACGTAACTATTTCAAATTCTTTTGAAAACCCTTAAAATAAAATAGTAGGAACAAATTCTGAACATAAAAGGAGATTGTCAATATGAAAATTCAAGAGATAAGAGAAATCATTAAATTAATCGATCAGTCTACGTTAGATGAATTTGTATACGAAACAGAAGGAACAAAAATTAAAATGAAGAAAAAAGAAAAAGGTGCTTCACATACAGTTGTTCAACCAGTAGAAAGCTCCTCTGTTATGGAACAGCCTAAACTGATAGCTACTCCACCAGCTGTCGCGGAAAAGGAAGCATCAGTGGAAGTAGCGCAAGCACCTGCAGAGGTAACACAAGTTGACGATAGCTCTTTACATAAGATTTCATCTCCAATGGTTGGAACTTTTTATCAGTCATCTTCTCCAGATTCACCGGCATATGTAAAAGTGGGAGATAAAATTACACCAGAAACAATTGTTTGTATTGTAGAAGCAATGAAGCTATTTAATGAGATTGAAGCAGAAGTGGCAGGAGAAATAGTGGAAATACTGGTGAAAGACGGCCAATTAGTAGAATATGGTCAACCATTATTCCTTGTGAAAAAATAATAGAAAAAGGTATTCTATCTATGAAAGGAGCAAGGATAATGAAAAAGGTCTTAATTGCAAATCGAGGAGAAATAGCGGTTAGAATTATTAGAGCATGCAAGGAACTCGATATTGAAACAGTTGCAGTATTTTCCGAAGCTGATAGAGAAGCGCTTCACGTTCAGCTAGCAGATGAGTCCTATTGTATCGGTCCTCGTTCATCTAAGGATTCTTATTTACATTATTCCAATATTATTAGTGTAGCAAAACTGACAGGCTGTGATGGAATCCATCCTGGTTATGGATTTTTGGCTGAAAATGCCGAGTTTGCCGAGCTGTGTGAGGAATGTGGAATTACTTTTATTGGACCTACCTCTCAAGCAATCAAGAGTATGGGAATTAAGGACGTAGCGAAAGAAACAATGCAAAAAGCAGGCGTTCCAACAGTTCCTGGCTCTAAAGGGATTGTAGAAACAACGGAGGATGCCCTAAAGGTAGCGGAAGAAATCGGTTACCCTGTTATTATTAAAGCTACCGCTGGTGGTGGCGGAAAAGGCATCCGTGTTGCGAAAAATAAAGAAGAACTAATCAAAGGAATAAATGTAACTCAAAAAGAAGCCGCTGCAGCATTTGGTAATCCGGGAGTTTATTTAGAGAAATACATAGAGGTATTTCGTCATGTAGAGATTCAGGTTCTCGCAGACAACTATGGAAATACTGTTCATCTTGGAGAGCGGGATTGTTCCATTCAGCGACGTATGCAAAAGCTTGTAGAGGAGGCACCTTCACCAGCGTTATCGGAGGAGCTTCGTGCGGAGATGGGGGAGGCTGCTGTAAAGGCTGCAAAAGCAGTTGGATACAGAAGTGCTGGTACAGTCGAGTTTATCTTTGATCATATTAATCAAAAGTTCTACTTTATGGAGATGAATACTCGAATTCAAGTAGAGCATCCTGTTACAGAAATGATTACAGGTATTGATTTGATCAAGCAGATGCTTCTAATAGCTTCTGGAGAACAATTGCCTTTCGAACAAAAAGATATTAAACTTAATGGATGGGCTATTGAATGTCGCATTAATGCGGAAAATCCGGATAAAAACTTCATGCCATCACCAGGTCTTGTGGATTTTTATCTTCCACCAGGTGGCTTAGGAGTGCGAGTAGATTCTGCTGTATATCCAGGCTATAGCATTCCACCATTTTACGATTCCATGGTTGCAAAGCTCATTACTTATGGTCAAACTCGTGAAGAGGCCATCGCAAAAATGAAGCGTGCACTCGGTGAATTTGCTGTACATGGAGTGGAAACGACAATCTCATTCCATGAGAAGCTGATGAATCATGAAGTATTTATTTCTGGAGACTTTGATACCAAATTCTTAGAAAAATATGATGTGATGAAATCATCATAAGAGGAGTGTCTTACATGGCAGAAAATACAGAGCAAAAATTTGTTCAAATGACTCCTGAAGGGAAAGAACATTTAGGAACGATTGAAATTGCTCCGGAAGTGATTACGGTAATCGCAGGTATCGCCACTACGGAGGTAGAAGGAATTGCTGGTACTCGCGGTAATTTCGCTGCAGGTGTCGTTGAACGACTAGGTAAAAAGGTACATGGTAAAGGTATCAAGACAGAGATTACAAATGAAGGTCTTTTCATCGATGTCTACTGCTTAGTAAAATATGGATCGTCAGTACCGACAGTTGCTAAAGAAGTTCAATCACAAATCCGTCAGGCTATTGAAAACATGACTAGCCTAACGCCAAAAGAAGTAAATATTCATATTACTGGAGTACAATTCGAAGCACATGAATAAGCTCTAACAAAGAAGGGAAGGTTTATGACTGAGGTCGTGCCTTCTCTTTTTCTATGGAGAAAAAAAGCTCTAGGCCAAACGTTAGGGCAGTGTACTATGATTTGCGCACTATAAAGCAATTACTGAATCTGTATATAAAAATGTAGCGGCTCAACTTGGTCGATAAAGAGTTGATTGGAATGGAGCGAGGCAGAAGGGAGGAAGGAAAACTAAGGTCGTCACATCGTGTGACAACGTTTTTCCTGACCAACATCCTGTTGGCTTCCGCAGAAAGCGCCCGCCAGTAGTGGAGTTTAACCGACTTTATTAGAAGTGAAAAAAGGATGCCAACTCTACCAATTCTAATTTAGTAATGGTACTATTGGTTTTCTTTGCTTTTTCTTATTTTAAGCTTTTCTTATAAGCACTTTTATAAAAAATATGCTATGATTGTTGAGATAGTTACATTTAAAGGAGAACGTATATGAAACGTAGAAAAGCAAGAGAACTAGCACTTCAAGCACTTTTTCAATTAGATAATAATGATATGACAATAGAAGAAGCAATCAGCCATGTTACCGAGGAACGAGATGAATTTCTAAAACAGCTGGTAGCTGGTACTGTTGAACATAAAGAACAGATTGATGCCTCTTTAATAGAAAAGCTAGAGAATTGGTCCTTAGCGCGATTACCAAAAATTGAGAGAACTGTTCTACGTATTGCTGTTTTTGAATTATTATATCTTCCTGAAACGCCTTCAAAGGTTGTTATTAATGAGGCGTTAGAGATTACCAAGCTATACGGCGATGAGAAATCTAGTCGTTTTGTTAATGGCGTTTTATCAAAGTACACAGAACAATAACCTGTGGTGAGGGGTGTTGATGGTGGCGAATAAGATTATTGATGGAAAACAGATAGCTGCAATAGTAACAGAAAACGTACATAAACGTGTAGAGGCGCTAAAAAATAAGGGAATTATTCCAGGACTAGCGGTAATATTAGTAGGAAATGATCCGGCCTCTCAAACGTATGTCAATAGCAAAGCGAAAACCTGTGAGCGGTTAGGTATGTATTCACTCATGATAAAGTTAGAGGAGAGCATCTCTGAAAAAGAGCTGCTAAAACAGGTAGAACGACTAAATGACAATGAGAACATTCATGGTATTTTAGTTCAATTACCTTTACCACCTCAAATTAATGAAGATCATATAATAGCCGCCATCTCTCCTGAAAAGGACGTAGATGGATTTCACCCTATTAGTGTTGGGAAAATGATGATTGGTCAACCTACATTTTTACCTTGCACCCCCTTCGGAATAATAAAGCTATTAGAGCTTAGTGATATTGCTATCGAAGGGAAACATGTTGTGGTTATCGGTAGAAGTAATATTGTTGGGAAACCAATGGGTCAATTATTATTACAAAAAAATGCGACAGTAACATATTGTCATTCTAAAACGAAAGACTTACATACATATACAAGACAAGCAGATATCTTGGTAGTTGCGATGGGAAAACCCAAGATAATTGATAAAAGCTATATAAAGCAAGGTGCTGTTGTCATTGATGTTGGCATTCACCGGGACAACCATAACAAGCTATGTGGTGACGTGGATTTTGATTCAGTTTGTCAGGTCGCTTCCAAAATAACGCCAGTTCCTGGCGGTGTAGGGCCAATGACCATTGCTATGCTAATGGAAAATACTTGTCTAGCAGCAGAGAATAGAAATAAATAGGATATAGAGCTGTTTTTCATTTGAAAGACAGCTTTTCACTTGCCAAAGGAGTGAGAGGTTTGTCCCATACATACTTAACTGTCAAAGCTTTAACTAAATATATAAAACGTAAATTCGACGCCGATACTCACCTTCGTGACGTATATGTTAAGGGAGAGCTTTCAAATGTAAAAGTGCATTCAAGTGGACATATCTATTTCACTTTGAAGGATGAGTCAGCTCGGCTTACATCCGTTATGTTCGCTATGAATGCTAGATCTCTAAAATTTGTTCCAGAAAGTGGAATGAATGTCTTGGTGCGAGGAGATATCAATGTATTTGAAGCAGCTGGACAGTATCAGCTTTATGCTTCGAATATGCAACCGGACGGAATAGGAGAGCTTTATCTTGCCTTTGAGCAATTGAAAAGAAAACTAGAGGCGGAGGGTTTATTTCATCCGGCAAGAAAAAGGAAGATTCCTCCATTCCCTAAAAAAATTGGGGTAATCACCTCCAAAACCGGTGCAGCTATCCGAGATATTCTTACAACTTTAGAAAGAAGATATCCTATTAGTGAGGTACTTGTATTTCCAAGTATTGTACAGGGACCTCAAGCAGCACCTTCTATTATAAAGTCGATCGAGCATGCCAATCGTATACAGGACATCGATGTATTGATTGTAGGGCGTGGTGGAGGTTCAATTGAAGACTTGTGGGCCTTTAATGAAGAATCAGTTGCAAGAGCAATCTTCCAAAGTAACATACCAATTATTAGTGCAGTAGGTCATGAGACAGATACAACAATTGCAGACTTCGTGGCAGATTTACGTGCCCCTACTCCAACAGCAGCAGCGGAGATGGCAGTTCCAAGTAAAGAAAATTTACTAAAACATGTCTTGTCCTATCAGTCTGCAAGCCTTCACTTTATGACAAAAAAGCTTGAAGACTCAAAAAAACGCTTACAAAGAGCAATGCAATCACCGGTGATGGAAACTCCTGAGAGGCTTTATCGTCCTTTTATAGAAAGGTATGTAAGAGCAGAACAGCAGTTTCAAAGGGAAGCGAATCGAATTGTACAAGAGAAGTCAAGGAACTACCTACAATTAAACAGTAGATTTGAGCAGCTTTCTCCACAGCGTGTTATTACATTGCATACAAATGCCTTAAACACACTATCTAATCAGTTAAAACAAGCGATTACTACTACTGTTGATAAACATACACAACAGTTTTATGGAGCAATTCGAACTCTAGAGGCCTTAAACCCTCTAAAGATAATGGATCGTGGCTATAGTATCACTTATCGCGAAGGAACATTAATCAAATCTGTTCACGAGGTACAAGAGGGAGAAACAATTACCGTCACCGTTTCTGACGGAAAGATAGATGCAGTTGTGAAACATACGGAGACAGAAAGGGGAGCAAAAAAGAATGGATAAACAAGAGATCCCATTTGACGAAGCAATGTTGCAATTAGAAAATATCGTACGTCAGCTCGAGCAAGGAGACGTTCCTTTAGAAAATGCCATTGAGCTATACCAAAAGGGGATGGAACTGTCCAAACTGTGCAGTGATAAACTTCAAAGTGCTGAAAAACAGTTAGTTTCATTTATGGATGAAAATAAAGACGAGGCTCAAAATAATGACTAATAAATTACAAGCATTTATACAAAAAAACCAACCGAAAATAGAAGGAAGACTTACGGAGCTTATCAAGCAAGTAAAGAGCCCGGAAGAATTGAAGAAAGCAATGGACTACTCCCTTCAGGCAGGGGGCAAAAGAATTCGTCCACTCTATACTCTAGCTGTATTAGAAGAGCTTAATGTGAAAAATGAAGATGCCTTAACTGTTGCGTGCACCATTGAAATGATTCATACATATTCACTTATCCACGATGATCTTCCTAGCATGGATAATGATGATTTGAGAAGAGGCAAACCTACAAATCACGTAGTGTTTGGTGAAGCATTGGCCATTTTAGCAGGAGATGCGCTTGTTACGTTAGCTTTTGGTATAATTGCAAGGTGTCAAAACTTGACCTCCGAGCAAAAAGTGCAGCTAATTGACCAGCTCAGCTATGCTGCTGGAGCGGAGGGAATGGTTGGAGGCCAAGTGCTAGATATTTTAAGTGAGGGAAAATCTCTAACAATCGAGGAGCTTGAGGAAGTTCATACGAATAAAACAGGTGCACTTCTTTTATTTAGCGTTCTAGCAGGCGGCATAATAGCGAATGCCGATGAGAATATATTAGCGGCACTTGAAAAATATGCTTACCATATTGGCTTAGCTTTCCAGATTCAAGATGATATTTTAGATATTGAGGGAACATCTGAGCAATTAGGGAAAACAGCTGGAAAGGATATTCTTAGTGAGAAGAATACGTATCCATCGATACTTACTTTACCTGGGGCCAAAGAACAGCTTCAAACACAATATAAGCTTGCAATACAAGCGCTAGACACAGTAAACTTAGGAAATGGGCTATTGGTGGAGCTGGCGAATTATATAACGAAGCGTACAAACTAGTGTCCGAAGTTTGTTTTATATCTCTTTATGGTATGATATTACTTAATGCATATAGAGGAAATCTAATAGAAGGTGTGTGATGGCAATGGATTTAACGAAAATTTCTAGCCCATCCTTTTTAAAAAGTTTAAATACTGAACAATTAAAGGAATTAAGCGAAGATATACGGTCATTTTTAATCGAAAAACTTTCTGAGACTGGCGGACATATTGGTCCGAATTTAGGGGTTGTAGAGCTTACGATTGCCCTGCATAAGGCCTTTAATAGTCCAGAGGATAAATTTCTATGGGATGTTGGCCACCAGGCGTATGTTCATAAAATACTGACAGGAAGAGCGGATCAGTTTGATACACTTCGTCAATTTAAAGGTCTTTGCGGCTTTCCGAAAAGAATAGAAAGTGAACATGATGTTTGGGAAGCGGGGCATAGTTCAACCTCCTTGTCTGCTGCAATGGGAATGGCTAAAGCTAGAGACCTGCAAAAAAAGAAGAACTTTGTTGTGCCAATTATAGGAGACGGAGCTTTAACAGGTGGTATGGCGTTAGAGGCCCTCAACCATATTGGACATGAAAAGACAGATATGATTGTTATTCTGAATGATAACGAAATGTCTATCGCTCCAAATGTTGGAGCGTTGCATAACGTTCTTGGGAAGCTAAGAACACACGGTACTTATAACAAGGCGAAGGATGAAATTGAGTCCTTACTGAAAAAAATCCCTGCCGTTGGTGGAAAACTTGCCGGGACAGCAGAAAGACTGAAAGACACGTTAAAATATCTTCTAGTTTCTGGTGCTTTCTTCGAGGAGTTGGGCTTCACTTATCTTGGTCCGATTGATGGTCATAGCTTTGAAGATTTAGAAGAAAATCTCCAATATGCCAAAAAAATGAAGGGTCCTGTTCTCATTCATGTTATTACGAAAAAAGGGAAAGGCTTCAAGCCGGCCGAGCAAGATAAAATTGGTACTTGGCATGGAACAGGTCCTTATAAAATGGAGACTGGAGATTTTGTCAAATCCTCTTCCAAGGCACCTTCGTGGAGTGGCTTAGTTGCTGAAACGGCACGAAAGCTTGCACGAGAGGATGGCAGAATTGTTGCGATTACTCCAGCTATGCCAGTTGGCTCTAAATTGGAAGGCTTCGCATCTGAATTCCCAGAAAGAATGTTCGATGTGGGAATAGCAGAGCAGCATGCTACTACAATGGCTGCTGGATTAGCAGCAGAGGGCATGAAGCCACTGCTTGTCATTTATTCTACCTTCCTTCAACGTGCATATGATCAAGTACTACACGATATTTGTAGACAAAACTTAAACGTTGTAATTGGAATCGATCGTTCCGGGTTAGTAGGAGCCGACGGGGAAACTCACCAAGGGATATACGATATTTCCTTCCTACGTCACATGCCAAACATTGTGATTATGATGCCAAAGGATGAAAATGAAGGTCAGCATATGGTCAAAACTGCATTTGATTATGATGATGGCCCAATTGCTCTTCGTTATCCAAGAGGAAATGGCCTTGGTGTACCAATGGATGAGGAGCTGACGCCTATTCCGATTGGTTCCTGGGAAGTCCTAAAGGAAGGGACGCAAGCAGTCATTCTAACTTTCGGTACAACAATTCCAATGGCTCTTGAAGCAGCTTCAACCTTAGAGCAAGAGAATATCTCTGTAGAGGTTGTGAATGCTCGTTTCATTAAGCCGATGGATGCCAATATGTTACGTGAGATTCAAGCCCGTAATATCCCGATCATTACACTAGAAGAAAGTGCATTACAAGGCGGATTTGGTAGTGCCGTGCTTGAATTCTACAATGAGGAAAATCTCCAAGCAGATGTTCACCGTATGGGTATCCCTGATATGTTCATTGAGCATGGAGATGTGAAGCAACTCCTGGATGAGATTCATATCAACTCGAAGGCAATCGAACAACTAATTAAATCAACACTTAATAAATCAACAAGGTATATATCATCATGAGTAAAGCAAAAGAACGGGTTGATGTTCTACTTGTAGAACAGGGATTATTTGAAACGAGAGAAAAAGCAAAAAGAGCAGTGATGGCAGGTTTAGTATATATAAAGGAAGAGCGTGTCGACAAGCCTGGAGAAAAAATTGATATTACATCTACGCTTACAGTGAAGGGGCAAGTATCTAAATATGTAAGTAGAGGTGGTCTAAAGCTTGAAAAAGCTTTAGAGGAATTTGCGATCCATTTAGACAACCAGATTATGTTAGACATTGGCTCTTCCACTGGCGGCTTTACCGATTGTGGTCTACAAAATGGAGTAAAGCATGCATACGCCTTGGATGTCGGCAGTAATCAGCTTGCTTGGAAGATTAGACAGGACCCGAGGGTTACGGTAATGGAAAAAACCAATTTCCGTTATTCCAAGCCAGAGGATTTCCAAATGGGTTTACCTACCTTTGCCTCCATCGATGTTTCCTTTATTTCCTTAAAGCTTATATTGCCTACTCTTAAAACTATTCTCGTTCCGAACGGAGAAGTAGTGGCGCTTATAAAGCCACAGTTCGAGGCAGGGAAAGAAAGAGTTGGAAAAAAAGGTGTAGTTCGTGATGCAAAGGTACACCTAGATGTACTGGAAGATATAGCAAACTTTGCAGAGTCTATTCATTTTCAAATAAAAAATGCTTCCTTTTCTCCTATTACAGGAGGGGAAGGTAATATAGAATTTCTTTTCCATTTACAAAGCGTTGAAGAAGGGGAGATAACTCCTCATGGCATTGATTTTTCAAGGCTTGTGGAAGAAGCGCATCGTTCGCTAAAATAATCAGCGACTCTTATTGAGTCGCTTTTTTTCTTGTTAGTTTTACAATGTAATGCTAATGTATAAAATAAATAGTATAAATATACAGTGGGGGTACTATATGAATAAGGGACAGCGACATATTCGTATTAGGGATATTATTTCCAATTATGAAATTGAGACACAAGATGACTTGGTAGACCATCTTAAGAATGCAGGCTATAATGTCACTCAAGCGACAGTTTCTAGAGATATAAAAGAATTACATTTAGTAAAGGTGCCACTTCCTAATGGCAGCTATAAATATAGCTTGCCTGCAGATCAACGTTTTAATCCTATCCAGAAGTTGCATCGTGCCTTGACAGATGCGTTTGTTAGCATTGACGGAGCTAGTCACTTCTTAGTGATGAAAACCCTCCCTGGGAATGCTCATGCGATAGGTTCCTTAATTGATTACTTGGACTGGTCTGAAATATTAGGGACTATTTGTGGGGATGATACATGTTTAATATTGTGTCGCACAGAAGCAGAGAGCGAAGAAGTGAAAAAGCGTTTACTAGAAATGCTTTAAGAATTTGGAAGTGAGTTTTTCCTCACTTCCTGTCAAAGAGGTGAGGACAATGTTAAAGGAATTATCCATTAAAAATTTTGCGATAATAGATCAGCTTATAGTCAGCTTTGAAGAAGGCCTTACTGTCCTTACTGGAGAAACAGGAGCTGGGAAATCTATTATCATTGATGCGGTTCATCTCCTTTGTGGAGGGCGTGGCTCTCAGGAGTTTATTCGACATGGGGCAAAAAAAGCAGAGCTTGAGGGACTCTTTATGATCAACAATCCATCCCATGGTGTTTTTCAGAAAATGAAGGATGTTGGAATCGATATCGATGAAGATACTATTATTCTCAGAAGAGATATTAATGAATCTGGTAAAAGCGTTTGTCGTATCAATGGAAAGCTAGTGACCATTGGGATATTAAGAGAAATTGGATCCACTTTAATAGATATCCATGGACAGCATGAGAGCCAGGAACTTATGGATGAAAGAGCTCATATTCATTTATTGGATCAATATGCCGGTGAAGAATTAAAGACAGTAAAGGATGCATACCAAGAATTATACGGAAAGTATAAGAAATGGAAGAAAGAGCTGGCTTCCCTTTCTGCTGATGAGCAACAAATAGCACATAAAATTGACTTATATACCTTTCAGGTGGATGAGATAGAGGATGCAAAGCTGATTGCAGGAGAGGAAGAGCAACTGCAAGAGGAAAAACGTAAGCTCCTAAATTTCCATAAGGTTTTTGATAAACTTAGCAGTGCATATGAAGCAATCCTAGGAGAATCGAAAGGATTAGACTATATTGGTGCAGCGATGGAGGAGCTTCAGGATATTGCGGAAGTTGATAAAACTCTCCAAGAACACAGCGAAAGTGTTGCAACTGCTTTTTATACCTTACAGGACACCTCTTACCAAATAAAAAATCAGCTTGATGAAATGGAATATGATAATAACCAGCTTCAAGTTGTGGAGGACAGGCTAGCCCTTATCCAAACGTTGAAAAGGAAATATGGAAGCTCCATTGAAGAGATACTAGCCTATAAAGATAAGATACAACAAAGCCTGGATCAACTAATGAACCGAGATGTTCAAATTCAAAAAATGGCAGAGAAAATTGAACAGCTAGAGCGAGATTTAGAATTAGAAGCTCAGGACCTATCCGATAAACGGAAAAAAGCTGCAGTACAGCTTAGCAAGGCGATTATGGAGCAATTACAAGAGCTTTATATGGAAAAAGCGACCTTTAGTGTCGTGTTTCAAGAACAATCGACTTCCTCTTATAATGAATATGGACGAGATGAATTATCCTTTTATATTTCCACAAATGTTGGCGAGCCAATGAAGGCGCTTACGAAAATTGCTTCTGGAGGAGAGCTATCAAGAATGATGCTTGCCTTAAAGAGTATTTTTTCAAAGCATCAAGGAATCACCTCTATTATATTCGATGAAGTCGACACTGGAGTAAGTGGACGTGTAGCACAAGCAATTGCAGAAAAAATTGCAGGAATTGCCACTAACTCACAAGTGTTATGCATATCACATTTATCCCAGGTTGCTGCTATGGCAGATCAGCATCTAATGATTAAAAAAGAGGTAAATGGAAATAGAACCTTCACTACGTTAGAAGAAGTAACGAAAGAAAAACGTGTCGAGGAACTAAGCAGAATGATGTCTGGGGCTGAAATTACGACAACCACTCTCCAGCACTCAAAAGAGCTATTAAAATTAGCTACAGAACGGAAAAAAGTTTTAAGAAACAATGAAAAGACCTAATGATGGGTCTTTTTTTTGTATGCTATTAATTCAATATTTGACCAAGAGCCTAAGTAGCCCAGCATTTCTTATTAACAATTATTTACCTCACATAGCGTGAGTGCTGAGGGACATAGTAATGATTATGGGAGGTGAATTATGATTAAAAGCTATCGAAAATGGTCGATTATTCCAATAATTTTCTTATCGATTATCTTTTCAAGTGTTTCAGCTTTTGCTGAAGAACATTCACTAGTACCACTTGGTCAGTCTATTCAGATTGACTTAAATTATGGAGCAGTATTGCTTGCGCATGATGTTATGCTTACCGATAATGATTGGCTTCGGACGGGCGATGCTATTCAAAAGGCAGACAACAGAAAAGTAAACAACATAAATGATTTGAAGAAACAGGTAAAGGGTAAAGAACAAATTATTATTCAGTATGAACGCAACAAAAAGATGTATACAAAGAAACTGAATTCCAATCAATTGATGAAGCTCTATCCTTTTTTAAGAGATGCAACGGAAGGGATAGGGACTTTAACTTATTATGATCCAAAAACAAAGGAATTCGGAGCGTTGGGACATCAAATAGTAGACCATGCTTCTGGCTTATCACCTAATTTCTCGGAGGGCTCCATCTATTTATCCTCGATTGAACAAATCAAAAAAAGTCTTCCTGGAAAACCTGGCTATAAAATTACCTCGCATCAAGCTAACGGTATACCAATAGGTGGAGTAAATGAAAATAATGTTTATGGGGTTTTTGGGAAGTTACAAGGTGGTGCCTTCGATGAAATTAAGGCCAAAGAAGTTCCGGTAGCTGAATTAGAAGAAATAAATACAGGAAAAGCTATGATGCGTACATCAATTGATGAGTCAAAGGTACAGGATTTCACAATTGAAATTTCATCTGTAGATGGACACCAATTTCAGTTTACAGTGACGGATGAAAAACTCATCAAGAAAACTGGTGGCATCCTTCAAGGGATGAGTGGAAGTCCAATTATACAAAATGACAAAATCATTGGTGTTGTTACTCATATGTATGTGGACAAACCAAAAAACGGAGCAGCACTTGCGATTACTGAAATGATGAAGAAAAACCCATAGAAATAAAGGGTCGTCTTGTGAGACGACCCTTTATGACGTGAAGTAATTTTCTGTAGGGAACATATGCATATATCTGAAGGAGAAGGGATGTCCCGTGAGTATCTTGCTTATAGGACATCCCTACTTTTTTCGATAATAAAAAAGAGTATGAACATTTTATCGATTTATATCATAACTTTTATTTTTGTCTAGATTATTACAAAATTAACATATACAATAGTAATAAAGAAAATTCGACATTAAAAAAGAAAGAAATACCATTTTGTCGTAATTGGTATTATCTGTAATATTAAAGACTCATTTTTCATTTAATAAAAGGAAAAAGCTGTATTTGAGAGAATATATACAAGTGTAAATAATTTCAAAGGTGGATGAATAATGGAGAAAATTAAAATTGCAATCGTAGACGACAATAAAGACCTAATTAGAACAATGGATAACTATTTCAATCAGCATCCTGAAATTGAAGTTGTAGGAACTGCATCAAATGGGAAGCTTTGTTTAGAGCTGTTAGAAACAATAAAACCTGATGTTTTGTTATTGGATATTATTATGCCTCATTTAGATGGGATAGCAGTATTAGATTCGCTTCAAAAAAATGATAGATTAAAAGATCTTCAAGTGATTATGCTTACTGCCTTTGGACAAGAAGATGTTATGAAGCAGGCGGTAGACCTTGGAGCTTCCTACTTTATGTTAAAGCCTTTTGAATTTGAACGACTTGTTTCCCAAATTACACAGGTTGCAGGCAGAAAAGGTTCTAGTCAAGAGGTACCGGTAAAGAACTCTCCTGAAAAAGAAGCGCTACAAAACAAACGAATGATTGATAATACAATCACCAACTTGATTAAAGAGATGGGTGTTCCAGCACATATTAAAGGTTATTCCTATCTTCGTGAAGCAATTCAAATGGTATATTCGGATATTGAGCTTCTAGGCTCCATTACAAAGGTTTTATACCCTGAAATCGCGAAAAAGTTCCAAACAACTCCTTCACGTGTGGAAAGAGCGATTCGTCATGCAATTGAAGTAGCATGGAACAGAGGAAACTATGAGACTATTTCTAAAATGTTTGGATATACTGTTCATCACCTAAAAAGCAAGCCTACGAATAGTGAATTCATTGCAATGATTGCAGATAAAATTCGCATGGAAAATATGGCTAGCTAACTAACTATATAAATATGACAAAGAAACTAATTACTTAGCATTAGTTTCTTTGTATTTTATCTATTTGCCTTACTCGTTTTATTTTTATCCCGCATTAAGGGACAGTAGGACTCCCACTTCAAGATGGCAAAAGAAAGGAGACAGCTAAGTGGGAGATCAA